>NZ_AP028978.1:3058916-3365874 GCF_036512875.1 Xenorhabdus taiwanensis | reverse complement strand
CACCGTGACCGGATTAAGCGATGGCCGTAATGGACGTGTCGATTACATGGTGACCACTCACGCAGGGGCGAAATGCGCTATCGAGGCTGACAACCGATCACCGCGTAAACGATCACTGTTGAAATTAAGCGAGCTGCCCACTGGCATATCCGGCTTCGTGCTGCTCAAAGATGGCAAGCAGCCTTTGCGCTACAGCGTGAACGGCGTTGATGTGATCCGTGCCACCAAATTCAGGTGCTAGCAAGGGCTGAGAAGCCACAGAAGTTAGGAAAGGTTGTGCTCTGGCAGTGGAAATTATTCAAGTGAGGGTATCAATGTTAAACAAAAACAAGAGACTGTTAATCGGATTAGGAAAGGCATTAGTCGAAGCGGAAGGTGCATTGGTAAAAGTAATTGCGAGGATGACCAAAGAGCTTAAGCAGCTAAACAGAGCGGGATGCAAGAAACCGAACAGCCAACCTTTGGCGAGTAAAACTGTTCAGGTTCTTGCAGTCGGTACTAACGAAGAGTTACCTGTGCAGAATTATTGCATGGGAACCGAGGAAAATAAACAGGGGGCGAAAGGATGCTAGAAATTACCCCCAAGCTTGCTCAGGAACGCGCACTAAACATGCTGCGTCAGAGCTGGAAGAACTTCAACTCTTTCATGGTGTACGCACCCACAGGTGCAGGTAAGACAGCGTTATCCGCATTTATCACCTACGGCTTTGTGTCAAAGGGAATGCGGGTTCTCTTCGTTGCCCCATTTACCGTCCTGATAAACCAGACTGCCCAGCGCTTTATCGAATATGGGTTACCGGAAGATGAAATCGCGTATATCTGGCGTGATCACCCCAATCAAGACTCGTCTAAGCTAATTCAAATCGCCTCGGCTGATACGCTAATCCGCCGTGAATTTCCCGAAGATATTGCTCTGCTGGTGATTGATGAAGCACATCTGAAACGCAAAAAGATACTGGAAGAAATCACCCGACTGACAACCGAAACAAATTGCAAGGTTATCGGCTTGTCAGGAACTCCTTTCTCGCCGTTCCTCGGTCACTACTACCAGAAGCTGATTAAGCCGACCACGATAAAAGAGTTGATCCAGCGTGGTGACCTGAGTAGTTATGAGTTCTATGCACCCACCAAGCCTGATTTGATGGGGGTGAAATCCACTCGAAGTGCTGAGTATGGCAGTGACTACAAGGAAGATGAGATAGCCGAAATCATGTGCGGGGCTGATTTGGTGGGGGATATCGTCAGTAGTTGGCTGAAATTGGGCGAGAACCAGCCCACGATTTGTTTTTGCGTCAATGTCAGCCATGCCAATTTTATCACGGTCGAATTCAATCGCGCGGGTGTTAACGCGGAAGTCATGACTGCCAGTACGCCGCCCGAAGAACGGGACTTGATTATCCATCGGTTTGAGCAGGGTGCAACGAAAATTATCGTCAATGTGGGCGTGCTGGTGGCGGGTTTTGACAGTGATGTCCGGTGCATCATCTACGCTCGCCCTACCAAGTCAGAAATTCGCTGGCTCCAAACAATCGGCAGGGGCCTGCGTACTGCCAAAGGTAAGGACAGGTGCATCATTCTTGATCACTCCGGCACGGTTCATCGCCTCGGTTACCCCGATGATATCGAGTATGACGAGCTACCCAATAAAAACGATGGCATGAAAACCCGTGATAGCTACCGTGAGCAGGAGAAACGCGAGAAGTTACCTAAAGAATGTCCCTCCTGCCATTACATGAAACCCGCGGGCGTTTATGCCTGCCCGAAATGCGACTTTAAGCCATTGTCAGGTGAGGATATTGAGGTCGATACCAGTCGTACCATCCAAAAACTCAGCAAGAAAGAGCGTGTTTACACACAGGCCGAAAAGCAGGGTTTCTACTCGCAACTAAAGTACTACCAGAACCAGCGGGCTTCACAGGGCAAGACGTTCAGTGATGGCTGGGTAGCCAACACCTTTAAGGAAAAGTTCGGTGTCTGGCCGCGCGGGTTCCACAACACCCCACAGGAACTGACCCCCGAAGTGAATAACTTTATCAAACATAAACAGATTGCGTGGGCGAAGTCCCGCAAGAAAGCGGAGAAAGCGCCGCCGTCCAATGACGAACAGCGGGAACTGAGCCTTGAGGTGGCTCAACGCAAGGTCAGCGATATCCGTGAGCGCTTTGGTATGTCATCCAGTCAGGGCGAAACACGATGAACAGAATAAAAACCGCCGATGCGGTGATAGGGCGCTGGCCTGAGATCTTCGCTTATTACAAATTGCCGCCTGTGACAGGCAAGCATCATTTTAAAGGGAAGTGCCCGATATGCGGGCGAAAAGGTAAGTTTCGCATTGATGATCGGGACGGCAGGGGAACGTTCATCTGCACCTGTAACGCAGGGGATGGCTGGAAGTTACTCACTCTGACACAGGGGAAAGAGTATAAGGCACTGGCCAATGAGATTGATCTGCTATTGGGCATCCAGTCGGATAAGCGCAGCGTGGGGAAAAAAGAGACCAATATCACCACATTCAGAAACAGAGTGACCGCCTGCTATGCCACCAACTTATCCGGACTGAAAGGCACGCAAGGTGAAGCCTACCTGAGAAATCGGGGTATTCATGTTCTACCCGCCGACAATGTGAAGTACTGCGCCGAACAGCCTGTCCGTAACGGGAAGCTACAGGCTATCTGGTCATTGGTGACGGACGCTAAAGGTACGCTGTGTTATCTGCACCGCACCTACCTTGATGGCGATAGAAAGGCCGATATTACCCCGCAAAAGAAACTGGATGCCATGCAGGAAGATAGCTATCGCGACCATGCTCAGTCACCCGCGATACGTATGTTTCCTGTTGATTCAACATTGGGGATTGCAGAGGGTATCGAAACCGCATTGTCCTGTAAACAAATCTACGGCGTCAATACCTGGTCAGTGGTGAACGCGGGGTTTATGGAGCGCTTTCTGGTTCCCAGGGGCGTTAAGCATTTAATTATCTTCGCAGATAACGACTGGAGCGCCACAGGTCATGCGGCGGCAATGGCGTGTGCAACTAAAAATCTAAAAGCAAATAACAACTTAGAAAAGGTCAGTGTTCGCTGGCCTGACTTTGGTGATTTTAACGACCTGCTCCAGAACGGGGATCAGGCCAGAGAATTGACATTTATGAAAAAGACAGCGGAGACAGCATAATGCGTGATATTCAGATGGTATTGGAACGCTGGGGAGCATGGGCGGCTGATAACAGTGACGGTGTTCACTGGTCATCTATTGCCGCAGGATTTAAGGGGTTAATCCCGAACAAGGTTAAGTCACGCCCGCAGTGCTGTGATGATGATGCCATCATTATTTCCGGTTGCATGGCAAGACTGAACAAGAACAATAGCGAGGCTCATGATTTATTGTTCGACTATTACGTATTTGGCAAGACGTTTATGCAGTTGGCATATGACTATCATTGCTCTGATACGCACATTGGGAAGAGGCTACAAAAGGCAGAGGGTGTTATTGAGGGCATGTTAATGATGCTGGATATTTCACTGGAAATGGACAAATACGTCCAGAAAGAGCCGCTGGATATTAACCAACACCAATTATGCAGTAACTTTTAAAAATAAATCTTTACGATCGTAAAAATGCTGCTATTGTGATAAGAGTGATAGCTATGTCACGTAGCTTATTGGCATTTCTCGATAGATGAGAAACAGTGATATAGCGTTATTACTGGTTTATTTATTTCAGACATTTTACCTCGCTTCGGCGGGGTTTTTTGTTATCTACCCGTAGTCAACTCAGGGTTTACAACCTGACTCCTGCAAAATATGCAGTAGTTCAAAATCCCGTTATCGGAATTCCGGCATCGGAACAAATTCAAATAGTTAGGAATTACGAACAGCTCATTATTCAAGGCTGCGCATGGCGTGGCTTTTTTTTGTTTTGTGAGGCGCTTTATGGAAATATCCATAATTACGTTAATTTCCCTTAGTGTATCAATGTTTAGTTTTGGTTGTGTGTTTGGCCTCATGCTAAAGCGTGACTGATAAGTAATGTCAACAACATAGCTCCAAATTTGCCACCGCAATCACCCCCAGAACCTCAGTCTCTCCTATTGCGGCTGGCAACCTATTAACTCACTAGCGAGGTGAATGATGAATATCGAAGTCTCCATGCCACAAAAATCTAACCGGATTGATAGAGCTAAGCTCGAACTAGCGAAAGAAGGTAACGGTGATTTTAGCGCGGCTATTATTAATACACTGACAGCTAAAGTTGTTGTTGCTGGCATTAGTGATGTACACGGCTTGAAGGTCTCATTTGAATATTCAGAAGACTTTGTAACGGATGAAGTTACCTTGAAAGCATTTAATGACAGAGCAGTGGCTTTTGCTGAGAAGACGATGAAGGATTTAAAAATCCCCAAATGATTGGGGATTGGTATGATTAGTTTTCTTTTCTGATCATATCAAAATACATATTATCAGCTTTGGCATATATGGACGATAAGGCTCTTGCGTGTTTTTCCTTATGAAGAGATTTGTCTGATTTAAACAATTTATCCATATATTTAGTGATCCTTGCACGCAAATCGCCTGCATTTTCCTCGGCCTCTGCCATTGAGATCGCCAGTAAAAACGCAAGTTGATACTCGACTAATTCGTTATCCATGATTTTCCTTTTTAGAGGTAATCAGCCATCCCTCTGTGGGTTGATTGATTTTTGGCTGATCTAACAGCCTACCTTAACTATCAACCCATTACTTTTAACCGACTCACAGGGGTAACCATCGTTCACCCCACGGACGCCCATTGTTCAGATGGGGTGGAATATGAAGATGAAAGAAAATCCTGACTTATGGGCTGACATATTAAACGGCCTGAAAAACTCATGGCCGCAAATATCCGGCTCTGTTTTGGCTGCCTTGATTTGCTACGGGCGCCTGATTTATGACGGCGTGGAACGAAAGAACCGCTGGGTCGAGGCACTCTTGTGTGGTGCGCTGTCATGGAGTGTATCCAGTGGGTTAGAGATGTTCGGCATTCCTGCCAATTTTGCACCGGCTATCGGCGGTGCCATTGGTTTTATTGGTGTTGAGAAGCTGCGGGAATATGCGCTGCGTGCCATTAACAAACGTTTGGGAGATAAACAGTGACCAGAGGTATTAGGAACAACAATCCGGGCAATATCCGCCACGGTGACCAATGGCAGGGACTGTGCAGCAGGCAGACTGATAAGTCATTCTGTCAGTTTATCGCACCAGAGTACGGTATTCGGGCGATGCTCAAAATCCTGCGCAATTACGTGAAACTCTACGGCGATAATACCATCCGCCAGTTTATTTCTCGCTGGGCACCACCAAATGAGAATGACACTGAGAGTTATATTACCTATGTGAGCCAAACAGTCGGTGTATCCAGCCATGCAGTGATTGATGTTAACGATAAATCCATCATGACAGCATTGACTAAGGCGATGATACAGATGGAGAACGGCAAGCAGCCTTATTCTGAGGCAACGTTTGAAAAAGCGTTTGAGTTGCTATGAAGTTCAACACTCAATACCTGGCTTACGGCTATCTGGCGGTTCTTTCTACTTTGGTCTGGTTTGGCTACGGCAAATATCAGGACAAAGCCAAAGAATACGCTAGGTTAAAGCTACAGTATGACGAGCAGGTCATCGCGATAAATGAGCAGCAAGAGCAAATCAAGCACCTCACAGAGTTAGACACCAAACACATTCAGGAACTCGCCAATGCCAAGACTAAACTTGATGAGCTTAGCGATACTCTGCGCGCTGACATTAAGCGCGTGTACGTCAAAGCCGAGTGTCCCGTGTCTGAAACCGCTGCCCCCTCCGGCGTGGATGGTTCAAGACCCGCCCGACTGGCGAAAGACGCTGAACAGGATTATGTACGTCTCCTCGGAGAACTCGAAACCCTTGAAGCCCAGCTCCTCGGATTGAGGGATTGGGCGAAGACTGAATGCAGAGGAAATAATGGAAAACCAACACCGTAAAATTACGGGTTACCGTGAATTAACCCAAGATGACATTGATTGCATGAACAAGATTAAGGCACTTGGAGAGGAACTAGGTAAGCTCTATGACTATCTTGTGGTTACCAACACACAAACGGGCAGTCATCAAATTGATATGCGTTGGCTGAATGAAGGCCGTACGGACTTGCAAAAAGGGATTATGTGCTGGGTTCGTGCAGTGGCCCGGCCAATGACATTCTAATCACCACCCCAGAATCATTTGCTCAGGAGTGGCAGGAGTAGGTTAAGGGCGTGGTGTTGGTACTCGTTTGAGTGGTTGATGTTTTAGTTCTTGAATGAGTTGGTGTTATTTATCAATATAAAGTAATTATTCGTTTTTGAGTTTAATTGATGTATACTGGTTTTTTATACAGTCACAATGAAGGAGGAGGGAATGTTTTTAAACAAATTTGCTCGTCTTGCATTAACTGCAACTTCTGTGGCTCCTGTATGCATCACATTGGCCTATTTGTCTCTTATCCAAAAAAACCATATCATGCTTGGTGTATATATAGCTATAGGAGTTATAAGTGTTTGTTTCTGTATTTTTATATTGAATTATTCTATTCATCATTCAGAACAAACAAAAAAGAATATAAAAACAGCCACTCCGGCTAACAAAGAAGTAACTAATTACTTTTTGACATATTTATTTCCATTACTTAGTACGTCTGGAACATTTCTTGACTGGAAAATTGCTGCATTCTTTTACATTAGTTTGCTTATTTATGTTTCTTTCTCTGAGGGTTATAGTTTTAATCCGTTGCTATCATTCTTCGGTTATAAGTTTTATGAAGCAGAAGATGAGACGGGTGTTAGTTTTGTATTGATTACCAAAACAGATTTATTTTCAGTGAATAACGATAGATTAGATGTTATAAAGCTAACAGCTCACACATACATTGTTGTTTAATTCACAAAGGAAATTACTTATGGAATTATTTGCTATAACCGACACTGGTAAAATTGTGAGGGTTATCACAGACTCAACGACACAAAGATCTGTAAGTACCTTGTTTGAAAAACAAAAAGAATATTTTGAAAATAATTACACAACATCTGTAGAGTTTAGTGGCGGTTATATTACCAGTCCTGCGGAGTATTTTTGCATTGATAATTTTGATGATGTTATAGGTGTTCTTGATGCAATTCAGACTCCTACCTCAATTCAAGAGTGGAGTCCTCAGGAGATATCTATTTTTAACATAAAAGCATTGTTTTCTGGTGAAATTATTTCATCTGAAACAGGTGTCAATATAAAAGCTTATCTTCAATGTTTTGATAAAAGGCAAATAATAGATAATAAAAAAACATTGTTTCATAGTATATTTCAAGATAAAAATACCTTTAAATTGTCTGATTCCGATGGTTTGGTTATCGATAATAAGTTAACTGCAATACTTGAAAATAATAAATTAAAATTCAAAAGTTTTCATATGTTGAGAAGAATATTCGATGTCGATGGATATTTTAAAGAAGCCACTGATGATGATTTAAGGGCATTTTCGAATCATGAGCATTTCCATATTACAAATGGATTTGACCTTACAAGTGTCGCAGATACTGTAATAAGGAAGAAAGTATCATTGATAAATAAATCAAGAGTCTTAGAGGATTACACTGTAGACGATTTGTTATCCATAGCGAAAGTAAATGACGTAACTCTTGATTTAGAGATATATGAAGATGACGGTGAAAAGAGAATTGCAATGCCACAAGAAAAAAAACACATCAAGAGGCTATTGAGTTTTTTGGATGAGGACTATTTCACTTCACAAATTACCCAGACACTATATCAGACAAACTCTAAGAAAAAAGTGAAAAAAACTTAGTGTAGTTGCTATCTCACAATGAATGATGATCATTAAATCACTCTAACGCTTTAGTTATCACCAAACCCCAAGCCATCACATCCCGTGGTGGTTTTTTTATTCCTCTACCCATTCCCTTGAGTGGTTAAAGAAATAACCCATGCTGCCACCCGTTCCCATCGCGTACCCAACGCACACGGGATGGTGGCATTTTTATTTTCACCGCGCACCGAAAGCGCCAATCTAAACATCGAACCCCTATTTAGGAGTGAGCCTTTGAGGAGTCAGCTTGCTGATGCTCTTCGATGGGCTGATTTCCTATTTCGGCAAAGGTTCATTACCTAAGTAAGGATAAGCATCGTGAGTACAGCATTAACTTTCAAAGAAAAAGAAGTGATCCCTTTTGACAATGGCGATGGGAAAATTTGGTTTACGGGTAAACAAGTTGCTCAGTTATTGGATTACGCCAAAACCAAATCAGTAACCAATCTGTATAACGCTAATTCCGATGAGTTCACTTCAGCCATGACCGAGGTCATTACAACAGTGACCTCGAAAGAATCAATTACTTATAGAAATTTGAAGACGCGGGTTCGTATATTTTCATTGCGTGGACTCTATCTGTTGGGAATGTTGGCTGACACTCCTGTAGCAAAGGAACTGCGTAAATGGGTGCTGGATTTAATAGAAAAGGAAAGTCAGCCACGAGATTTGTCCTTGATGGATATGGAAAGCCTCAAGGAGCTGACCATTGGTGAAATGCAGAATCGTCTGGTGGCTGCCAATAAATGGTCATTCGACAACTTCGGTCGCAAAGGCAGTGATTTGATGAACTTGCGCAAGCACCATCTTAAGAAGATTCGTAAGGCTGAGAAGGCCATTCTTGAATTATCACAACTTGCATTGCCCGGACTTGATGAGTTCCCTGATGATGAGGGAGAACTCGCATGAACCACGAACAGTTTATCGAGAAGAACGTACAGGCCGAGTTAACCAAGCTCGGCTTTTCTTCATCTATAGCAGGGATGGCAAGTGACCGCGCAAAAGAACATTACCGCCGTTCAGCGTCAGCCAGCAGGAAAGGCAAGCTGTTTGATGATTGTCTGGACATTGCTAAGGCATGGGCGAGTAAATATTCGGCAGAGAAACCAAGGAAGCGGTGATTTTACAAAATTCTGCAAGGCATCCAATAAACGGGTGCTTGATAGAGTTTTGTATAGGTTTTGGGCTTCGGTTTACTTAACTCCGAATCTGATTAATCCAATCAATTAGTTTTACATCAGCCCGTCACGGGGCATTCAAACACAGAGCCTTACGGGATAAGTCTATGGGGTAAGCGGTTTTGCTTTAACTCTGTGGACTGCTATATCCGCGTGAACTTAGGCTTATCACCATAAGGAAAAGCAATGGACTTATCATTATCTGAATTATCAGAGGTATTCACATGCAATATAGAACTTGGTGAGCTGTATTGGAAGCCAAGAGATAGGCACCAGTTTAATAATGATTTCGCTCACAAAATGTGGAGTCTTCAATACGTAGGGAAAAGAGCTGGTGGTAAGGATGGATGTGGGTATGTGGTTGTTCATACTAAAGGGATAGCTATCCGTGTTCATAGAGCTATTTGGATATTTGCTCATGGATCAATACCAAGCAGCCTATTTATTGATCATATAAACCACATTCGTGATGACAATCGAATTGTAAATCTAAGGCTTGTTACTCATTTGCAAAATATGAAAAACCAAGCCATGCACTCCACGAACATCAGTGGCGTCAACGGAGTTAGCTTTGATCGTAAGAAGCGAAAATGGATAGCCAGTCTAAGGCATTTAGACAACACAGTTAATCTTGGCGAATTTACGTCAATGGATGAGGCTATTGAAGCTCGACTTGAGGGGAATCAGAGGTTTAATTTTCACCCTAATCACGGGCGAGACCGTTACTTGGATACCCCATACATTGACCCTTGGAATCGAGTCAAGTGATTCACCGGGGTTATATCAACCCGACCAGTTAATTATTCTGATTTATGGGGAACACAATGTCACAGAGCACATTTACCATTGATATCAAATATGACACCAAGGCATTAAACCAACTGGCATCTCAGTTAGGGCATATCGCTGAACTGATGAATCGCATTCATGGTCGGCGTGAGGTCGGTACGAAGCAGGCGGAATACAAAGACGCTGCCACCATCATCAATGAGATGGAAAAGCAGTGCGGTTTTGCAGGCAAGATTTTTATTAAGTCAGCATCTATTAACTCAGCGAAGATAAATCAAGCCCATGATAATCACATTCGCCAGATAGTGCGGGAAGAACTGCGTCAATTCGTTGCGCGTGAGAGTGAGCGTGGCGGACTGTTTTCGACGTGGTGAGGTGACACTATGCCTCCGCGTATCCCCCGAGCTTGCCGCAAGCGTGGCTGCCCCAAGACAACAATCGATCGCAGCGGCTACTGTCCTGACCATCTACACACAGGCTGGCAATCTCACCAGCAAGGCCAGAACCGACATGCCCGCGGCTATGGTAGTAAATGGGACAAGCTACGAGCAAATGTCAAACAACGGGACAAGCACTTATGCCAGCAATGCTTACGTGAGGGAAGAGCCATCACAGGGACAACCGTTGACCATATCAAGCCCAAGGCACACGGTGGAACAGATGAGCTAACCAATCTGGAGCTTCTCTGCTTCCCTTGCCATAAACGTAAGACTGCAACAGAGAGACTACGATGAGTGAGAGACAAGTCAAGCTATCACGGGTATTCAAGGGTGGTAACTTCAAGGGGTATGCCCTGAGCGTCGATGGCACGTTGTTATCCAACCAGAAGAACGTGATGGTTGAAACCAAGGGGAAGGATGTCCATCCCACATTAACGGTGACCTTTGCTGTCACTAACGAGATGGCAGACGGCAGCGATATTCGCATTTAGTTTCAATGGAAATCATTCACCTTTGACATAATCATACAGAGGGAGGGGCGGGTGAAATAGCTACCCCGCTCACCCTTAAGGACCGCCGCCTTACCTCTTTTCACATCGCCGCGAAATGCAAACCTTTTTTTGGGGTGCCCCAACTGCACCATTTTACAGGAGAAATCACATGGCAGGACGACCGCCAACCCCGACTCACCTGCGCTTGGTGAGGGGTAACCCATCAAAACGCCCGATTAACGCCCATGAACCGATGCCGGAAAAAGGGGTGCCTAATGTTCCCAAGCATTTCGGGAAAATGGGGCGCTATTGGCATGAGCGGATCGCCGGCGAACTGGATAAAGTCGGCGTGTTAACCCACCTCGACGCCAAAGCCCTTGAATTACTGATTGAAGCTTACGTCGAGTACCGGACGCACTGCGACACACTGGAGAAAGAAGGCTACACCTACCGAACCGATCAGGGATTAATCAAAGCCCACCCAGCGGCCGGCATGAAGGCTGATGCGTGGAAGCGTATTCACACCATGCTGAGTGCATTCGGTATGTCACCCTCCAGTCGCACCAAGGTCAATATGGCCGGAGAAGACAAGGCCGATCCGCTGGCTGAATTGTTACAGATGAGAGACTAGTATGGCAAAAGTATCTGATGGCATTCGCTACGCCGAACGGGTCGTAGCGGGTGAGATTGTCGCCGGGGAACTGGTGCAGCTCGCCTGCCAGCGTTTCCTGAATGACCTGAAAACCGGAGAAGCCCGTGGCATTGTGTTCAGTGAACCCCGCGCCCAGCATATCCTGAACTTTTACAAATTCGTGCCCCATGTCAAGGGTGCACTGGCAGGGAAGCCCATTGATCTGATGGACTGGCATGTTTTTATTCTCATCAATATCTTTGGCTTTGTCCGTCCGCTGATTGATGAACAGACTGGCGAAACCGTCCTGCGCAATGATGGCAGCGGACGACCGGTGATGGTGCGTCGTTTCCGTACCGCGTATAACGAAGTGGCACGTAAAAATGCCAAATCGACCTTATCCTCTGGCATCGGGCTGTACATGACCGGCGCGGACAGTGAGGGCGGGGCGGAGGTGTATTCGGCGGCGACAACCCGCGATCAGGCCCGTATCGTGTTTGAGGATGCAAAGAGCATGATCAAGCAGGCCAGACCCACGTTAGGCCGGTTGTTTGCGTTCAATAAGCTGGCGATTTATCAGGAACAATCGGCCTCCAAGTTTGAGCCGCTGTCCAGTGATGCCAATAACCTTGATGGCCTCAATATCCATTGTGGGATTGTCGATGAGCTGCATGCACACCGCACCCGTGATGTGTGGGATGTACTGGAAACGGCCACCGGTGCACGCTTGCAGTCCCTGCTGTTTGGGATCACGACGGCGGGCTTTAATAAGGAAGGTATTTGTTACGAACTGCGCGACTATGCTATCAAGGTATTGCGCGGGCAAGCCCCGGATGACACCTTCTTCGCCCTGATTTATACGCTGGATAAAGACGACGACCCGTTTGATGAGACCGTGTGGCAGAAAGCCAACCCCGGATTGGGTATCTGCAAACGCTGGGATGACCTGCGCCGGCTGGCGAAAAAGGCCAAAGAACAGGTCTCAGCGCGGCACAATTTCTTCACCAAGCACATGAACCTGTGGGTTACAGCGGAATCGGCGTGGATGGATATGCTTAAGTGGGATGACTGCGAACCGCTGGCACCCCCGCATGAACTGAAAACCTACCCGATGTGGGTCGGCGTGGATTTGGCGAACAAGATTGATATCTGTGCCGCCGTCAAGGTGTGGCAGGGCAATAACGGACATGTCCATGCTGACTTTAAGTTCTGGTTACCGGAAGGCCGACTGGAACGTTGCTCCCGTCAAATGGCGGAGCTTTACCGCAAGTGGGATGAGATGGGTGTCCTGACACTGACCGAGGGTGAGGTAGTCGATCATGCCCAGATAAAAGAAGAACTGTTGCAATGGGTGGCTGGCGACAACTTAAAAGAGCTGGGCTTCGATCCGTGGAGTGCGCTCCAGTTCAGTCTGGCACTGAAGGAAGACGGCGTACCTCTGGTGGAAGTGGCGCAAACCGTGCGTAACCTGTCCGAAGCCATGAAATCACTGGAAGCGGCGGTGTACAGCGGCAAATTCCACCATAACGCCCACCCGGTGATGAACTGGATGATGAGTAACGTTACCATCAAGCCGGATAAAAATGACAACATTTTCCCCAACAAATCCACGCCGGAAGCCAAAATCGATGGTCCCGTTGCGTTGTTTACTGCCCTGAGCCGGTTGCTGGTGAATGGGGGTGAGCAGCCGGAAAGTCTCTCTGACATCCTGATCAATCGGGGTTTACGTTCCCTCTGAGGTTTTTATGAAACTGTTAATTTATGTTACCCCGCTGGTCGGACTGGCAGGCGGCGGCCTATTGTCTTATGGCGCGTGGCTGTTGTTGCCAGCGTCGGGGTTCATGGTGGCGGGCGGGCTGTGTCTGGGCTGGTCGTATCTGGTCTCGCGGATGCTGGGTCACACACCGGATAGGGAGGCCTGATGTTCTTTCCCGGACTGTTTCGAAAATCCGCCGAACCGATGACCTCACGGGAGTTGAGCGAACTGATCGGCTTGTCCTATGACACTTACACCGGACGGCGGGTCAGCCCGCAATTAGCGATGCAACTGACCGCCGTATTCAGTTGTGTGCGGGTGCTGGCAGAATCGGTCGGTATGCTGCCCTGTTCGCTGTATGAGCAACTGGACAGGGGGAACCGGCGCGCCGTCAACGAGCGGCTGCATAAGCTACTGTCGGTAAAGCCTAATAACTACATGACCCCGCAGGAGTTCTGGGAGTTGCTGATTGCCTGCCTGTGCCTGCGCGGCAACTTCTATGCCTACAAGGTGAAGGCGTTGGGGGAAGTGGTGGAATTATTGCCCCTCGATCCGGGCAGCGTGGCACCGAAACTGAATAATGACTGGCTGCCGGAATACCAGGTGACCTTTCCGAACGGTGATACCGCCACCCTGAGCCAGAATGAAATCTGGCATGTGCGCATCTTTACATTGAATGGACTTGTGGGGTTAAGCCCGATTGCCTATGCGCGACAGGCGATAGGGTTAGGGCTGGCGACCGAAGAGCACGGGTCGCGGTTGTTCGGTAACGGGGCGGTCACCAGCGGCGTCCTGCAAACGGATCAGCCACTGAAAAACGAGGCTTTTGAGCGGCTGAAAGCGGATTTTGAGTCCCGCCATCAGGGGTTGGTCAATGCCCATAAACCTCTCATCCTGGAGGCCGGGCTGAAATGGCAGCAAATCAGCTTATCCGCCGAAGATGCACAGTTTCTGGAAACCCGCAAGTTTCAGTTGGAGGAAATTTGCCGCATCTTCCGGGTGCCCCTGCATATGGTGCAGAACACTGACCGCGCCACCTTTAACAACATTGAGAATTTAGGGATTGGGTTTATCAACTATTCACTCGTCCCCTATCTCATCCGCATTGAACAACGGATTAATGCCGGGCTGGTGAAAAGCAGCCAGCAGGGACGGCTTTATGCCAAGTTCAATACGGGTGCCCTGTTACGTGGTGATATGAAATCCCGCTTTGAAGCCTACGCGACCGGGATTAATTGGGGGATCTACTCACCGAACGAGTGCCGGGAGCTGGAAGAACTCAACCCGCGTGAGGGCGGTGATATTTATCTTACCCCGATGAATATGACGACCAAACCGGAGAATACCGCTAAAAAACCCCCAACGGAGGATAAACCGCATGCCGATGATGACCAAACAGCGGCTTGATGTTCCCCTGAAAATCAAATCCGTCAGCGACTCCGGTGAGTTCGAGGGCTACGGTTCGGTTTTCGGGGTCAAAGACAGCTACGACGATATTGTGTTGCCGGGAGCGTTCGCTAACACCCTGACACAGTGGGGTGACAAAGGCAGCCTGCCCGCGTTGCTCTGGCAGCACCGGATGGATGAGCCGATCGGTATCTATACCGAGATGAAAGAAGATGAGATTGGCCTATACCTCAAAGGGCGACTGTTGGTTGACGATGATCCATTGGCAAAACGGGCACATGCCCACATGAAAGCCGGTTCGCTTTCCGGGCTGTCTATCGGCTATATCCTGAAAGATTGGGAATATGACCGGAGCAAAGAGGCATTTTTACTAAAAGAGCTGGATTTATGGGAAGTGAGTCTGGTGACCTTTCCCGCTAACGACGAAGCGAGGGTAAACAACGTGAAATCGGCGTTTGCCCGCGGCGAATTACCCTCACAAAAGAGTATTGAGCGAGTCCTGCGTGACGTTGGACTCTCTCGCTCTCAGGCCAAAGCCTTTATGGCAGAGGGCTATAAGTCACTGTCTCCGCGCGACGTGGACACCGTGTCTGCACTGAATGCACTGAAATCATTACATTTTAACTAACCGGAGTTTTTTATGGCTATTGAAGTCAAAGACGTACAACAGGTCGCGCAGGAAATCCAGCAGCGTTTTGATGAGTTCAAAGAAAAGAACGATAAGCGCATTGAGGCAATTGAGGCGGAAAAAGGCAAATTAGCCGGACAGGTGGAAACCTTGAATGGCAAGCTGTCCGAGCTGGATACCCTGAAAGCCGGGCTGGAAGAAGAGCTGGCCGGACTGAAACGCCCGGCAGGCGGCACCAACAGCAAAGTGGTGAGTGAACACAAGGCCGCCTTTGGCCAGTTTATCCGCAAGGGCAGGGAAGACGGGCTGGCCGAACTGGAACAAAAGGCGATGCAGACCACGACCGATCCCGATGGCGGCTATGCTGTGCCGGAAGAACTGGATCGCAATATCATTACGGCACTGCGTGATGAAGTGGTTATGCGTCAGGAGTGTAATGTTGTCACCGTGGGTTCGCCTAACTTTAAACGTCTGGTTAATCAAGGCGGAACTAACAGTGGCTGGGTTGGTGAAGTGGATGAACGCCCTGAGACCAGCACCTCAAAATTAACCTCTATTGAGCCAATCTGGGGTGAAATTTACGGCAACCCAGCAGCAACACAAACCATGCTTGATGATGCTTTCTTTAATGTTGAGCAATTTATCACGGGTGAACTGACTATTGAATTTGCTGAGCAAGAAGAAGCTGCGTTCACTAACGGCAATGGTGTTAAAAAGCCAAAAGGCCTATTAGCATATGGCAGTGATGACAAAGCAGACAAAGATCGCGAGTGGGGCACCCTGCAACACCTGCTGCTGAAAAAGTCGACTGACATCACCGCGGACGAAATCATGCAGCTCATTTACACCCTGCGTAAGCCTTACCGCACCGGGGCGAAATTTATGATGAACAACAACCTGTTGTTTAAGGTACGTACCCTGAAAGACAGCCAGGGCAACTACCTGTGGCAGCCGGGCTTGCAGTTAGGGCAACCCTCCGCTTTGCTGGGCTACGGCATTGCGGAGAATGAGCAGTTTGCGGACTTGGGCGCAGATGCGGTGCCGGTGGCGTTTGGTAACTTCAAGCGTTGCTACACTATTCTGGATCGCCTCGGGGTGCGCATGTTGCGCGATCCGTACACCAACAAACCGTTTGTGCAGTTCTACACCACTAAGCGCGTGGGGTCCCTGTTAGTGGACAGCAACGCAGTGAAGCTGCTGAAAGCGGCCGCGGGTGGGAAGTAAGTCATCTTTGGGCGGCCTCGTGCCGCCTTATTATTGGGGGGAAATATGTCGCTACCCACGATTGAAGAGCTGCGCTTGCAGTGTCGGATTGACTCCGATGAAGAAGATACCCTGTTGCAAGCTTATCTTGAGTCTGCCAGAGAAAAGGCTATCAATTACCTGAATCGCAATGTCTACGAAGAAGTGGTGCCTGATACCGACCCTAACGGGATGCTATTCACCCCCTTGATTAAGCTGGCTTTAATGCTGGCGGTGGGGTTCTGGTATGAGACCCGCGACCCGAAGCGACTTCCTCCGGGATTCAGGGACTTACTGGATGATTATCGGATAAAACCCGTCTAGGAGGTCAGGATGCTGGCGAATGAAATCAACAAACGTATCAGACTGTTTCGCCCTGTGATTACCCGTGATGGCTTCGGCACTGAAACCGTCACGCCGGAATACGTCACCACGGTCTGGGCGAAAGCGGAAGCAATGTCTAACCGCAAGATCCGCACGGCTGACCAGCAGCAGGTGATTGAGGTACAACAGTTTACTGTCAGGCCACGTAAAGAGATTGATGTTAACTGGCTGGTTGAGTATCAGGGGCGGCGGTTTACTGTGCGCACGGTAGATCGCAATCGCCCCGACCGCGCTATTATCACCACAGAGGCCGATGTCCGTCATGATAGAGCTTGATATACATGCCGATTTAGAGCGGATCACCCAATTACCGGTTTATCCGCTGATATTGCCGTCCTCGGTATTGGAAGGTGTGACCTACCAGCGTATCAGTGACCCGAAGTTCAATACCGGACTGGTGCCTGTGCGACTGATTGAAGGGCGCTTTCAAATCAGCATCATCACCCTGAATTACACCAAGGCTCTACAACTGGAAGCCCGATTGCGCGCGACGTGGGAAGCCGTACAGCATGGTGCTATCGGACGTACGCCAGTGCAGACCATTTCACGCGGGGCATTGATTCAGGACATGACCGAGGAAACCAACAACCGTAAACGCTACCGCGTCACCCGCGATTTTATCATCACCTTTACGGAGGTGCCCGATGATTAGCGCCAAAATATCCGGTCTGGAGGCGCTGGGGCGCCAGCTACAGGCATTGAATATTGCACTCCAGACCCAAATCTTGCGCAAGGCAGGGAAAGCCGCGATGGAAATCGTCAAAGAAGATATGGAAACCCACGCCGGATACGACCAGAAAAGTGATGGTCCCCATCTGCGGGACAATATCAAAATCCGTTCCACAAAATCATGGAAATACAAGGGCGGGGTGATGATCACCGTAGGCCCCACGCAACCCCATCATATGAAAGCGCTGGCGCAGGAAATAGGCACCCTCAAGCAGGTGCCGAAGCCGTTTATCCGCCCGGCGCTGGATTACAACAAAACCGCTGTAGTTAAGGTGCTTGCGCAGGAAATCCGCGACGCCTTGTCCATTTACAGTCAATAGGAGAACACACGATGGCAACATCCCCCGAATATGCCGTATTGCCTGCCGGTACGGTCGTGAAGTTTGGCAACCCCGGCGATACCGTGGAAAAAATGCGCCCATTGATTAACTGTAAGGCGCTGGGTGCCACGGGGTTAACGGGCAGTTTTATTGACTGCACTACCCTGATGGATACCAACAAACAGTTTATTTCCGATATGCCGGAAGGTCCCGAAAAGTCACTAGGCTTTATCGATGACCCTGAGAACGCCGATTTTACGGCATTCCTGAATGCAGCCGAAAAACGCGAAACCGTCCAGTTTTACATTGCCCTGCCGAACAAGCGCACGGCAACGATGATACTGGCACTGTCCGGCTGGGAAATGAACGACATCAACGCGCCTGCCAGTGAAGTGATCCAAATCACCGTCAAGGGTAAACAAAATAATCTTGTCTGGGGTATCGCCAGCACGAAACAAACCGGAGTCACCCAACCATGAAAAACCTGAAAGCCGCCTTATTAACCCCACGTCCGCACATCAAAGCGGTAGAACTTTTTGGTACAAAAGTGAATTTGCGCCGCATGACCGCCGCTGAACTGATGAATCTGGAAGAGGCCGCGGATAAACTCAGTGACGAGGGTAACGGGCGCGAGGCATCCCGCCTGAATATCCAGAGGCTACTGGATTGCCTGGTGGACGATAAAGGTCAACCCATCCCTGCTGCCGATCTGCCCACGACCGATGAACTGATGGCGATCCACGATAACGCGACGATGATTGAGGCTATCCAGACCGTGAAGCGCCATTCCATCGGCACTTTGGAGGACGCCGAAAAAAACTAACCCGTTCGCCGACGCTGCATTTTGCCTTTACCCTTGCGGAACAGCTCGGCGAAATAGATCCCTACCGTATCCTGTCCTTGCCTGCGGCTACGCTCAATGAGTGGCAGGCATACTATCGGCTGAAAAACCGAAAGCAACCAGACCGTCCACCCACTGCGCCCGTATCTGCCCCCCGCGATACGATCCAGACGCAGTGTGATGCTGTTATGAAACTATTGGGTTAAATTATGGGAAATTTATCAACACTGACCGTGGGCTTGCTGGTCAATGCCACCTCGTTTAAGTCCCAGATCATGGACGCCTATCGTCACGCCGGACGGGAATCGGAGCGTTTTACCGATAAAGCGGCATCGGATGCCAAAAAGGTAAAGAAAACCTACAGTTCGCTGGCTAACCAGATTCAGTCCGTATCCGGCCGGTTAATGTTGCTGGCAGGGACAGGATTCTCACTGAGTACCATCATTTCGCATACCCGTAAATACGGGCAGGCGCTGTCTGACCTGTCCGCTATTACCGGGGCCACCGGCGCACAGTTAAAGAAACTGGACGAAGAAGCCCAGCGGCTGGGACGCACCACGGAGTTTGGGGCGACCCGGATTACCGAAGCGTTTAAGCTGATGGCGTCGGCCAAACCTGAGTTACTGAAAAGCGCCGAGGGACTGACACTCGCCACGGAGAAAGCGGTTATTCTGGCGCAGGCATCCGGGATTGAACTACCGGAGGCGACCAAAGCGTTAGCCTTGTCTTTAAACCAGTTCGGCGCCTCAGCAGAGCAGGCTGATCGCTTTATTAACGTACTGGCGGCTGGGGCAAAATATGGTTCCTCTGAAATCGGTGAAACCGCACAAGCCATCAAAAACGGTGGGACGGTGGCTGCACAGGCGGGAATTAGCTTTGAAGAACTCAGCGCTGCCATCCAGATACTGGCGGAACGGGGCATTAAAGGCTCAGAAGCCGGCACCGCCATTCGCAACGTCGTACTGGCGCTGGAGCGCTCAACAGACAAAAAGTTAAAACCTTCGGTGGTCGGGTTGTCTGCGGCACTGGAACATTTGACCACGAAAAACCTGTCTACGGCCGAGGCGGTTAAATTATTCGGTCGCGCCAATGTCAGTGCCGCCTCCAATCTCGTGACAGGCAGGGGAAAGCTGGATGACCTGACCCAAAAATTGACCGGCACACAGGTTGCTTATGAACAGGCATCAGCCAGGGCGAATAACCTGAGTTCCGATCTGGATGTATTGAGCAGTGCCTTTGAAGGGCTGGCGATTAAAGTCGGCCAGAGTGCAGATGGTCCCTTGCGTACCGGTGTTCAGGGGGCAACCAGTGCCATTAATACCCTGGCGGAAAATTTTAATCTGGCGGCGGCGGTTGCTTTGCATACGCTTATCCCGGTTGTAGCAACCAAACTGACGGCGGGGTTACGTGAGAATGTTAGCGCATGGAAAGCCACCGAGAAAGCCACGCGCAATGTGGCCAAGCAGAAAGCGGAAACCGCAAAACGCACCATTGAGCAGGCTAATGCAACAATTCAGTTAACCCAGCGTCAGGGTGAACATATTGAAAAAATGCGACAGCTCAACGGACAGCATGGTCTTTTCGTTAATTATTCTAAAGAAACTAATGCACTGTATCGAAAGGAAATGGAGGCGATCAAGCAAAAGGAAAGGGCGACCCGGCTCTTGGAGGTCGCTAACCGCCGACTCTCTTTTTCCTATCGTGCACTTTCGACATCTACAAATATGGCACGGAGCGCCCTTTTGTTAATGGGGGGCTGGACAGGTGCCGCTGTACTGGCAGGCTCAGCCCTGTATGGGTTATATAACCACACCGTACAGACAAAAGAGGGGTTGCGGCAATTAAAAGATGAAACCGTTGAAACTATTGCTGAACTGCAACGACTTTCTAGGGTTAAAATTGAAGTTTCAATCGATAAGATCAAAGAAAAAATAACGGATTTGCAAGACGAGCGAAAAGAAGTTGCTCGAAGGCTTGAGGGATACTCCGATAAAAAAATCAATTTGGCTGATAAAGGTTTTTTTGTATTCACTGATGCTGAAAAATTGAAAAAAGAGAAAAGAGAGCTACTTAGCCAATTAGAAGATCTTGATAAAAGTCTTGAGGTGCAAACCAAAAAACTTCAACATCATGAAAGCACAGTATCTATAGGGAAATTCGACGTTCCACCCCCGGATACATCCAAGTCCGAAGAGAGCAACAACAAATCTTGGACAGGCAGTGACGACGGCGAGGATAAAGGGAGCAAAAAGAAAAAAGGCAGCACTCAGATCCTGAATCAGTATCAGCAGTTACGTTTTGATATTGAACGGGCGCACACTACGAGTTTAGGCCGTATTCTGCTCAGCGAACAGGAGACGCAAAGAAAACTGGATGAAGTCGCTAAATCCGGCTTAGTCTCGCAAAATGAAATTGAACGCCTGAAAGCCCTCAATGCAGCAAACCACCAGAAACAGCGACAGGAACTGGCAGAACGCTACGCCCCGGCAAAAGCCCTTATCCGGCAAGAGAGGGATGCCAGCAAGGAGCTGAAAGCCCTGTACGCCGAGCGATTGTTAACTGAACAGGAATATTTTTTAGCCAGAAAAACTCTCCAACAAACCTCAGTGAAAGATCAGCTGACAGAACAGGCTAGACAGATTGCTATGCCACGTCTTGATATAGCGGGGGAGGTTGATCCAATCACCCAACTTAAGAACCAGCTCACCGAGCAAACAGCCTTATATGAGGCTTATTACCAAAATAACCTCATCAAAAAAGAGCGTTACGAGCAATTGGTCAATGCTGCTGACACCCGCTCCAGGGACGCGCAATTTGCAGCAGCCAAGGAGTTGTATGGTGCGCAGGGTGATTTTCAAAAAATGCAGATGAACCTGCTAGATGTTGTCGAGCAACGGACGGGTAATGCATTAACGGGAATGTTGACGGGTACTAAGTCATTCTCTGAATCCATGAAAGAACTGTCTGCATCATTGGCGCAATCCATTATTCAGGATTTGGTCCGTATCGCCATGCAAGCCATGATTACCAAGGCGCTATCTGGATTCTTCGGCGGACTCGGTGGAGCATCTATGGGGATCAGTTCGTTAGCGTCAGCGGGCAGCGGGGCATCATCAGCCAGCGTGGGCGCAATGGGAATGTCTACCAGTTGGCAGAGTTTTACCCCCAACGCCAAAGGCGGTGTCTACAACTCCCCTAGCCTGAGCAGTTACAGTGGGCAGATAGTTAGTAGCCCGAAGCTGTTTGCTTTTGCGAAAGGCGCAGGATTGATGGGTGAGGCGGGTCCCGAAGCTATTATGCCTCTCAAGCGTGGTCCTGACGGTAAGCTAGGCGTTCAGGCAACGGGCGGCGCAAGCAATCAGACAATTGTTAACGTTGACATCGTTGTGAATTCTGATGGTAACCACGAAGTGAAGGCGACCAGTGGGTTTGAGGCTGCGGGTCATGATGTTGCAAAGTTTATTGATCAGCGATTCAAATTATTACTACATAAGAGCCTGGGGCAGGGTGGTGAATTGAGCACAGCCATTAAAGGAGGCAGACGGTGATAAAGACATTTGATTTTCCCGCAAGGGTCGGTGCTGTTGGTGAATTTGAACCCGTGGTGCGTTCTGTTCAGTTCGGTGACGGGTATAAGCAAACCACCGGTGACGGGATTAATTCACAACGGGAAAGTTGGCCGTTGTCCTTTGTGGGTACGCTGTCTGAAATCGAACCTATTATTGTTTTTTTGCGTGAGCATCAGGGATGGCACTCATTTAAATGGCGTAATCCGCTATCTGAGTTGGGGTTGTATCAGGCCGGAAGATTCAACATACAAGCTAATGGATTTCACTTTACTCTCTCTGTGACGTTCACTCGCACCTATCATCCTTAAGAGGCTTTACCATGACAATCAATGCTACCCTCCAGCGCCTTGAGTCGGGGAATAAAATTCTTTTGTTTTCTGTCGATGGCTCAGTATTTGGTGGGCCAGAACTGTATTTCCATAATCACCCTATTTCTTATACAGAAAAGGAACTGGAAGGCAATATAGGTAATTTACCGATTAAATCAATCTGGTGGCAAGGCATAGAGTATAAGCCGTGGCCTGTGAGAATTGAGGGATTGGAGATCAACGGTGATGGCAAGGCGATATCACCCGTGCTCAGTGTTGCCAATCTGGATGGTGCTATCAGCGCCTTGTGTCTGGCGTATCAAAATATGGCGCAGGCGCGTGTCACAATCCATATGACGTTTGCGCATTATCTGGATGCCCGCAATTTTCCAGAGGGAAACCCAGAAGCTGATCCCACACAGGAAAAGATTGACGTCTACTATATTGACAGCAAGACGCATGAAGACAATACAGAAATTCATTTTGCCTTGTCTTCCCCCGATGACTTACAGGGCATTCAAATTCCAACACGACAGATCCATGGTCTTTGTACATGGTGTATGCGTGGATTGTACCGAAAATCACCCTGTAACTATACAGGAACGCGCTATTTTGATGAGGATAGCAACCCAACCAATGATCCATCAAAAGATGCATGCGGCGGACTAATGAGTGACTGTAAAGCTCGATATGGAGAGGGTGCTCAATTACCTTTCGGTGGCTTCCCTGGCTCTGCGTTGCTGAGACGATGATCATTTGCTACAAATAGGTGATATGATGACCAATCTCATTTATTTATGGATAGGATAATGACATGAAATATCACTCAATTCTTGCTGCTGCTGTGTTGTTGTTTTCATCCTCATATGCTGTTGCTCAGGAAGGGTATTGGTATGATGGCTGCCCAAAGTATTCAGAAAAAGGACTAAAGGAGGCATTAGATAGAGCGAAAAGCACTCCTGTTGAGTCTATCAAAGAGTTGCAGCAGTATAGCAAAGGAGAAGTTGAGGTGGGCTTAAAAACAATTGAGTGTGACGTACGTAATTTCAAGGAACGCAAAAAAGAAATAGAAAGAAGATTGCGGGAAATTGAAAACATACAAAAATATCAAACCCACTCTTAACCACGATTTAATTAAGCAAATCAGGCCCCACTTCGGGGCTTTTTTGTTATGGAGCTTTACATGCGCCCCCATATTACCCAATCCATCATGGATCACGCCAAATCAGAATACCCCAATGAATGTTGCGGTTTGGTGATTCAAAATAGCCGCAAACAGCAATATATCCCCTGTCGCAATACCGCGCCTTCACCCACAGAGCAATTCAGCATTCACCCCGAAGATTACGCTAATGCCGAGGATGCAGGAACTATTGTAGCAATTGTCCACAGTCACCCCGACGCAACAACACAGCCCAGCCAATTAGATATTGCTCAGTGTGACCTGTCACAAACCCCGTGGATAATTGTCTCATGGCCGGAGGGGGATATTCGTACTGTTATGCCAACGGAAGGTATTAAACCCCTATTGGGTCGCCCATTCGTCCACGGTATTTGGGACTGCTATTCCATCGTGCGCGATTGGTATCGACTGGAACGTAATATTGAATTACCGGATTTTACCCGCACCGATGGCTGGTGGAACCGGGGCGAAAATCTCTATATGCAGCACTACGCCTCGGCGGGGTTTGTTGAGTGCAGCGGGGAACTCCAGACCGGTGATGTGATCATTATGCAGGTACAAGCCAAAGAACCTAACCATGCTGGGGTGTATATCGGCGATGAATTAATGTTACACCACATGTACGGTCAACTGAGTAATCGTGTGTCTTACAGTGGTTACTGGCAGGAACGCACGGTGAAAATTGTCAGATATCAGGGGGAATGATGGAAATCCTACGCACAATACGCTTATACGGCACACTCGGTACGCAGTTCGGGCGAGAACACCGACTGGCAGTCTCATCACCGCAGGAAGCTATCAGGGCATTGTCCGTGTTAATTAATGGCTTTGAAAAGTTTCTGTTGACCGCGAAAGAGCGTGGATTAACTTTTGCCGTGTTCAGTGGAACACGCAATATCAACCAAGATGAACTGGCGTTTTCCGGTGCAGACGATATTCGTATTGCCCCGATGATCATTGGCAGTAAAAAGGCGGGTGTTTTCCAGACTATCCTCGGAGCCGTGATGGTCGTTGCGGGGGCGTTTTTATGGTATACGCCGTTTGGTGCACCCATGGTGACATCCGGCGTCGGTATGATGCTGGGGGGCGTGGTGCAAATGTTATCCCCGATGCCGGGCGGACTGGCGCGACGGGAAGATCCCGACAATAAACCCAGCTATGCCTTTGGTGGACCTGTCAACTCCATCGCGCAGGGGAACCCTGTGCCGATAGGGTACGGCAAACGCCGCATCGGGGGTGCCATCATCTCAGCGGGTATCTACGCCGAAGATCAGCAATAACGCTTTATTGTTTCTGTTAGGTCGCTCAGGCGGCTTTTTTTATGGGTGAAATATGAGAAATCATCTTATTCAGGGCAGCAAAGGCGGTAGCGACAGCCCTCGTACTCCTGTTGAATCACCGGACTCATTGCAGTCAACCTCGTATGCCAAAATCTTACTGGCATTGGGTGAGGGCGAGTTCGCGGGAGAACTGAATGGCACCAACATCTTTCTGGATAACACGCCGATTATTGGCCCGGAGGGTAAGCCCAATTTTGAGGGGGTGAAATGGGAATTTCGTCACGGAACCCCGCATCAGGATTATATTCCCGGCATGCCAGCTGTAGAAAATGAACTGACCGTCGGAACGGAATTGAACGAATCATGGGTCAGATCGGTCACCAATACTCAGTTATCTGCGGTGCGTATTCGGCTTTCGTGGCCGCAACTGCAAAAACAGGAAGAAAACGGTGATACAGTGGGGTATCGCATTGATTATACTATTGACGTGGCAACAGATGGCGGTTCGTATCAGGAGCTGCCCACGCTGGCTGCGGATGGCAAAACGACGACAAAATATGAACGCTCACACCGTGTGGATTTACCGAAAGCCCATTCTGGCTGGCAGGTGCGGGTACGTCGCCTGACACCAAAGCAGAACAGTATCCGGATTGCCGATGCAATGGTTGTGGAGGCCATTACGGAAGTGATTGACGCCAAGCTCAGTTACCCCGAAACAGCGCTATTATTTGTCCAGTTTGACGCCAAGCAGTTTCGTAATATTCCGCAAATATCCTGTGAACCGAAAATGCGTGTTATCCGCGTGCCCGATAATTATGACACTGAAAGCCGCAGCTATTCCGGTGTCTGGTCAGGGCAGTTTAAATGGGCATGGACAGATAACCCGGCGTGGGTGCTGTATGACCTGATGATTAATGATCGGTTCAGCATCGGCACGCGGGTTAAGGCTGAAAACCTGAGTCTGGCAAAATGGGATTTGTACCGCATTGCCCAATATTGCGATCAGCCGGTTCCTGATGGCAAGGGAGGGATGGAGCCGCGTCACACCTGCAATGTTTATATCCAGTCACAAGAGGATGCGTGGACGGTCTTACGGGATATCGCCGGTATCTTTCGGGGGATGACCTATTGGGCGAACAATAATATGAACGTGCTGGCGGATATGCCGCGTGATGTGGATTTTATCTACACACGTGCCAATGTGCGTGACGGTAAATTTGTTTATGCCAGCTCCAGCGAGAAAACTCATTACAGTACGGCAATGGTAAGCTGGTCAGATCCACAGAACGGCTATCAGGATGCAATAGAGCCTGTTTTCGATAACCGGTTAATCCGTCGTTATAATGTGAAACAGGCGGATGTGACGGCTATCGGCTGTACCCGCCAGAGTGAGGCTATCCGGCGCGGGAAGTGGATATTGCACACCAACGAATATGATCGGATGGTCACGTTTACGGTGGGGCTGGATGGTAAAATACCGTTACCCGGATACATTATCGGGGTGGCTGATGAAATGTTTTCCGGTCGCGTATTGGGTGGGCGCGTGAGTTCGGCGAATGGGCGTAACATTACGCTGGACAGAATATCCGCAGCAAAAGTGGGTGAGCGATTGATCCTAAATCTGCCATCAGGTAAAGCCGAGGGGCGCACCATTCAGGCCGTGAACGGGCAGGTTATCACAGTGACGACAGCCTACAGTGAAACGCCAGAGCCTGAATGTGTCTGGGCGATTGACGCAACGGATTTAGCCATTCAGCAATTCAGGGTGACGGGCATTAAAGAGAATGAAGATGGCGTGTCCTTTGAGATTACTGCTGTTGAGCATAATCCCGACAAATACGCCCGCATTGACACAGGCACCCGCATTGAAGAACGCCCCATTTCTGTTATCCCGCCCGGCGTCCAGTCACCGCCAAAAAATGTCACCATCAACAGTTATTCAGTTGTCAATCAGGGTATTGCAGTCACCACATTGCGCGTGACATGGGATGCGGCTGAGGGTGCGATTGCGTATGAGGCTGAGTGGCGGCGGGATAATGGCAACTGGATATCCGCCCCCCGAACCTCGACGCAAGGCTTTGAAGTGCCAAACGTCTATTCTGGTCGCTATCAGGCACGGGTGAGGGCAATTAATGCGGCTGAGATATCCAGTATCTGGGCGAATGCACCGGAAACCCGCCTGAAAGGGAAAGAAGGTAACCCGCCCGTACCGTTAGCTTTCAGAACCACACCGATTATCTTTGGCATCCAGTTAGATTGGGGTTTTGCCGCCCAGACTGACGACACACTGAAAACCGAAATCCAGTACAGCCGGACGAGGGATGGTGAGGGGTTGATGCTGCTGGCTGATATTCCCTATCCGCAGCGTACGCATACTATGCAAGGATTGGCGGCAGGTGTGGCATTTTGGTTCCGTGCACGGCTGGTGGATAAGTCGGGTAATCAATCCCCGTGGACAAGGTTTATGCGAGGGGAGTCTTCCTCTGATACAGACTGGATAGTCAAGGCAGCCGGCAACCAGTTCCTTTCCGCCGAAGCGGGCAAGCGCCTGCAATCCGACATGAACTGGAACGCTGAAAGCGCCCTTGAACTCACCAATGCGCAACAGCAATTATCCCGTGAACTGATGGTGCGTGACGGGGAGAGTAAGGCGCAGATTAGCGAACTCTGGCAGGTACGGGCAACGGATAATGAGGCGTGGGCGCAGAGAATAACGGAAGTTAATTCGTCGGTTGGGGCTAACGCATCCCGTATCAAAACGGTTGAGACCACGATAGCTGAGCGGGATAAATCGTTTGGCCAGCAATTTACCGAAATCCGTACCAGCATCGGGAACACTAACGATAGCGTGGGTAAAATTGCGGCGGATGTGGTGACTAACAAACAGGCCATATCCAGTACACAGAAAGCGGTGGCTGAATCAAAACAGCAGGTTCAGGCGCAATTTGGCGAACAACAGGCCATCATCAACAGCAAAATGCAGGCGGAATTTAACCAGAATGCCGGCTATGCCATCCACAGCGTGAATATCACCATTAACCGCAATGGGACAAAATATAACGCGGGTGGCATGGTGATTAGCGGTGAATTTAAGAACGGCAATCTGGAGTCGTATATTGGATTTTCTGCGAATAATTTTGCGTTCTATAACCCGACCAACGGCAAATTGGAGCCGTTTATGGCGGTCAAAAACGGTCAGGTGTTTATCAGGGACGGGTTTATTGATAAAGGCTATATCAGGGAAATTATCTTATCTGATGCCATCAGGTCAAAGAACTACGTACAGTACAGGGCAGGCTTTTTGATTAATGCGGCCACCGGTGCTTTTGAATTTAATGACATGCGTTCTCAGGCAGGGTTGCGCTGGGCGAATGGGGCAATTGCGTGTTATGACCAAAACGGACGGGTCAGGGCGGCAATGGGATATATAGGGCAATTTCGATGAGTGACTATGGTTTTGGTGTGTGGGACGAGCAGGGGCGGCAGCGTAATACAGGCATCCGCCCTTTTCTTTATGCGGGATTTATGAAGCTGAACAGCGGCCAGACGACAGGCGAACTCACTATCCCCCGTGAGCCGATGAGTCAGGGGCTGCGGCTGTCGTATGTGTTTATGTGCACACAAACGGGGGAATGGCCGAATGCCAAACGCCAGTTTTTGGTGAGAGACAACCAAATCATTATTTCAACAGGGCGCAGTGTGGCTGCTGAGGGCTGGCTGATTGCGTATTATACAGCGTGAGGATATATGGACTGGGGCGCATTTTTAACAACGAATGAAGGCATCCCGTGGTGGACACCCAAAACGACACCACTTTCTTTTGTTAGGAAAATATCGGTTACCATTGGCAGATGGTATGAAGGCATAGATACGCACATTAGCACAACGCAGCCGTGCATGGCATTTATGTGCGCCCATACAGACAGTGTAGAGAATGCACCTTATGGTGAACTCAGTAGTGGAAAAAGCCGCTGGCATATTGAGTTGTCAGCGCCAGATTCCCGTACCCCAACGGTGTGTGAGATTTACCTTTTTACCCTGGTTTATCCGCAGCCTGTCCCTGATTGGGGGATTGCTGTCTGGGATGAGAACGGGAAATGTGTGATGACCAGTGATACAAACCCGCTGGCGATTGAGGGGGAATATAACACCAACCAGCAAATGACATTGCGGGGAAAGAAAGCCTTGTTAATGCAAACGACAGGCTTGATTAGCTCGTCAATCGAACCACCCGGAGAATTACCCATACTGCAATACAGGGACACCTCTTTTTCTGCCTTCTTCAACGGTCATTCCACACAATTTGTTCCGGCAGCCGTATCAGGTCCCCTCTCTTGGATTGTTGAGTTCAGTATAGAAGATCTCACCAGCCCGTATATTGACTGCGCTCTTTACGACGTCTAACAGGAACCCCACCATGTTCTATTCACAAGGCACAATCAGCACCGTGTCCGGCTCGGCTATTGTCCGCGGCACGGGCACACGATTTAAATCGAATATCAACGGCGTTGCCCCCGGTCAGGTTATATTAATCCGGTCAGGCAACAACAACTTATTGCACATGATTCAGGCGGTGAACTCCGATACCGAACTGGTACTGGCGGATAGCGCTTTCCTTACCCTAAATTACGCAAAATACCAGATTCAGACCACCGTTCCTGATTCCATCTCAGATGGCGTCCGGCACTTGGTGGCTAACAACAGTTATATCACGCAGTTCCTCCAGAACATGGATAAATGGATGACACAGAATGGGACGGTCAGCGTGACATTGCCGAATGGTCAGACGGTGTCATTGCAGTCGATTAAGGCACTGTATGCGGCGATGTTAGACAAGAACAAGAACGGCGCCGATATTTATGATAAACAGGCGTTTGTGAAAAACCTCGGTTTGGCGGGAACCGTAGATCTCGCGAAAAATGCCTACCCCAAAACAGGCGGAGTAGTCTACGGAAGTATTGATGCTACGGGATATTTATCAAGTAATGCCGTGTATGAAGCGGGAGGGATCAGGGTTTACAGCGCGAATAATAAACCCACGCCCGATGACATTGGTGCTTACCCTAAAACGGGCGGAACCGTCAATGGTAATGTCGATGCGACTGGCTACGTGTCAGCCGGTAAGGTGTATGAAGCGGGTGGGATTCGAGTTTACAGTCCGAATAATCCACAGACCGAGGCGTTGTTAGAGACGAATGGATGGTATCGGGACACAGTGAACGGGGTCATTATTCAGTGGGGCAGTGGCAAATACCGTGATGGCCAATTTGTTAGATTTCCGCGACCATTTACCCGTGTAGTTGGTGCGGTGACGATCAGTGCTAACGCTAATGATGCTGCTGGTTTTGAAGTAGTACTCAGCTATCCTATCTCACTCAATGAGTTTTTTGTGGGTTGTGCTGTTTCCACAGGAAACGCATTTATTAATACTGTTCCGTTGAATTGTACGTGGATCGCGATTGGATATTGAGGTGAAATATGTACGTTTATAGTGCAAAAAATAACGCATTTTACCCCATTGATTGGCAACAATTGTATATTGATGCGGGGACGTGGCCGGACGACGGGGTTGAGGTGAGTGAGGCTGTTTATCGCAAATTCATGACACCGCCAGCGGGAAAAATGTGTATAGCGGGGGATGACGGATTGCCCGCATGGGTGGATATCCCACCGCCAACACCCGAACAGTTGCAGCAACAAGCAGAACAGGAAAAACGCTACTTGCTCAATATAGCCAAAGAGAAAATTGATATCTGGCAGGACGCGGTTGACCTCGACATGGCAACTAAGGAAGAGAAGACCGCACTCCTCGCATGGAAAAAATACCGTGTCCTGCTCAACCGAGTAGACTGTTCGACAGTACCCAACATTGACTGGCCTAAAGCGCCAGAATAACAATCAGGGGCAGCGCGCCCCTGTGACATCCCCGAAGGCACCCGCTTAGATATCCGTGTCCAGATGCCGGCAGATTCGGTGTGGAATGTGAGGCAGGGGGAGGTGGGGACGTGATGGGAAAAGCCCTCGTGGGGAGGGCTGGTTTATTTTTTACTGGCTAGTAAAAACAGTTGCATTAAAAGTAGGCAAATATGTATAAAAGATGCAATTGCGATAAATAAGGATATTGTAGCTAAAGGGATGCCATTAATATTTGATATCAGCAATATACCAGTAAGAAACAAAGCCCCAAGTTCAACAAAAGTAAAGGAATACATCACCACTATTGAAGCCATGTAACCATATTTTCTTATTTTTACCATATTGTTATTTCGTATCCCAATAACAAATGTTAAAGCGGCAATTAAAATGGCTATTGTAGTTCCGGCATAAGAACTAATGGCTGTTCCTAATGAAACTTTATTAGATGAAAAAGTAACATCATTAAAATAATAACGAAAAATAAAATGTCCTAACCAAATAAAAAGATAAGGAGCAGCAACAAACGCAATAGCAGGCAATATCTTTATTTTCATTAAATTACCTCCTGTGAAAAACGTTTTACTCTCCTACATTAATCCGCTAGAAATGGACTCATTCATTGCTTTAATGATAACATGCTTTGTCCTTTCGTAGCAATTTTCCATTTCCATCGCTATTTCTTGATTTGTTGCTTTCTTGAGATTTGCACTGATAATCCCTTGTCCAGATAAATAGAAGTCAGTTAGTTGATCCCCTAGTTCTTCCCTGGCTCTTATATGAACATCACTAAATTCGTTATCTGGATTATTAATTATTTTTGATGCAACTCTCTTTATATCTTTGTTTTTTCTTGGTTTAATTATAACCTCTATCCCTTCGTAAAGCTCCTCTCTAACGTCAGAAGCTCCGAATGCAGCCAAAACCTTTTGAAACGTGCTAGTATCTGCTTCAGTTTTTAACGTTGTCCTACCAATGAACACCATGCGTTCAGTTTCTTTACTGCTGATGTTTCTTATTAATGGTTCTATGACCAAATTGTGATCGCTATTGAAATTTAATTTTTTACAAAGGTATATTTTTAATTCCCTTATGCTTGGTCCATATATTGATGAAGCATAACCTATAACGTCATTATTTATATATAAAAATGATGGAAACCCAAGAGATTCATCGCTAGCCAAACTGTTTTTTATATCCTCCACAGAAGCCGTACTTTTATTTATCTTTTTTATTAAGTCTCCATCATTTGTTTTTGTGAACAAGTATGAATGATTGCTTATTTTATGCATGTATAGGTAATACCCACTGCACTCTAAAGCGTGTTTTTCAGGGAGAATAACCGAATGGTTTATCTTGCTTTCAAGTGCTATTGAGAACTTATTGAATTCTTTGTCTTCGGTATAAACTGCATGGAAATTAAGCTTCATATCTGTTCACTTATACATAATAACGTTTTTAAACCAATTAACACCAATATCGTTAAAATTGATATTGATATAACCAATTTTCCATCTGATGTTAAAAAACATCCGACTGATTTTATTCTCATGTTTACTCAAAGCGGCTCGCCAAACTACTAGCTAAATGGGTATCATTGACAAACCAACACTCACCATACTAAATCATAATCCTAATATGTGATCGGAATTTTCCTAATCTGTGAAGTGAAAAGACAGCTAATTTATCGAAATGTGATAAAAAATATCAGATTAAAACTGTATCGTCGGTTATATTATCCTGATACCCCTTTGTACCAACCCCCACACAATCCCAATCAATTCATTCAACCCTCCTCACTCGTTAATATATTCGGACTGTCCAGCAGTTAATAATTAAACAAGGAAATAGTATGTCTGACGTTATTAAGCCTGAATGTGAATGTCCGTTCGATCCGAAACAATATCAGTGTGATTGCTTTATTGCACCAGTGGGTTCATTCTCTTGGGCGCTGATTCAATTAAAACTACGCAAACGTGTTACCCGTTCTGTCTGGGGTGATAAAGGAATGTATCTGGCGATTACACCACGTGTGAGTGACTTGGCTGTAGAAGAAGGCAGTGCTTACGCGGTTGATGGTGTAGCCGTTGGAACCAAGTACGATTACCTGACACACATCGACCTACGCAATGAGCATGGTAACCTTGTACCGTGGCAGCCAACACAGGAAGATATGATGGCGTGTGATTGGGAGTTTTTTGAAGATAAGGAAGAGAAAGAAGAGCCAGTGAAGCCTGAACCCGAACCTACTCCAGAACCAACGTCTGAACCTGAATTAAAGCCTGATTTGGATGATAGTATGTTTGCATTTGATCTTACCTTAGGCGCTGGACGTTATAGGAGTAACCAAGGGGAAAGCTCTGATGATTGGGGATATCTTGTCGATGATAGATACCTAAGTACAGGAAATGAAGCAGCTTTTGGCACCTTAAATGTAATCCAAAATAAAAAAGCCATTGAAAAAATAGATATTTTTTACTGGGGTAAAAATAATAAATCTAAAGCATCGGGGATTAACTTATTAATAAGTTCTCATGAAAATGATGCAAGTTATCAACAAATGAAAAATTTATTCAAAAACAAATCTCTTTATATAACAGTGGATAATATAACTTATAATTTGGGTATGAGTTCACCTAAAGGCTCTCACAACAAATATTATTGGGGAAATTGGTATGAAAATAATGCTGAAATAGAAAAATTAGGTGAAATATTGAAGCAAACAGGTCAAACCAAGCGCTTCTACTTCAACTGGCGTTAATCGCAACTTTATTCCCAACTTAGGCTGCGCACTACGCGGCCTTCCTCCAACCCCTTGATTTCCTTAATTTCCGGCACAGTGACAGAAATAAGCAAAATCAACAGGTTAGATAAAGGTGGGATTTGCCACCTTTGCAACTTATTGATTTGTCCGAGGCCGTCACTTTGGCTCAACCATTGCGGAAGTCCTACATGCTGGACAAAAGGATTAAACGCATTGATTTTATTATCTTTATTGGTCGACAACCCCGCTTTCCTTCCGTTTCAAACGGAGTGATTAAATACTGAGCAGCTTGATGATAACTTATTGATATTCTCGGAAACCTCAATTTGAGGCGGCCGGACATGTGCATACGGGATTATCCCGTAGGTTAAAGGGCGGATTTCTGTCCTATGGATTACTCTTCTTTCTGCTGCATTAGTTTGTTGAATTTTTCATGCAACGATTGCGGGTATAGTTCCGTATACACCTGCCATAATACATTCAGTGAACGATGGCCTGTAACTTGTGCTACCTCTTCAATGGAAAAGCCAGCTTCAAATAAGCGACTTGCACCTTCTCTACGTAGATCGTGGTAGCGGAGGTCTTCGATGCCTAGAGCGTTGCGGACTCTCTGAAATCCTGCTGTTACGCTTTTGGCGTTGTAAGGAAATATTAGTTCACTTGTTTTTGGTTGACGTTGAACTATTTCCCATGCTTCCCCCAATAACGGAACAGACATATGATTACCTGTTTTCTTTCGAGGGTCTTTCCGATCCCTCACAATGACAGACCTTTGTTTTTCGTCTACATCATCCCATCTAATTTTGCAGACCTCACCTATGCGCATGCAGCTTAAGATTGAGAAATTTAAGATATCTTCATAGGGTATTTTACCTTCTCTATGATTACTGCGCTTACGTAATCCAACAAGAAGTTTATCTATCTCATCTTGCGCAGGCCTTCGACTACGACGTTGAGACTTTCCAATCAACCCCATTTGAGTTAGTAAAGGGCGCGCTTCATATGCAGGATTTGATACATAGTCTATGTTATAGATTGGTTTGGCTGATTTTAATACTGACGTTAAGTAGCTGACATCGTGGTTAATGGTTGATGGAGTAATACCAGTAGAATGTCTTTGCTTGCAATACTCGATGACATGACTAACTGATAGCTCTGAAAGTGTTAGTTTCGCTAATTCACTATCCAAGAGCATATCTAGTACATATTTTTTAGTTCTTCCTGCTTTTCCACCCAAAGTTGGATCATTGATGTATTTGTACAGCAAATCACCGACTGTTAAATCCTCGGTATCATTCTGCGTGGGAATTCCGTTTTGTTCCAGCTCAGCCACTCGCTGAGCACCCCATGTCTTAGCGTGGGATTGTTTTCCGAATGTACGGTTCTCTCTATAGATATATTTGCCACCAGACTTAACACCAACAGTGCAACGATAGCGGACGGTGCCATCTGCGCGTGGGCGTTTTTCTATGCTATAATAGGCCATCTTTAATACTCTCCTATTCAGGTCCCCAAATTAATGGGGTTCTGTTTGGGGTGCTAATAATTCAAAAATAGCCCAAAATAGCCTGAAATGCACGAAAATATACAGATACAAAAACCTAATAAATTCACTGTAATATCAACGAGCGCGGGAGAATTCAAACCTTCCCGCTTTTCTGTTGCCCCCATGTTAGACTGGACTGACCGCCATTGCCGTTACTTTCATCGCTTATTAAGCAAGGAAGCGCTGCTTTACACGGAAATGGTTACAACAGGCGCGATTATTCATGGCAAAGGGGATTATCTGGCCTATAACGAGCAAGAACATCCATTGGCACTGCAATTGGGAGGTAGTGATCCTCAGGCATTGGCGCAATGTGCCAAGATCGCGCAGGAAAGAAGTTATGATGAGATCAATCTGAATGTGGGTTGTCCTTCTGATCGTGTGCAGAATGGCCGTTTTGGTGCTTGCCTGATGGGAGAAGCGGCGCTGGTAGCTGATTGTGTTAAGGCAATGCAGGATGTAGTGGATATCCCTGTTACTGTTAAAACCCGTATCGGAATTGATGAACAGGATAGCTACGAGTTTCTGTGTGATTTCATTGATACTGTCGTGAAAAACAGCGATTGCGATAATTTTATTATCCATGCACGTAAAGCGTGGCTATCGGGGTTAAGCCCGAAAGAAAACCGTGAAATTCCGCCCTTGGATTATCCGCGAGTCTATCAATTGAAACGGGATTTCCCTCAACTGACGCTTTCAATTAATGGCGGCATTAAATCACTGGAAGAAGCCAAACAGCATTTGCAGTATATGGATGGTGTGATGATTGGGCGAGAAGCCTACCAAAATCCCTCCATTCTGGCACATGTGGATTGTGAATTGTTTGACCAAACAGTTCCAGTGACTAATACGGTTGAGGTGGTTAAGGCGCTTTATCCTTATATCGAACAAGAGCTATCCAAAGGCACTTATTTAGGGCATATCACCCGCCATATTTTAGGGGTTTTCCAGGGAATTCCTGGGGCTCGTCAGTGGCGCCGTCATTTAAGTGAAAACGCCCATAAGCAGGGCGCTGATATTATGGTTGTTGAAAAAGCGTTGGAAATGGTGACAGAGCGGATGTAAATCCGTTCAGGAATTTTGTCTGAAATTATGGAATCAATAAGTTGGAGCCGTGGGTTGCACGGTTTTCCAGCGTCTGGTGTGCTCTTACTGCTTCTCTCAATGGAAATTTCTGATTTTCTGGGACATCCACATTGATTTTGCCGCTGGAAATTAAACCAAACAGTGTCTTGCTGGCTTCTGCTAACTCTTCGCCCGTAGTGATATAGCCATTAAGAGAAGGGCGGGTGAGAAACAGTGAACCTTTCTGATTGAGGATACCCAAATTCACTCCGGTTACGGGGCCTGAAGCGTTACCAAAACTGACCATCAAACCTTGTCGTTTCAGGCAATCCAGTGAATCCAGCCATGTCTCTTTGCCAACAGAATCATATACGATACCAACTTTTTCCCCGCCAGTAATAGCCAGAACACGTTCTACAATATTCTCGCGACGATAGTTGATGGTTTGCCATGCTCCAGCTGTTTTGGCGAGTGCCGCTTTTTCTTCTGATCCGACTGTGCCAATTAATTTCGCACCCAATGCTTTTGCCCACTGGCAGGCAATCAAACCAACACCACCAGCGGCAGCATGAAATAGAATTGTTTCTCCTGCCTGGAGCTTATGTGTTAAATTGAACAGATAATAAACAGTCAGGCCTTTTAAAAATGACGCAGCCGCTTGTTCGAACGAGATCTCATCCGGTAACAGTGCTAATTTACTTTCAGAAACGTTGTGTATTTCACTGTAAGCACCTAAGGCTGACTGGGCGTAAACCACACGATCACCGACTTTAATTGATGTCACATTGGCGCCAACTTTGGTGACAATGCCTGCGGCTTCTGTTCCCAGACCACAAGGTAGGCTGGCTGGAGGATATAAGCCACTGCGTATGTAGGTATCGATATAATTAATGCCGATGGCTTTGTTTGCGACTTGTACTTCATCGGGAGCAAGGTCAGCAGGGGTAAATTCACAATATCGGAGTACTTCTGGGCCGCCAATAGCGGATAATTCGATGTGTTTTGCCATGGTAATACTCTCATTATGTTAGAAATATTGGGAACAGCCTCGCACGTTTGCAACGAATATAGCTGCAAATAGCGTTAATATATCTGAAATCATTGCAGACTATATATAATTACTCAAGGCTGTTTTCATGGCGTATACTGATGTCCTATTTCGTTTTTTTATTTAGTGTATTGATGCGGTATACATGGCTGGAAAAAAACCAACTAACAATAGTATGGCTGAACCAAAAGATCGCCAAGTGGAAGGGCTGAAACTTCCACCACACTCTTTGGAAGCAGAGCAATCCGTGTTAGGCGGTTTGATGCTGGATAATGAACGTTGGGATAATGTATCCGAACGGGTTACTAGTAATGACTTTTTTAGCCGACCACACAGGCGTATTTTCGCTGAAATGCAGCGTTTGCTCGAAACGGGCAAACCTATCGACCTGATCACATTATCGGAATCTCTTGAACAGAATGGCGAACTTGATAATGTCGGAGGGTTTGCCTATCTTGCTGAATTGTCAAAAAATACCCCAAGTGCGGCGAATATCAATGCTTATGCTGATATTGTCCGAGAACGTGCGGTAGTACGCGATATGATCGCGGTAGCCAATGAAATTGCCGATGCAGGATATGATCCACAAGGGCGAACCAGCGAAGAGCTGTTGGATTTGGCTGAATCACGCGTATTTCAGATCGCAGAAAATCGGGCAAATAAAGACGAGGGCCCAAAAGGCATTGAACAGATCCTGGAAGAAACCGTTGAACGAATTGAACAGCTCTATCAGCGCCCGCATGATGGCGTAACAGGTGTTTCTACCGGCTATCAAGATCTGGATAAGAAAACCGCAGGATTGCAAAAATCAGATTTAGTTATCGTAGCGGCGCGTCCTTCAATGGGTAAAACGACTTTTGCGATGAACCTGTGTGAAAACGCGGCAATGATGCAGGATAAGCCTGTTTTGATTTTCAGCCTTGAGATGCCCGGCAACCAGATTATGATGCGTATGCTGGCATCCCTGTCCCGCGTAGATCAAACACGTATTCGTACCGGTCAACTTGATGATGAGGATTGGGCACGAATTTCCAGCACAATGGGAATTTTGCTGGAAAAACGCAATATGTATATCGATGACTCATCTGGTTTAACGCCAACAGAAGTGCGTTCCCGTGCGCGACGAATTTTCCGCGAACACGGTGGGCTCAGTTTGATTATGATCGACTACCTGCAATTGATGCGAGTACCTTCTTTATCTGACAACCGAACATTGGAAATTGCGGAAATATCCCGCTCACTAAAAGCATTGGCAAAAGAGCTTCAAGTGCCGGTTGTTGCGCTCTCCCAGCTTAACCGTAGTTTGGAACAGCGAGCCGATAAGCGTCCGGTTAACTCCGATCTACGTGAATCAGGCTCTATCGAACAGGATGCTGACTTGATCATGTTTATCTATCGTGACGAGGTTTATCACGATAACAGTGAACTGAAAGGTGTGGCAGAAATCATTCTTGGTAAACAGCGTAACGGCCCTATAGGCACAGTAAGGCTGACATTTAATGGTCAATGGTCACGATTCGATAATTATGCTGGACCGAGTTACAGTGACGAATAAATCCAAGTGCCTATCGTTTGTGTTCAAATAACTTTAGTCATCAACATTGAAGATAGGCTGTTATTTATCAAACCTGACTGAATAATGATAAAAAGGGGATGGAATGAAAGCGGCAACTGCTGTTATCGACCGCCGCGCTCTGCGACACAATTTGCAACAGGTGAGAGTACAAGCTCCCGGCAGTAAACTGATTGCAGTTGTGAAAGCAAACGCTTATGGACATGGTTTATTAGAAACTGCGCACACAATGGAAGATGCTGATTGCTTTGGTGTCGCTCGCATTGGGGAAGCGTTTGCCCTGCGCAGTGGCGGGATCGTCAAGCCAATCTTGCTATTAGAAGGTTTTTTTGAAGCGGCAGATCTCCCCGTTTTAGTCGTCAATCATATTGAAACCGTCGTGCATAGCATTGAGCAGCTTGAAGCCTTGGAACAGGCGGATTTGTCCCATCCGATTAAAGTGTGGATGAAACTCGATACAGGAATGCACCGTCTGGGTATCAGGATCGATGAAGCAGACGCATTTTATCAACGTCTGAGCCGCTGTCGTAATGTTGAGCAACCCGTTAATATCATCAGCCATTTTAGCCGTGCAGATGAACCTACAGTTGAAACGACCCAGCAACAAATTGAGCGCTTCATGGCATTTATTGTGGATAAAGCTGGCGAGAAATCCATCTCTGCATCAGGGGGGATTTTATTATGGCCAAAGGCGCATTTGGACTGGGTTCGTCCCGGCATCATGATGTATGGTGCTTCGCCGATGGCAGATAAAACCGCTGACGATTTTAATTTACTCCCTGCCATGACACTCAAATCCAGCTTAATTGCCGTACGTAAACACAAAGCGGGAGAAGCAGTAGGATATGGAGGTACGTGGAGCAGTGAACGAGACACATGTCTTGGCGTTGTGGCAATAGGATATGGTGATGGCTATCCCCGTAGTGCACCTGTCGGTACACCAGTATTTATCAATGGTCGGGAAGTGCCACTTGTTGGCCGTGTATCTATGGATATGATTACTGTGGATCTGGGACCAACATGTCAGGATAAAGTTGGGGACGAAGTTATCCTTTGGGGGAATACCCTGCCAGTTGAAAAAATTGCGGAGCATTCGGGGATCAGTGCTTATGAGCTGATTACGAAATTGACCTCACGTGTTGCGATGGAATATCTAGACGAATAATCAGGGTAAGTTATATTGTCTGTTATTGCACTTTTAATAAATAACACAATAGCAGGGAGTATGACGTAATGTTCCAGAATGTTGATGCGTATGCGGGCGATCCTATCCTGTCGTTAATGGAAAAATTCAAAAACGATCCCCGCGCAGAAAAAATAAATCTGAGCATCGGGCTGTATTACGATGAACAGGGTATAACCCCAAAATTACAGGCTGTTGCAACTGCTGAAAAACAAATAAACGTCTTGCCACAGTCTGCTTCTCTTTACCTCCCAATGGAAGGATTGCTTGCGTATCGCACGGCAATTCAGGAACTGCTGTTTGGCAAAGATCATCCACTATTAAACCAACAACGTGTTGCGACGATTCAAACACTGGGTGGCTCAGGCGCATTAAAAGTAGGGGCTGATTTTTTACACCGTTATTTCCCTGATTCTGAAGTATGGTGTAGTGATCCGACGTGGGAAAATCATGCCGCTATTTTTGGCGGAGCAGGCATCAAGGTGAATTATTATCCTTATTTTGATGATAAAACCAAAGGGGTAAAATTTGACGAAATGCTGGCAACATTCAAGCAATTGCCGCCAAAAAGTATTATCTTAATGCACCCTTGCTGCCATAACCCAACAGGTTCAGATCTCACCAATGAGCAATGGGATCAGGTGGTTCAGGTTGCTAAAGAGCGGGAATTGCTTCCTTTCCTTGATATCGCTTATCAGGGATTTGCCGATGGTATGGAAGAGGATGCTTACGCAATCCGTGCAATGGCAAATGCGAAGTTACCTTGTTTGGTCAGCAACTCATTCTCGAAAATTTTCTCGCTGTATGGTGAGCGTGTTGGTGGATTATCAGTTATCTGTGACGATGTAAAAGCGGCTGAACATGTCTTGGGACAATTGAAAGCGACGGTGCGCCGTATTTACTCCAGTCCTCCAAATTTTGGGGCGCAGATTGTTGCCAGGGTATTAAGCAACCCTGAATTAAAAAACCAATGGCTGGATGAAGTTGAACGGATGCGCTTGCGTATTCTGGAAATGCGGACAGTATTAGTAAATGCCCTGCAACAAGCACTGCCAGAGAAAAACTTTGACCATTTACTGAAACAGCGTGGAATGTTCAGTTATACCGGATTCAGTCAGACACAAGTTGATAGATTACGTGAAGAATTTGGCGTCTATTTGGTCGGTTCTGGCCGAGTTTGCATGGCTGGCGTGAATCATCATAACGTGCAACCCATTGCAGAAGCGTTTGCTGCGGTGAGTTAGTGATTTTTATTGCATGCACGTAAAGAAATTTAGAAAAACGATTGATAATTACAATTGTTAACTATTCCAAGCCGTTCAGTGAGCGGCTTTATAGAATATCTCGTATAATGAGATGAATTGGTCTGCCATATTACAGTTATGCCTACTGTAGCCTAAAATAGAAGATTTTTATTGGTTATTTGTGATCTAATCTTATTCGTTGTGTCAATTTATTACAGATTCATATACAGTAACCCCCTGAACTTTTAATACTTTCCTGTGACTTCAATATTAAACCCAATCGAATATCTAACTTAACTTTTTCCCATGAAAAGGTTAACTGAATGGAAATAAATAAAATGTAATACCAACTCTTGAACTCTTTCATCAGTTATTCAGATGAATATTAATCGGTAAAAGCACTATTGTTTTTATTGGGATAATTATCAAAAGAGTTAACGCATTATGGACATGCAATCAAGAAAGTATGGTAGAACGTTCCATTACCCGTTCTCGCCAGGCACGACTAGTGATGATCGTATTAATCATCATTGGTGGCACGATATGAAAAAAATTAAGCAACTTATTCATACCGAAAAGTTGGATGGTGAGAATAATTGCTTGAACCGCTATGGTGTATTTGCCCGTTCACATGCTGCAACAACACAATCGGCATGGACTCAACAAATTCGTCAGCGTTGGCAGTTGATTAAAGATGATTTAGGCGATATCGAGATCTTTGGTGAAAATCTTTATGCCATTCACTCTATTGAATATCGCCATATTGAAGAATATTTCTTTGTGTTTGCTGTGCGTATTAAAGATTATTGGCTCAGTTGGGAAGACGTCAAATTTTATGCTGCATTATTCGATTTTCCGACTGTGCCTGAAATCAATCTGCCTGAAATACAGAACGAATCGGCATTTATGCAAAATATTATTGAAATGGCAAAGCAGGGGAGTTGTTTTTCTTCGTGGGATACACAAACAGGGCAAGCATGCTCAATGGAAGGCATTGTCAGTCGAGATGCAGGCGAGTATTTGGTGACTGATTTTCCGCATCATGTTTTTAAATATGTACGAAAAAATCACGTCAAGACGGATATTCATTGGAAGCGGCATTGGCAAAGGGCTCCTTTATATTTCGAGCATCTTTCTGGTTCAGATAGATATAGTGAAAAAGGAGAAAGAGAATGAATTGGGTATTCAGTCACCATAAATCATGGGATTATTTATCTTCAACTTTCTCTTTTATCGCTGATATGGAGGGGGTTCAACAAGATCCTATTCATCATGCCGAAGGTGATGTTGCAATCCACACTCAAATGGTATTGTCTGCATTGGAGCAACTGCCTGAATATTCATTATTGGTCCCAGAAGAACAGGAAATTCTTTGGACGGCAGCATTGTTACACGATGTGGAGAAACGCAATACGACGCGGGTAGATTGGGATGGACGCATTATTTCTCCGGGACACGCGCGCAAAGGAGAGTTAACAACCAGGCAAATTTTGTTTCAGCAAATACCAACGCCATTTGCAATACGGGAACAGATAGCTGCGCTTATACGTTTTCATGGCTTACCATTGTGGTTAATGGAAAATCCTAACCCACAAAAGGCATTATTGGCAGCATCATTGCGTGTCGATACTTATTTACTAGCCTTATTGGCAAAAGCGGATGTATTGGGACGCATATGCCATGATGTACAGGAATTGTTGGGACGTATTGAACTATTTGAACTTTACTGCCGTGAACAAGGTTGCTGGAGGGAGCCACGGGTATTTTCTTCCAGCGATGCCCGTTTTCATTACTTTTCTACGGAGAGTGAACAACCCAATTATCAGCCTTATGATAACTATGGCAGTCAGGTAACTTTGTTGTGTGGATTACCGGGCATGGGTAAAGACCATTTTATCCAGCAACATGGTGAAGGTATACCTGTGATTAGTCTGGATACAATTCGTCGTGAGTACCAAATTAGCCCGGAAAATAAGAGTGCTAATGGTTGGGTTGTACAGCAAGCAAAGCAGCATGCTAGAAATAAGTTACGTGGCAGGCAAGATTTTATTTGGAATGCTACAAATTTGACAAGGCAGATGCGCCAGCAACTGATCAAATTGTTTGTGAGTTATGATGCCAGAGTTAGGCTTGTTTATATTGAACAAGACTACCAACTCTGGCGGCAACAGAATCGCAATCGTCAATATGCTGTACCGGATAAAGTGATGGATCGGATGCTTAGTAAGTTGGAGGTTCCGACACCTGAAGAGGCACATGAAGTCTGCTATGTCGTTGATTCTAAGATGTTAAATCGATAACTGCGGAATATGTTGCTGGGGATTTTGGTGAAAAGAATCGGCCTGAAAACATTCAGTTGAAAAAAGTAGAAGGCTGCTGGAATTATGCGGCCTTCTGTCTTACTGGTTCAATATAAATAAAAATTACTTTTGTAATAACTGATAGAACGTTGGGTTGTCATCACATTGTCCGCTACCACATTCTAATATGGTGGAAACCAGATTAGCTGCAATTAAAAATGCGAACAAGCCCATGGCAATTTTGCCTAATGTTGGTGGTGTGTATCTTGCTGAATCAAAATTGCCTGCTTTCAGGGGGATGATAGCTGCGATGGCAATAATAGTCAGAATAGATAGAATTGCAGCCCAGCTATAAAAATGCAGGCCGAAGAAAGTTGAACCATATCCCATATCTCCCGGCATGATATGGAGAGAAACCTGACGCATAGCAATGAAACCAGTCACAATGCAGCCAAGCAGTGAAAGGCTATAATGGGCATTTTTTATGCCAAAATAAATATTAAACAAAAAACCAAACCCAATCATGATAATACCTGCTCGCTGCAATAAACATAATGGGCAAGGAAGTTCAAAGCGTGCTAATTGATAATAAAACGCGATTATCAAAACCACACTAATACCGAACAAACCCAGAATATTCAAGGCCATTGCAAGGTTAATATTACGTGGTGCTGACATTGTATTATTCATTACGATCCCCTATCAGAAAGAAAGGTTCAATGCATCAGTTGCATGATATTTAAACCAAAATACCGTGATGATGAATAAAGCAAACCAAAGAGTATACGTCAGCTTTTTCTTGCCGCTAATGACAGTGGCGATGCTAACTAGCGCAATTAAAAACGGTAAAAACATATACATGGTTAATCTCCATTATAAGTTTAAAGCATATGTTACACCATTATGGCATTAATGCTCTGGCAATGTGAACATTAATAACATTAGATCAACAATACAATATTAATTCACGAAAGGCTGTTTCATCTGAACTGACTGTAAGAAAAGGCTTTATTACCCGTAATAAATTGGAATTAATAATTAGCTAGAGAATAAATAAAAAACTCCCCACGAAGTGAGGAGAGTTATAGATAATTCGGTTTTAAAATTAATAAATTACTCTTGTTCAAATATTGGTTTCAAAAAACGAGCAGTGTGAGATTTTTCACATTGAATGACTTCTTCTGGTGTTCCTGATACCAATATTTCACCACCACCGTTACCACCTTCAGGGCCAAGATCGACAATCCAGTCAGCAGTTTTGATCACATCCAAATTATGTTCGATCACGACAATAGTATTTCCTTGATCCCGCAATTGATGCAAAACGGACAGTAGTTGCTGAATATCGGCAAAATGCAGGCCGGTTGTTGGCTCATCAAGGATATACAGTGTCTGACCTGTACCCCGTTTAGATAATTCCCGTGCCAGTTTTACTCGTTGTGCTTCCCCGCCGGAAAGGGTTGTTGCAGATTGCCCCAGACGAATATAGGAAAGACCGACATCTATTAAGGTTTGCAGTTTACGGGAAAGAGCAGGAACGGCATCAAAAAACTCACGAGCCTCTTCGATGGTCATGTTCAGCACTTCATTAATATTTTTGCCCTTATATTTGATTTCCAGCGTTTCGCGATTGTAACGCTTGCCTTTGCATTGATCGCAAGGCACATAAACATCAGGCAAGAAATGCATCTCAACTTTAATGACCCCATCGCCTTGACAAGCTTCGCAACGTCCGCCCTTGACATTGAAGCTGAAACGCCCCGGTGTATAACCACGGGCACGGGATTCAGGAACGCCAGAGAATAACTCCCTGACCGGCGTGAACACGCCAGTATAAGTGGCAGGGTTTGAACGCGGGGTTCTGCCGATCGGGCTTTGATCAATATCGATCACTTTGTCAAAATGCTCAAGACCCTGGATATCGATATAAGGGGCGGGATTAATATTTGTTGCTCCGTTTAACTGACGCTGTGCAATAGGGAACAACGTATCATTGATTAACGTTGATTTACCGGAACCAGAAACCCCTGTAATACAAGTAAACAGGCCAACAGGTAGATTTAATGTCACCTTTTTCAGGTTATTGCCTTTTGCACCAATCAATTTCAGCATCTTATCTGGATTAGCAGGTACGCGCTGCTCTGGAATAGCAATTTGACGTTCACCACTGAGGAATTTTCCGGTGAGCGATTTGGGGTTTTCCATGATAGCGGTAATCGTTCCTTCGGCAACAATCTCGCCACCATGTACGCCCGCACCTGGCCCGATATCAATAATATGGTCAGCCGCACGGATGGCATCTTCGTCATGTTCGACAACGATAACCGTGTTGCCCAAATTGCGCAGGTGCAGCAATGTTTCCAGCAAACGCTCATTATCCCTTTGATGCAGGCCAATAGAAGGCTCATCCAGTACATACATTACACCGACAAGGCCTGCACCAATCTGGCTTGCTAAACGGATACGCTGGGCTTCCCCACCTGAAAGAGTTTCTGCTGAACGGGAGAGCGTCAGGTAATTTAATCCAACATTAACCAAGAATGTCAGGCGATCACGGATCTCTTTCAGGACTTTTTCGGCAATTTGGGCACGTTGTCCACTCAGTTTGATATTTTGGAAAAACTCCATCGCATGACCAATGCTGAAATCTGAAATTTGTGGCAGTGTAGTATTTCCGATAAAGACATAACGCGCTTCCTTACGCAGTCGCGTTCCATCGCAGGAAATGCAAGATCGATTGCTGATATATTTTGCCAACTCTTCCCGTACGGCGGTGGATTCTGTCTCTTTATAGCGGCGTTCCATATTATGCAGCACACCTTCGAACGGATGGTGACGAACCGTCACATCGCCACGATCATTGGTATATTTAAATTCGATAGATTCTTTGCCTGAACCGTATAAAACCACTTTTTGAATGGTCGGGCTTAACTGATTAAACGGTATTTCGATATCGAACTTGTAGTGTTCTGCCAGTGATCTCAGCATCTGGAAGTAATAGAAGTTACGGCGATCCCAACCACGGATAGCACCTCCGGCAAGGGAAATACCTTCATTCTGGACAACTCGTTCGGGGTCAAAAAATTGCTGAACCCCTAAACCATCACAAGTAGGGCAAGCGCCAGCGGGATTGTTGAAGGAAAATAAACGAGGCTCCAACTCGCTCATACTATAGCCACAGGTTGGACAGGCAAAGTTGGCGGAGAAGACCAGTTCTTCGGCCTGCGTATCATCCATATTGGTAATAACGGCAGTACCACCGGAAAGCTCCAATGCGGTTTCGAATGATTCCGCCAATCGCTGGGCGAGGTCAGCACGCACTTTAAAGCGGTCAATGACGACTTCGATAGTGTGTTTTTTCTGTAATTCGAGTTTTGGTGGATCGGAAAGGTCACACACTTCACCATCAATACGGGCGCGGATATAGCCTTGTGCAGCGAGATTATCCAGCAGCTTGCTATGTTCGCCTTTACGCTCTTTGACAACAGGAGCCAGTAACATCAGGCGTTGGCCTTCTGGCAATGTCAGGACGTTATCTACCATCTGGCTTATCGTTTGCGCCGCCAGCGTGATATTGTGCTCAGGACAACGTGGTTCACCGACTCGTGCAAATAGCAGACGGAGATAATCGTGAATTTCAGTTATCGTTCCCACCGTAGAGCGTGGGTTATGGGAAGTAGATTTTTGCTCAATGGAAATGGCTGGGGACAGCCCCTCAATATGATCGACATCTGGTTTTTCCATCAGTGACAAAAACTGGCGAGCATAGGCAGAGAGGGATTCAACATAGCGACGCTGCCCTTCTGCATACAGGGTATCGAAAGCCAAAGATGACTTACCGGAACCAGATAGCCCGGTAATGACTATCAGCTTGTCACGGGGAATTATTAAATTGATATTCTTAAGATTATGGGTGCGAGCGCCCCGAACTTCGATGTTATCCATATACCACTTCCCAGATTATTGATAGAGCAAAACTCATAAACGCGTTATTATTGCACAAACATTGCTGAATGGATATACAGTGCTTGACGGACAATCGTGCTGTAACCATGACAGTATAAAGTACGATGCGCTTCGCAAAGTATAATATAACGGCTCTCTGTTTAAACTTACCCCTCGCATGGTAAACTACTTTGCTTATAATTAGAGAAATCCGTTTTTAGCAAAATTCATTTCATCAGGAGTATTCCCAATGGCCAGCAGAGGCATAAACAAAGTTATTTTAGTGGGTAATTTGGGACAGGACCCAGAAGTTCGCTATATGCCGAATGGCGGTGCAGTTACCAACATTACTCTGGCAACGTCTGAGAGCTGGCGTGATAAGCAAACCGGTGAGATGAGAGAGAAAACTGAATGGCATCGTGTCGTATTTTTCGGCAAATTGGCAGAAGTCGCCGGTGAATATCTGCGCAAAGGCTCTCAGGTTTATATCGAAGGTTCTTTGCAGACTCGCAAATGGCAGGATCAGAACGGTCAGGATCGTTACACCACGGAAGTTGTGGTCAATCCTATCGGTGGGGTAATGCAGATGTTGGGTAGCCGTAGTGGCGCAGCACAGGATGCACCAGCACAAGGCGGTTGGGGGCAACCACAGCAGCCGCAAGCTTCTCAGCAATTCAGCGGCGGTGCTCCATCTCGTCCAGCGCAGTCTCCTATGCCACAGAGCAATGAGCCGCCGATGGATTTCGATGATGATATTCCGTTCTAAGTGGACTGAAAGAGCGGCTTGATATCTGGTCAGAGCCAGTCGCAATTTTGCAATCTGTAGTCGTTTAAATTTGATCTGGCAATTGTTCGCTTTGTTTTGATGATTGCCAGATCAAGTCTGAGCCAATACACATAGATTTGTTAGCACACAATCGTGCAGTGAACTTACCGTGAGCTGAAGTTCTTGCTGGCGATTTCGCCAATCTTCTTCACGTCCTCTCAAATAGTTCTCCCGCGCATTGGTTAAAACTGCGGCCTGTATAGCTGGAAGGCGAGCAGCCGCCCAATCGGCAGCAACATCCTTAGAGACAAACTCTCCAGTAACTAATGTTCGCCACATACGAGCTAGTGTTAGCAGAACATTGCGTTCATCTCCCTGTAGTGTCTCAATTAAAGCCGGTAAGACATCTTTAATAGCACGGTAAATATCCGATCTTGGAATAGCGGGTAGAAGGCTGCTGGCGTTAGGGCCGACCAGAGGAATCGCTTCCTGTCGTGATTGAGCCAATACCAAGGTAAGTTCTGGATCACAAACCTGCTTGGGAATTTCTCTTGCCTCATATTCGTGACGCAACCACTCGCCGTAAATAAATTCGCTCCGGGCAGGATAACGTGATGTGGAGAGATCGGCGCACAAGAAAACAATCAGTTCAACAGGGCGACGTCCATCAGGATCAGAAGGATATCGCCCCGATATCATCATTAAATCGGCAGCCAGACATTCCCGAACCTCAGACGTCATCGGTTGGTCAATCACCACGAGCAAATCTACATTATCTTGGACATAGCGAGAATAATGTTTCTGAAGATATTATCTCTTCATGTGGTTCCGTCAACCAAGTTTTCCGAATACCCGAAAAATCTTACTCATAAAATACTCATGCTAAATATTTATCAAAATTATTACCATAAAATCAAATAAATAGCATGAGAGAATATAAATATCTCGGTTCTATTTAACTAATCGCTTTACCTAGTGATTGGCGAATATAAGATCCCGCACCCAATAACCCTGGTTTATCATGAGTAACCAGATACACAGGAATATCTTTTAAATAGTCCGTAAATCTGCCCTTGTTTTCAAACCCTTGCCGGAAACCTGATTTTTGGAAGAAATCAAGGAAACGCGGGACGATCCCACCCGCAATATAAACACCGCCAAATGCGCCAAGATTCAGAGCTAAATTCCCACCAAAACGCCCTAATGCGGTACAGAAGAGTTCTAACGCTTGTTTGCAGATAGGGCAATTTTCACTCAGTGCACGGTCAGAAATATCGCGAGGGGTAATATCTTCGGCGACTTGACCGTTAAGTTTCTTCCCACCAAAACGCCCTAATGCGGTACAGAAGAGTTCTAACGCTTGTTTGCAGATAGGGCAATTTTCACTCAGTGCACGGTCAGAAATATCGCGAGGGGTAATATCTTCGGCGACTTGACCGTTAAGTTTCATCAGAGAACGGTAAATATTCACCAAACCAGGCCCAGAAAGGACACGTTCAGCGGAGACATGACCATATTCTTCACGCAGTACGCTCAACATATGATCTTCTTCTGTACTCTCTGGCGCAAAATCCACATGACCACCTTCACCAGGCAAGCTCATCCATTGGGTTCCTGTGTGAATAAGATGTGCGACACCTAATCCAGTTCCTGCACCATAAACCGCAATGGGGCGTTTAGCCTGAGGTTGCTTTCCACCAATCTGAATGACATCATCTGCCCCCAAAACCGGAATGGCGAGGGAAACGGCAGTAAAATCGTTAATCACCTCAAAACGTTCCCATCCCAGCGATGCTTTCATTTGGCTAACAGAAAAACGCCAACTGTGGTTGGTCATACTGATCACATCATCCGTCACCGGACAGGCAATAGCGATACAGCCATATTTAACCTCACAGTTCTGCTGTTTCAAATATTGGCGGATAACAATTTCAAGTGTTTCATAATGTGCACAGGGATAGAATTCGACTGCGCTCAGTTGCCCAGTATCTACATCACATAATGCCAGGCGTGCATTTGTACCGCCGATATCACCTACCAGGGCATAAGTTGTCATGGTTTATCTCCTTAATTCTTACAGAAATCCTAATGAACCAGTCAAAAATCGAATTGAGGGGATTTTACACAAGGTCAGGCTTAAAGGCCGCATAAAAATGTGTCGATATGGCGCAGGAATTAGGTAATATATTGATTATTATAGGTTATAAGACCTATTTCATCAGCCAGCAAATCTACGGCTTTGATAACTGAGTTAGAAGACCAGAATTTCCTACGGCAAAATATTCTTTTTCTCATTATTGAGTAAATATGCCTCAATGTTAACCAGTTACCTTGTTAACATACAAAATACAGCGCATGAGTTTTATCATCTTCGATGTGATTATCGCTTGATTCTTATCCCTGATTCACTGGATAATCGTCCGCCTCAAATTTTCTCACAGTTTCTTTACCCAAAAAGCCAAACGATTGCGCAAGCGAATGGTTGAACCAATGAACACAGCATTGATTTTTATTATCTTGTGACGTAATCGTTTTCGTTTGGAGAAGTGAAGAAATAGAATGAGCGTTTTTTAAAGCGACATATTTAACAGAAGCAGGGGAAAAACATGTCTGGTATGCAGGCACCAACTCAATGCAAACTCGATAGGTATTTTAAGATTACTGAACGTGGATCGACGGTACGTCAGGAAATTCTTGCCGGATTAACGACATTTTTGGCGATGGTCTATTCCGTTATTGTGGTACCGGGGATGCTTGGGCAAGCCGGATTTCCTCATACCGCTGTGTTTATTTCTGTTTGTCTGGTGACTGGTATCGGTTCGTTATTGATGGGATTGTGGGTCAATTTGCCAATGGCGATTGGTTGTGCGATCTCATTGACTGCATTTACCGCATTCAGCCTGGTATTAGGGCAGCAGGTAAGCATTCCCGTGGCACTCGGTGCGGTGTTCCTGATGGGGTGTCTATTTACGTTAATTTCAGTAACGGGCGTGCGAGCGTGGATTTTGCGTAATATGCCAATGGGCATTGCACATGGAACGGGTATTGGCATCGGGTTATTTTTATTGTTAATTGCAGCCAATGGTGTTGGCTTGGTGATTAAGAATCCACATGCAGGTTTGCCTGTTGCGTTTGGTTCATTGAATTCATTTCCTGTAGTTATGACGCTATTGGGACTGGCGGGAATTATCGGTCTGGAGCGAAAAAAAGTGCCGGGCGGTATTCTGTTGGTGATTATCGCAATTTCTATCATCGGTTTGATTTTTGATCCAGCCGTTAAATATCAAGGGTTCTTTAAGTTTCCTACATTGGGGGAAGATGGTCTGTCCCTGATGTTCAGTATGGATATTATGGGAGCGTTACAGCCTATTGTATTACCTAGTGTTTTGGCGCTGGTAATGACAGCGATATTTGATGCAACAGGTACAATTCGGGCTGTGGCGGGACAAGCCAATTTATTGGATAAGAGAGGCCAGATTATCAATGGTGGCAAGGCACTGACAGCAGATTCTGTTAGTAGTATTTTTGCCGGTGCGATCGGTTCTTCCCCCGCCGCGGTTTATATTGAGTCTGCCGCAGGAACCGCTGCTGGCGGAAAAACGGGTTTAACCGCCTCCATAGTTGGTATTTTATTCCTGTTGATTTTATTCCTGTCTCCGCTGTCGTATTTGGTTCCTGGCTATGCTACGGCTCCTGCCTTGATGTATGTCGGATTACTGATGCTGAGTAATGTGCGAAAGCTGAATTTTGATGATTTTGTTGATGCAATGTCAGGTTTATTGTGCGCCGTATTTATCGTGCTGACTTGTAATATCGTCACAGGTATTATGCTGGGTTTCAGTGCGCTGGTTGTTGGGCGTATTTTTTCGGGCGAATGGCGTAAACTGAATATTGGTACAGTGATACTTGCCATTGTATTAGTGGTATTTTATGCCGGAAATTGGGCCATCTAATTAAAATAGAATGCGCAAACAATAGGGTTTGCGCATCCCTTCACATCCTTACTATTCCAATGTTAGTCATACTGTGATTGCCAGGCACATTCTAAAAAGTATTAATTTTTCAACACGCTCAAGTCGATAAGCATAAAATAGAAAAATGAATCAATATTTATTGATTCACTATGTGATTGCTTTTTGATTTTCTTTAATAACTGTAATATTTATGGTTATTAGCGCTATTATTAACAGTAAAAAACAGTCACAATCTTTCCACTGACGGATTTTTGGCAATTTGTAAGGGTAACATGGAAATATTCTTTACTATCTTGATCTTGATTTTGGTGGTGTCAGTTTCTGGTGTTCTTACTAAAATGATTCCGTTACGTATCCCCTTGCCGATAGTGCAAATAGCAATGGGAGCGTTGCTGGCCTGGCCTCATTTTGGTTTACACGTTACTTTTGATCCTGAACTCTTCCTCGTTTTACTTATCCCTCCTTTGTTATTTGTTGATGGTTGGAAAACACCAACCAGAGAGTTTTTCCAGCATGGGCGTGAAATCGTCATTTTAGTTTTAGTATTGGTATTGGTGACGGTTATTGGCATTGGCTATTTGATCTATTGGTTATTGCCGAGTATCCCACTTATTGCTGCTTTTGCACTGGCGGCGGTATTATCCCCAACAGATGCGGTGGCATTGTCATCAATTGTTGGAAAAGGGCGTATTCCTAAAAATATGATGAGCGTGCTGGAAGGGGAGGCATTAATGAATGATGCTTCCGGTCTGGTGGCGCTGAAATTTGCTGTGGCGATTGCCATGGGCACAATGGTATTTACTGTCACTGGCGCAACGGTGGAGTTTTTCAAGGTTGCGATTGGTGGTTTGTTGTCGGGTATCGCCATCACATGGTTATACAGTAAATCACTACGCTTGATGAGTCGCTGGAGTGGGGATGATCCTGCAACTCAAATCATGTTTATGATGCTGTTACCGTTTGCTTCCTATATGATTGCTGAACATATCGGTGTATCAGGGATTTTGGCTGCGGTTGCCGCAGGTATGACTATCAGTAAAGCCGGAGTGATCCGCAACGCTCCACTGGATATGCGTCTGCGGGCTGATAATGTATGGGGAATGCTGGCCTTTGTCTTCAATGGCCTGGTGTTTATCATGCTGGGGCTGCAATTGCCGGGCATCTGGGAAACATCGGTAGCTCAAGCTGAGCTTGACCCAAATGTTGAAACCTGGATGCTGTTCGCTGTCGTTGGTGTCATTTACGTTGCGCTGGTATTACTGCGATTCACTTGGTTATGGCTGATGAAAAATACCAGCAAGATGCTGATAAAGAAAAAACCGCTTCAGTTTGCCTCTTATACGACTCGTGAGTTATGGTTGGCTTCATTTGCGGGGGTTCGTGGGGCAATTACGCTGGCAGGTGCGTTGTCGGTGCCATTGTTCTTGCCAGATGGTGATCCGTTCCCGGCACGTTATCAGTTAATTTTCATTGCTGCGGGTGTGATTCTGTTCTCCCTTTTTGTCGGGGTTATCGCTTTGCCTTTGCTGCTGCGTGGCATGAAAGTTGGAGATAAGCTGGCAGATCTCAATGAAATCAGAATGGCAAAAGCGGCAATGGCTGAAGTTGCGATTGTCAGTATGAATAAGATGGAAGAGCGTCTGTCGGCCAGCACTGAAGAAAAACTGGATGCAGAAGTTATTAGTGAAATTGCTTCTCGTGTTACCGGTTATTTACGGCGCCGTACTGCGGGAACGGATGAAATCGAGCATAACCTGATGGTTGAAGATTTAGAGCGGCGCTTCCGTTTGACGGCATTAAGGGCTGAACGAGGAGAGTTATATCACCTGCGTGCAACCCGTAAGATTAGTAATGAAACGCTACAAACGTTGCTGCATGATCTTGATTTGCTGGAAGCGCTTTTAGTGGAAAAAGATCAATAAAAGGTAAAAGACCTATAAATTATGTGGCTGTTAACGATCACAACATTTTTGTGGGCCGCCTCATTTAGCCTGATTGGCGCTTATCTCGCCGGTCAGGTTGATAGCTGGTTTTCGGTTCTTGTCAGGGTCATGTTGGCAGCAATGGTTTTTTTACCATTTTTACGCTGGCGTGGGTTATCTCTTAAAGTCATTTCACTGTATATGGCCGTCGGTGCCTGTCAGCTTGGTGTGATGTATTTGTTTGTATTTCATGCCTATCATTACCTGACTGTGGCAGAATTTTTACTGTTTACCATCATGACGCCGCTCTATGTCACATTAGTTTATGACCTGATGGGGCGCCAGCGATTACGCTGGGGGTATGCCTTGAGTTCTTTATTGGCAGTGGCTGGTGCAGCGATTATTCGCTATGACCGATTGAGTGAATCTTTCTGGGTTGGCTTGCTGCTAGTACAATTGGCAAATATTTTCTTTGCGATTGGTCAGGTTGGTTATAAGCGCTTGATGGAGGTCCATCCAATTCCACAACGAGTGGCATTTTCATGGTTCTATCTGGGCGCTTGTGTTGTTGCTATCATCGGTTGGCTCATGTTTGGTGATCCGCAAAAATTACCAAAAACTCAGCTACAGTGGGGCGTTTTGATTTGGCTGGGTGTTGGTGCGTCGGGGATTGGCTACTTTATGTGGAACTATGGTGCCACCCAAGTGGATGCCGGAGCACTGGCAATTATGAATAATATGTTGGTTCCGGCGGGGTTATTGGTCAATTTTGCAATTTGGCAGCAGCATCCTAATTGGCTGAGCTTTACCATTGGAGGCAGCCTGATTGTTGCGTCACTTTGGGTGCATCACCGTTGGATACTGAAACCCGTTTCACAAACGGCAAATTGTCCACTGCGTGCTGGCGCGCAGAACGAATAAAAGTATCAATAGCGGGTTGGCGCTGCTCCCCTTCTCGGCTGGCAGCGTACAATCTGCTCCATAATCCCTCTCCCAATGTTTGGGTTACAATCAATCCTTGTCTTTCGAATGTTTCCACCGCCCAGTGTGGTAAGGCGGCAATACCCAATCGGGCGGCAACCATCTGAATTAACAATAGCGTATTGTCGACAGTTTTTAATGTTGGAGTAATATCCGCAGGTTGGAGAAAACGTCGCCAGATATCCATCCGTTGGCGTTGGACAGGATAAATCAGCAAAGTTTCGGCCGCGAGATCTTGTGGACGAATATCGCGTTTATTTGCCAGTGGATGATCTGGTGCGATCACCAATTTCACTTCATAATCAAACAGTGGCGTATAGTGCAGGTTACTGTCTGCAATAATGTCAGATGTCAGAACAATATCCAGTTCGCGTTTTTGCAGGGCTGGTTGAGGATCAAATGTCACTCCAGATTTAAAGTCTACATTAACCTGTGGCCAACTTTCACGAAAACGCTTAAGTGCGGGTGTCAGCCATTGAATACAGCTATGACACTCAATGGCGATGCGTAAGTTTGTCTCTTCCGGCTCATGGCATTGACGTAAGGAAGCTGTCACTAAGGGTAAGACTTGCTCTGCCAACTTTAATAACACTTCTCCTTGAGCCGTTAGCTTCAAGGGTTGGCTTTTACGAATAAATAATTTAAATCCCAGCCGGTGTTCTAATTCACTGAACTGATGGGAAAGGGCAGATTGCGTTTGGTGCAAATAATTTGCCGCTGCTGCGAGTGAGCCACAATGGTTCAGTGCTTGTAGTGTTTTTAAGTGTTTTAGCTCGATCATGAAAAACCTTCAAGATGATAATGAATAATTTGCGCTTGTGGTTTATACACTACCTGTTGATTATAGAAGTGTAAACATCTAGACGGCTAAAAATTTACGGGTGACGACATGACGGTTTTGAATCATACATTAGGTTTTCCACGTATCGGATTGAAAAGAGAACTAAAAAAGGCGCAAGAAAACTATTGGGCGGGTAAAATTTCTCAACAGGAATTGCTGGAGACAGGTCGTGAATTACGTGCAAGTCACTGGCAACAACAAAAAGAAGCGGGTGTTGATTTAGTCCCCGTTGGTGATTTTGCCTGGTATGACCAAGTATTGACTACAAGCCTGTTACTGGGCAATGTTCCACCGCGTCATCAAAATGAAGATGGCAATATTGATCTGGATACACTGTTTCGTATCGCTCGTGGGCGGGCACCAACAGGCACACCTGCGGCAGCTTCGGAAATGACGAAATGGTTCAACACAAATTATCACTATATCGTGCCTGAATTTCAGGAAGGGCAGGAATTTAAACTGGGTTGGACTCAATTGTTGGACGAAGTTGATGAAGCTTTGGCACTAGGGCACAGCGTAAAACCTGTTCTTTTGGGACCCGTGACCTATTTATGGCTCGGTAAGGTGAAAGGCAAAGTTTTTGATCGCTTGTCTCTATTAAAAGATATCCTGCCGGTATACCAGCAAGTGCTGGCGGAACTGGCAAAACGTGGCATTGAATGGGTACAAATTGATGAACCAGCTCTGGTACTGGAATTACCAGAAGAGTGGCTGGCGGCATTCTCAACAGCTTATCAAGCACTTGAGGGACAAGTGAAATTGTTGCTGACGACCTATTTCGATAGCATCGGTCACAATCTGGAGACCATAAAATCGCTGCCAGTACAAGGATTGCATGTTGATTTGGTTGCAGGAAGGGATTCTCTTGAGAATTTGGATAAATCTGTACCGGAAGATTGGTTGCTTTCATTGGGTGTAATTAACGGCCGCAATGTTTGGCGAGCCGATTTGAGTGAGAAATATCAGCTTGTTGCACCATTGGTTGGTAAGAGAAATGTGTGGATCGGCACGTCCTGTTCATTGCTTCATAGCCCCATTGATCTGAATGATGAAACTGGGTTGGATGAAGAAGTGAAAAGCTGGTTTGCCTTTGCATTGCAAAAATGTGCGGAACTTTCTTTGTTATCACAAGCATTGAATGCACCAGAAGGCAATAAACAGGTTGAGCTGGATGCCTATAGTGCCCCAATTCGTGCTCGTCGCAGTTCCACAAGGGTGAATAATGCAGCGGTTGCTGAACGTATTGCGGCAATAAAGCCACAGGATAGTGAACGTAATCAGGTATATCCTGAGCGTGCTAAACTTCAGCGTCAACGTTATAACTTACCGCTGTGGCCAACAACAACCATAGGTTCATTCCCACAAACAACGGAAATTCGTAGCCTGCGTCTCGATTTCAAAAAAGGTCGGGTGGATAGTACGCACTACCGAGCCAACATCAGTGAGCATATCAAACAGGCGATCCAAGAGCAGGAACATTTGGGGCTGGATGTATTGGTACATGGTGAAGCTGAGCGTAACGACATGGTGGAATATTTCGGTGAACACTTTGACGGTTATGTCTTTACCCAAAATGGTTGGGTGCAGAGTTATGGCTCCCGTTGCGTGAAACCACCGGTAATCATTGGCGATATTAGCCGTCCAGAGGCGATAACGGTAAACTGGGCGACATATGCGCAATCCTTGACTGATAAGCCAGTCAAAGGCATGTTGACGGGGCCTGTAACCATTCTCTGTTGGTCATTCCCAAGGGAAGATGTCAGCCGTGAAACCATCGCTAAACAGATCGCGTTGGCTTTGCGGGATGAAGTTGATGATTTGCAGAAAGCAGGCATTGGCATTATCCAGATTGATGAACCTGCATTGCGGGAAGGCTTACCACTGCGCAGAGAAGAGTGGCAGGAATATCTGGAGTGGGCGGTGGATGCTTTCAAACTGAGTGCAGCAATCGCGAAAGATGACACCCAAATCCACACTCATATGTGTTATTGCGAGTTCAATGACATCATGCCATCCATTGCAGCACTGGATGCGGATGTGATCACCATTGAAACCTCACGCTCGGATATGGAGTTGCTGGATTCGTTTGAAGATTTCTCATATCCGAATGAGATAGGGCCTGGTGTGTATGACATTCATTCACCAAACGTCCCTAGTGTTGAATGGATTGAGGCATTGTTACGCAAAGCGGCTGATCGTATTCCGGTCGAGCGTTTGTGGGTTAATCCTGACTGCGGCTTGAAAACTCGTGGTTGGACGGAAACCAGACAAGCGTTGGCAAACATGGTTGAAGCGGCAAAACGCTTGCGCTCTTCGTTAAACAGTTAACTTAGAGTTTAATCAAGCAGTTTAAATTTAAATAAGCTGAGAATACCCGTCACAGTGAGTGCAATGTGGCGGGTGAAAAAGAAATTTATTTTTCTGGCAGGTTCATTTTCAACACATAATTGTCAAGCGATTTTCATTTTTCATCTCAACTATCCTCTCTTATTGTCACCGTCCTGATTAATAATAAATAATCACTTTCTCCCTTGTGCAATGTATTTTTGCGGATTGTTTTATAAAACAGATGCTATCTAAAATTTTCCTTGGAGAAATATCGATTTCTGATAGCGAAAAGCATAGCAAATATGGCATGTTCCAATTTATCCATTTTTAATGAGGTTTTGTGATGGAGTTTTATATTCCAATTATAGGGTTGGGAGTGGCGGTATTTACGCTGGTTTTTCTGGTCTTGCGGACTCGCGTTCATGTCCTGATTGCTATGCTAATTGTGGCAATAATCGCCGGAATATCAGGTGGTTTGTCTATGAATAATATCGTTGAAGTGATCGCTAAAGGATTTGGTTCGACATTAGGCAACATCGGTATCGTGATTGGATTGGGATGCATGATGGGGAGGATATTAGAAGTCTCGGGAGCAACCGAACAGATCGCTTTTAGCCTGATTAAATGGCTGGGTAAAAGGCGCGAAGAGTGGGCTTTGGCGATTACCGGTTATATTGTCAGTATCCCCATATTTGTGAATTCGGCTTTTGTGATCCTCTATCCGCTGGTGAAAGCATTGGCGAAGAAAGGTAAACGCAATGTATTGTCCCTTGGGGTTGCTTTGGCGGGAGGGTTAGTGGTGACTCACCATATTGTTCCTCCAACACCAGGGCCGCTTGGTGTCGCCGGAATATTCGGAGTGAGTATCGGCCAAATGATGCTGGCTGGTATGATACTGGCGGTGCCTTGCGTCATTGGGATTACCTGCTATGCAAAATGGTTGGAGACTAAATATCCTGAATATCAACTTGGTGATTCAGAAGAAAGTGCAGAAAATTTGCCACAAGTACATCAGCGTTATATGGAAGAAAAAGAGCAAAAATCACTTCCTAGCCTGTTTCTTTCTCTTTTACCCATCGTCGTGCCAATTGTCCTGATTTTTATTGGTGTCATTAATGGAATGATATTGAAAACTGATGAGTTTGCTGGTGGGGAGAACGCTTTCTATTTTCAGATTTTTGATTTTCTAGGATCCCCCATTATTGCGCTGGCAATCAGTGTATTACTGGCGGTTTATACCTTAATGCCAAACGTCAGTAAGCATGAAGTAACTGAACATCTGGAAACAGGGTTAAAAACGGTAGGCATTATTTTGTTGGTGTCAGGAGCGGGAGGAGCATTAGGCGCCGTGTTGAACGAAGGCTCAACAGGGACGATATTAGCGCATTATATTGCCGGCCTGCCCATAACACCTGTTTTGATTCCATTTATCATTGCAACGCTCATACGCATAATTCAAGGCTCTGGTACAGTGGCAATGATAACTGCGGCTTCTATTTCTGCGCCGGTTATCAAGCAGATACCGGATGTTAATATGTTGGTGGCGGCTCAAGCTGCGATGATGGGTACACTGTTTTTCAGTTACTTCAATGACTGCTTTTTCTGGGTGGTTAACCGGATGATGGGCATTAAAAATGCAAGGCAGCAGATTATCGTTTGGTCGATTCCTACCACAATTGCATGGGGAATCGGATTGTGTGGTGTATTGCTTCTTAATCTCGTCATGTAACTTTTATGTGAATAGCTATAGCGATCTGTAGAGGGCGTTATTTTTAAATGTGATATTTATCACAAATTTATGTATGTGTTTCTTATTTAGATCAATTAAAGATGATTTAAATCACTAAAAAATGTCAGAGTAGTGACTAAATTTAGGTATTCATATTTTGAATCATGTCCGTTGAGGAGTCTGATATGTCTGATGTGTTTCACTTAGGTATCACCAAAAGCGATCTGCAAGGCGCAATTCTGGCGATTGTACCCGGCGATCCTAACCGTGTTGAGAAAATTGCGCGCCTGATGGATAACCCAGTACATTTGGCTTCCCACCGTGAATTTACAACCTGGCGTGCAGAAATTGACGGAAAGTCCGTGGTTGTCTGCTCTACAGGCATTGGCGGTCCCTCAACGTCGATTGCTGTAGAGGAATTGGCACAGTTGGGAGTTCGTACTTTCCTGCGTATCGGAACAACTGGTGCAATTCAGCCACATATCAATGTAGGGGATGTATTGGTTACGACTGCCGCGGTTCGTTTGGATGGTGCCAGCTTGCACTTTGCCCCAATGGAGTTCCCTGCGGTTGCTGATTTTGAGTGCACAAATGCTTTGTATGAAGCAGCAAAAGCATCTGGTTCTGCTACCCATGTTGGTATTACTGCCTCTTCTGATACTTTCTATCCAGGTCAGGAACGTTACGATACTTATTCTGGCCGTGTCGTTCGTCGTTTTCAGGGTTCGATGAAAGAATGGCAAGAAATGGGCGTAATGAACTTTGAGATGGAATCAGCAACATTACTGACCATGTGTGCAAGTCAGGGACTGCGGGCTGGTATGGTAGCGGGTGTGATTGTTAACCGAACCCAACAGGAAATCCCAGATGCTGAATTACTGAAGCAAACAGAAAGTCATGCGTTGGGGATAGTTGTGGAGGCCACCCGCCGTCTGTTGTAACGTCTTTCATCAAGGGTCAGAATATTCTGGCCCTATCGTTTGTGCGATCTTTTCTTCCTTTCATTTTAAAATTTGCTAATGTCATAGCATTTTGTACTAATAGATAGTTTGTTCTATTAACTATTTTTTAATCGCAACAAGAGTGACTATGACCACAACATTTCTATCTCATCCTTCACTACTTCCTTTGAATGGCGGCATTAATTTTCGTGATTTAGGTAATAAGACACTGAACAACGGCACCAGAATTAAACCAGGATTGTTATTTCGTTCCGGTTCACTGGACAGACTGACAGACAATGATCAGGCTTTTTTAGTGGATCAAAACCTTTTGCAGATCATTGATTATCGTGATAGCAGCGAAATTATGGATAAACCCGATCGAATATGGAATGGGGCGCATTATCACCATGTTCCTGCCAATCCCCTTTCCAAAGAAGTGGATGCCAATCTGGATAAGTTAGACAAGGAAATACTGGAGCAATTCGACGTGAAAACATTTATGTCTCGCTTATATAAATTGCTACCCATTAACAATCCAGCCTATAAGAGATTAGCAACATTATTATTGCAACCCGAGAAAGGCGGAATTGTACAACATTGCGCAGTTGGTAAAGACAGGACCGGAGTAGGTTCTGCACTGGTTTTATTCGCATTGGGTGCGGATCTGGATACGGTGATGGAAGATTATTTGTTGACCAATATCACGTTAGCTCCGTACCGAGATTATTTACTGAGTGAACACGCAAAAATGATGAGTGAAAGTGTGGTTGAAAAATTTGCCTATGTTTATTCAGTGAGAGAAGAATTTTTACTGACTGCACTTGATAGCATTAACCAGCATTATGGCAGTATTGATATTTGGTTGGAAAAAGATATCGGGCTTAATATCGCTGCGCGTGAAAAACTACAAACTTATTTTATTGAATAAAAATATCAGGTTAGCATTGGGCAGATTGTTCAGGGCTAATCTATAACATCTTATTGATATAACACAGGAAAGATTAATGTGAGCCTGCATGAAATTATTGAACTGGTCATAAACTTCGTAAAAGCCCATGAAGTTTGGGCAATTCCCATCATTTTCCTACTGGCATTTGGTGAATCGTTGGCATTTATTTCCCTATTGTTACCAGCAACGATCATTTTGTTGGGATTAGGTGCATTGATTGGTGAAAGTGGGTTAACCTTCTGGCCAATATGGATAGCCGCAGCCGCCGGCGCTTTCTTTGGTGATTGGGTTTCTTACTGGTTTGGTTGCCATTACAAAGAAGATGTCGGCAAGATGTGGCCGCTTTCTCGCCATCCTCAAACGTTGGTTCGCGGACACCGTTTCTTTGAACGATGGGGTGTATGGGGTGTTTTCATTGGGCGTTTTTTTGGTCCGTTGAGAGCCGTTGTACCGCTGGTGGCTGGAATTTGTGCCATGCCAAAACGTCATTTTCAGCTTGCTAACTTAGCTTCTGCATTGATTTGGGCATTCGGTATCTTAGCACCAGGAGCATTTGGCCTGCGTTGGTTGGCAGAGTGGATGGGGTAATTGCGAGTTGTCATTTCGTGATTTAGGCGGGGATGTAAAGCGTCCTATTGATTCACAGTTAATTGATAAGTCTTTCCAATCGTTGCAGGTAAATGAGTGAAGTCAGAATAGGGTTTTGTTAGAAAGGCTGGTACACTGGCTATAAATTTTTTTGAATAAAAAGCGGACAAATAACATGGCAGATCAATCAAAAGAAACCACTGATTTTGGTTTCCGCACCGTGGCCAAAGAACAAAAAAAAGAGATGGTGGCAGAGGTGTTTCACTCTGTGGCCTCGAAATATGACTTAATGAATGACTTGATGTCATTTGGCATTCACCGTATCTGGAAACGTTTCACTATTGAGTCAAGTGGTGTTCGCCGTGGTCATAAGGTGCTTGATCTCGCTGGTGGGACAGGCGATCTAACCGCAAAATTTTCCCGAATGGTGGGGGAAAAAGGTCAGGTTGTTCTGGCAGATATCAACGACTCAATGTTGAAAGTTGGACGCGAAAAATTACGCGATATCGGCATCGTAGGCAATGTCAGTTATGTTCAAGCCAATGCTGAAGAGCTGCCTTTCCCAGATAACCACTTTGATTGTATTACCATTTCCTTTGGTTTGCGTAATGTCACGGATAAAGAAAAAGCGCTACGTTCCATGTATCGGGTACTTAAGCCAGGCGGACGTTTGTTGGTGCTGGAGTTTTCCAAACCAATACTGGCACCATTAAGTAAGCTTTATGATGTTTATTCATTCCATGTTCTGCCCCGAATCGGTCAGATGGTTGTGAAAGATGCGGACAGTTATCGCTATCTGACAGAATCCATCCGTATGCATCCTGATCAGGAAACCTTAAAAGGTATGATGGAAGATGCGGGCTTTGATCAGGTTTACTACACCAACATGACTGGTGGGATTGTTGCACTGCATAAAGGATTCAAATTCTGAGATGGAAACACCTTCATCAAGCCGTAGTATGAGTTCAGCGGCATCAAATGATAATGTGTTGTTTCCGGTAGTAACGGCCTTTCTGGAAACAACCCTGAATCATCTGTTATATCGCGAAGCTGTATTAAAACCTGCCCGCTTGAGACTGGCAGGTAAAATACTGTCCATTAAACTGAAAGAAATCGAAACCCCCCTGATACTGATATTCAGTGAAAAACGAGTGGATGTTTTGAGCCAATGGTCAGAACCTGTGGATTGCTCGATGAAAGCAACGTTCCCTGCATTACTCAAGCTACAGGATCGCCAGTGCCTTTCAACTCTGATTAACAGCGGTGAAATTGTCATTGAAGGGGACATGCAGGTGATTCAACAATGGTCTGCTTTGCTGGATATGTCAGAGTGGGACCCTGCGCATTATCTTTCTCCTTATGTTGGTGATATTGTCGCGGAAGGTATTACCCGAATGATGAAGAAAAGTTTTGAATTCGCCAGCAATACCATTGCAAGGAAGAAAACGTATTTCACCGAATCATTGACGGAAGAATGGGAAATGGTTCCCAGCGCGTTGGAAGTGGCTTATTTCAGTGAAGAAGTTAATGCTGTTGCCAATCAGATGAACCAACTCGAAAAACGGTTGGCGGTACTGGAGGGAAAACATGACACCCAGTGAAATTAGGCGGCTTTACTTTATCATCCGAGTCTTTCTTTCTTACGGGTTGGATGAGCTTATCCCTAATATTCGTTTGACATGGCCGTTGCGTTTTGGGCGTTATTTCCTGTTTTGGATACCTAACAAGCATAAGAATAAACCTCTCGGCGAACGTTTGCGTTTAGCATTACAAGAACTCGGCCCCGTGTGGATCAAATTTGGTCAGATGCTCTCCACGCGTCGTGATTTGTTCCCGCCTGCGATTGCAGATCAACTTTCGATGTTACAAGATCGGGTGGTTTCCTTTGATGGTGCAGTGGCACGAAAATCGATTGAAACGGCTTTAGAGGGAGCGCTGGAAACCTGGTTTGAGGATTTTGATCCACAACCACTGGCTTCTGCTTCTATCGCTCAGGTACATACTGCTCGATTGAAAGAAAATGGCAAAGAAGTTGTCCTGAAGGTGATCCGCCCGGATATTCTGCCGGTCATTAAAGCTGACGTGCGGTTAATGTATCGTCTGGCTAATCTGGTTCCCCTTTTACCTGATGGTCGTCGTCTTCGTCCGCGTGAAGTTGTAAGAGAATATGAGAAAACCCTGCTTGATGAGCTGAATTTATTACGTGAAACTGCAAACGCGATTCAATTGCGGCGTAATTTTGAAGATAGCTCAATGCTCTATGTGCCGGAAGTCTATCCTGGCTATTGCCGGGAAAATGTTTTGGTAATGGAGCGCATTTATGGCATTCCCGTGTCAGATATTGCGGCTTTAGAAGCGCAGAACACCAATATGAAAGTGTTGGCTGAGCGTGGTGTTCAGGTATTTTTCACTCAGGTATTTCGCGATAGTTTTTTCCACGCGGATATGCATCCCGGTAATATTTTCGTCAGTTATGACAAACCGGAAGATCCTACTTATATCGGCATCGATTACGGCATTGTTGGCTCTTTGAATAAAGATGATAAACGTTATCTGGCCGAAAATTTCATTGCTTTCTTCAATCGTGATTATCGTCGGGTCGCTGAACTGCATGTTGATTCTGGCTGGGTGCCGGCAGATACCAATGTGGAAGATTTCGAATTTGCTATCCGTACCGTTTGTGAACCCATTTTTGAAAAGCCACTGGCTGAAATCTCATTTGGGCATGTTCTGCTAAACCTTTTCAATACCGCTCGTCGTTTTAATATGACAGTGCAACCCCAGTTGGTTCTGCTGCAAAAAACGCTGTTGTATGTTGAAGGTTTGGGGCGTCAACTTTATCCTCAGCTTGATCTGTGGAAAACAGCAAAACCTTTTCTGGAAGATTGGCTGCATGATCAGGTTGGGCTTCCCGCTATTGTGCGTGCTTTTAAAGAGAAAGCGCCTTATTGGGCGGAAAAGTTACCAGAGCTTCCAGAGCTGGTATATGGCACGCTCCAGCAGCACCGACGTTTGCAGAGCAGCATTGATCAAATATCGCAACAATTCAGGAAACAACAGCTCAGACAGCGTAAGTCTCTTTATTTGTTGGGAATTGGTGCAACTCTCTTTATCTGTGGTAGTTTGTTTTTCATCATAGATCAGAAAAATCTGGCCTGGGGAATGATAGGTATCGGAATTGCATCATGGGGATTAGGCTGGCGTCATTTAAGTAAACATCAATAATTCAGTAATGATGAATATTAAACGAAGGTAATTTTGTTACGATCCTTGATATAATTGCATTATTTTCGAACATAACGTTCGTCGTTTATAATTAAATCACGAGTCATATTCTGATGAATAGAGGTAGGTCAGTATGGGTGGTATAAGTATTTGGCAATTGCTCATTATTGCTGTCATTGTCGTACTGTTGTTTGGTACTAATAAGCTTCGTACCTTGGGTTCAGACTTGGGTGAATCAATAAAGGGCTTTAAAAAGGCAATGAGTGATGATGAAAAGCCACAACAGCCGGAAAAAATGAGTCAGGATGCCGAGTTTGAAACTAAAAACCTCACTGAAAAATCCACAGCTGCGCAATCTGAAAAATCAGAGAACAAAAGTAAAGACAAAGAGCAGGTATAAACCGTGTTTGACATTGGTTTTAGTGAGCTACTGTTAGTGATGATCATTGGCTTGGTTGTTTTGGGGCCGGAGCGTTTGCCTGTTGCGGTCAAAACAGTGGCTGGATGGATTCGGGCATTGCGCGCGTTGGCGGCTAATGTCCAGAATGAACTTGCTCAGGAATTAAAATTGCAAGAGCTTCAGGACACCCTGAAAAAAATGGAAGAAAAAGCTGACCTGCAATCACTTTCGCCAGAACTAAAAGCATCAATGGCGGAATTGAAGGAAGCCGCTGAATCATTGAAAAATACCTATCAGTTGAAACCGGATGAAATGAGGGAATTAGAGGAAGACGAAACGCATTTTCATTCTTCTGAGTCCCAATCGGTTGCAAGGCATTCGAATTCAGAACAGGTCAGTGTGGAACCCGTGATTGCAGAGCCATCGAGCGCAAGAACAGAGCAACAGAAAAAAAAATCTCCTGAACAAGCAAATAGCGAACACTGAAACATGTCTGTGGATAATACCCAACCTCTTATCAGTCACCTGATTGAACTGCGCAAGCGGATTTTAAATAGCCTAATTACCGTGCTGATAGTGTTTCTGGCATTGGTTTATTTTTCCAATGACATTTATCGGCTTATTGCAGCACCTTTAATGGAGCAATTACCTAAAGGTGCAAATATGATTGCAACAGATGTTGCATCACCTTTTTTTACACCCATTAAACTGACCATTGTGGTGTCTGTCTTTGTTTCAGCACCGATGATCCTTTATCAAGTATGGGCATTTATTGCACCGGCACTGTATAAGCACGAACGCCGTTTGATTATGCCCTTATTGTTTTCCAGCAGCGTATTGTTTTATCTGGGAATGGCATTTGCATATTTTATCGTTTTTCCCATTGCGTTTGGTTTCTTTATCAATACTGTGCCCGCAGGGGTGGTAATCTCGACGGATATCAGCAATTACTTAAGCTTTGTTATGGCGCTATTTATGGCTTTTGGTGTTTCATTCGAAATACCCATTGCCATTATTTTGCTGTGTTGGAGTGGGGTAGTGACGCCAGAATCACTAAAGAGAAAACGTCCTTATATTTTAGTTGGGGCGTTTGTGATTGGGATGTTGTTAACACCACCTGATGTTTTCTCCCAGACTTTGCTGGCTGTTCCCATGTATTTGCTATTTGAACTGGGGATTTTGCTTTCGCAGTTCTATGTTGGTAAATGGGGACGGCGTAATTTTATCAATCCAGAAGATGAATCAGACAGTGATATTGGTGACAATTCTAAAAAATAATCTAATGTCAGGCATTCATAATTATTGCGAACTGATTGATGATGTTAACATCACTATCATAAAGTGATGACTATTGACCCAGCGCTTTGTCGCTGGGTTTTACATTAGGAGAACCATATGAGCTATGTATTTCCAGGGGGATTTCCCGGTCGTCGTATGCGCCGTGTGCGCCGTCATGATTTTTCCCGTCGCTTAGTGGCTGAAAATCAGCTTACTGTTAATGATCTGATTTATCCTGTATTTGTTATGGAAGGAACGAATCAGCGTCAGGAAGTGTCTTCAATGCCAGGAGTGTATCGTCTGACAATCGATCTTTTGCTGAAAGAAGCAGAAGAGATTGCCCGACTGGGTATTCCTGTTTTGTCTCTGTTTCCAGCCATTGAAGCAGACAAGAAATCGTTGGATGCGAAAGAAGCCTATAATCCAGACGGTTTGATTCAGCGCTCTGTTCGTGCCCTGAAAGATGCAGTGCCTGAATTGGGTCTTTTAACGGATGTAGCCCTCGATCCATTTACTACCCACGGGCAAGATGGTGTTATTGACCAAGATGGCTATGTTATCAATGACATTACCAAAGATATTCTGGTTAAGCAGGCATTGTCCCATGCTGAAGCTGGGGCTGAGATTGTAGCCCCAAGTGATATGATGGATGGCCGCATTGGTGCTATTCGCGGGCAGCTTGAGATGGATGGTTATGTTAATACCCAAATTATGGCCTATTCTGCCAAATACGCTTCTTGTTATTATGGGCCATTTAGGGATGCTATTGGTTCCAGCGGTAACTTGAAAAGTGGCAATAAGATGACCTATCAAATGGACCCTGCAAACAGTGATGAAGCGTTGCAGGAAATTGCACAGGATTTGCAAGAAGGTGCAGATAGCGTCATGGTTAAACCGGGTATGCCGTATTTGGACGTGATACGGCAGGTGAAAGATACTTTCGGTGTACCGACATTTGCCTATCAGGTTTCTGGTGAATATGCCATGCATATGGCGGCTATTCAAAATGGTTGGTTGAAAGAGCAGCCAGCGATTATGGAATCGCTATTGTGCTTCAAACGAGCGGGAGCAGATGGTGTTCTGACCTATTTTGCCAAGCGTGTAGCGCAGTGGCTGCATGAACAAAGATACTGATTATTGTAATAGCTTGGGATATAAAACGGGCAATTTTGACTTTGCCCGTTTTCTGATTATGGCTTTAGCCAGTTTAAGTCGCGTTAGCGTCTTAAACATAAAACCACCCGCTTTGCGGGTGGAGTTCAAAGGTTATACCAAGAAAAACACCTTTCCGTTACGATATAGATGTTCAAGCTAATACTCGTAACTCAAATAAGGAAAGGTGTTTATGGGCATTAAAGCACAAAGCTCAGCGCATACAAAGTGGCTGTGTAAATACCATATCGTCTTTTCGCCGAAATATAGACGGAAAGTGATTTTTAATAATATTCGTTCAAGTGTGGGAGAGATCCTCAGAGACCTTTGTAAGTATAAAGGTGTGGAAATAATCGAAGGTCATCTCATGCCAGATCATGTTCATATGTTGGTGAGTATTCCACCAAAGCTAAGCGTTTCAAGCTTTATGGGATATTTGAAGGGTAAAAGTTCGTTGATGATCTTTGATAGACACGCCAATTTAAAATATAAATTTGGCAACAGAAAGTTTTGGGCGGAAGGGTTCTATGTCAGTACGGTAGGGCTAAATGAAGCGACAATTCAAAAGTATATCAGAGAGCAAGAAAAGTCGGATTTAATCTCGGATAAATTGAGTAGTAAAGAGCATGTAGACCCCTTCAAGGGGTAGGCCAAAGCAGCAAAGACACTTAGCTTGAACGAAGAGAAAGCAGCGTCATTTAGGCGCAGTCGGTAACAAGCCCTTATAGGGCAAGAGCAAACCACCCGTTATACGGGTGGTTATGATTAAATTTTGATGAAATATTTATTATCTAAAACCTTAGAAACTTCTTTATTAAGAATATTCAGCAAGAGAATGGAACGGGTTTCTCCATCCGGTTCGTTATAAATTGCTTGAATGCCTTCGAAAATTCCTTCAGTGATCAATACAGTATCACCAGTAATAGGGGTTTCAGGTGCAATATATTCTTGCTCAGTAACAGACATTAATTCATCAATTAATGTTTGTGGAACAATGGTGGGATAAGTGCTGAATCGAACGAAATTATTGACGCCGCGTGTTGAGTTAACGGTCGTAGTATGAATGACTTCGGGATCAAAGTGAACAAACAGGTAATTGGGAAACAGAGGTTCAGTAACGATGGTTCGTTTACCTCGAATGATTTTTTCAATTTTGGCTCTAGGGGTTAAGCAAATCACATCCTGCCGCTCTAAGTTCTCTATTGCCCGAGAGACTTGTCCACGTTTACAGTAAAGAAGATACCAATTTCCCATAATATTTCGACTCCATTGCGTAGAATGTTTAGCATAACAAAACCGGTGTTAAAGGGTCATCGTAAAAATAAGCGTTATTTAAAGTGTAAGCCGTATTTTTTTATATTCTACCGTGCTTATTCTCAGTAAAAGCTTATGTATTAATTATTGCACTAAATCCATTGCTTTTTAGCGGGTTATGAGTTTTCCTTGTAACCCTCATAGGAGGGGCTATAATGGCTTTCCCTCCTTGAAAATCGGCACGAATGGACAATATGAAATATCGCGATCTAAGAGACTTTCTTTCCTTGTTGGAACAATCGGGTGAATTAAAACGAATTCGTATGGAAGTTGATCCATATCTGGAAATGACTGAAATCGCAGATCGTACTCTTCGTGCCGGTGGTCCTGCCTTATTATTTGAAAATCCTAAGGGATATTCGATGCCTGTGTTGTGCAATTTGTTTGGTACACCTAAGCGCGTTGCCATGGGTATGGGGCAGGATGATGTTAAGGCATTGCATGATGTTGGGAAGCTATTGGCTTTCCTTAAAGAGCCTGAGCCACCAAAAGGCTTTCGTGATTTGATCGATAAGTTGCCGAAATTCAAACAAGTTTTGAATATGCCAACCAAACGCCTTAGTTCTGCGCTTTGTCAGGAACAGATCTGGGCAGGGGATGATGTGGATCTTACCCGTATTCCAGTCATGCATTGTTGGCCAGAAGATGCTGCTCCTTTGGTTACCTGGGGATTGACGGTGACTAAAGGGCCTAATAAAGAGCGCCAGAACTTGGGTATCTACCGCCAACAGGTATTGGGAAAAAACAAACTGATTATGCGCTGGTTATCACATCGTGGTGGTGCGCTTGATTTTCAGGAGTGGTGTCAGGCACATCCGGGAGAACGTTTCCCTGTATCCGTTGCATTAGGCGCCGATCCTGCCACGATATTGGGGGCGGTTACCCCAATTCCTGATACTTTGTCTGAATATGCGTTTGCAGGATTATTGCGTGGGCATAAAACGGAAGTTGTTAAATGTATATCTAATGATCTGGAAGTGCCTGCCAGCGCTGAAATTATCCTTGAAGGTTATATTGAGCCTGGTGAGATGGCACCAGAAGGGCCATATGGTGATCATACCGGCTATTACAATGAAGTAGATACATTTCCGGTATTTACGGTAACCCATATTACCCAACGTCGTGATGCTATCTATCATTCCACTTACACAGGGCGTCCGCCGGATGAACCTGCGGTGCTAGGGGTTGCGTTGAACGAAGTCTTGGTGCCAATTTTGCAAAAACAATTTCCTGAAATTGTGGATTTTTACTTGCCGCCAGAGGGCTGCTCTTATCGACTCGCGGTCGTCACAATGAAAAAACAGTATGCAGGCCATGCCAAGCGAGTAATGATGGGAGTTTGGTCATATCTGAGACAATTTATGTACACAAAATTTGTTATCGTTTGTGATGATGATATCAATGCGCGAGATTGGAATGATGTCATCTGGGCGATAACAACGCGAATGGACCCGCAAAGAGATACTGTCTTAATGGAAAATACACCCATTGACTATCTCGATTTTGCATCGCCTGTTTCTGGGTTAGGCTCAAAGATGGGGTTAGATGCAACGAATAAATGGCCAGGAGAGACACAAAGGGAATGGGGGCGCCCGATAGTGATGAGCGATGAGATTCGGACCCGTGTCGATGAAATTTGGGATCAATTAGATATTTTGAAGCGATAAGAGGGAACGCATGACAATATTAAGTTGTAAAGTAACATCGGTTGACTCCATTACAGATACTGTTTATCGGGTTCGTTTATTACCTGATTCGCCTTTTTCTTTCCGTGCAGGGCAATATTTAATGGTGATTATGGATGAAAGGGATAAGCGTCCTTTCTCCATGGCATCACCACCGTCAGAAAAAAAGATAATTGAGTTGCATATTGGTGCTTCTGAGCTAAATCTCTATGCGATGGCGGTAATGGATAGAATTCTGGATCAGAAAGTCATTGATATTGATATTCCGCATGGTCAGGCTTGGTTTCGTGAAGACAGTAAAAACCCGATGTTATTGATTGCCGGTGGAACGGGATTTTCATATACGCGATCTATCTTATTGGCTGCATTGGAAAAGAATCCTAATCGTGAAATTTCCGTCTATTGGGGTGGACGAGAGTTGCAACATCTTTATGATTTGAAGGAGTTGCAATTATTGAGTGAGCACTATCCTAATTTAACCGTTGTACCTGTGGTTGAACAAGTTGATGAACACTGGCGCGGAAGAACAGGCACAGTTCTGAGTGCAGTTTTGGAAGATTTTGGCAGTCTGGCAAACCATGATATTTACATTGCTGGCCGTTTTGAGATGGCTAAAATTGCCCGTGAACGGTTCTGTAGTGAGCGTGATGCATCTATCGAACATATGTATGGGGATGCCTTTGAGTTTATTTGAGCCATTTGCTGATAAAAGATAAAACGCCAAAAATAAAAAACCCGCCCCTGACAGGCGGGAAACTACGGCAACAACGTACTAGAGTGATGCAATAGACAAGACAGACAAGGGAAAGCGTTAATTTTTAAAAGCCATAAATTTCAATTGGCTGTTATGCTTTATAGCCAGATTTTCATGGCTATACTTTTTCAATAATCGTGGCTATACCCTGGCCTAACCCAATGCACATGGTTGATAGCCCGAACTGAACATCTTTACGTTCCATCAAGTTAAGCAGGGTGGTAGTAATGCGAGTACCAGAGCATCCCAATGGGTGACCGAGAGCAATAGCGCCGCCGTTCAGGTTGATTCTGTCATCCATACTATCCAGCAAATTCAACCCTTTTATGCAAGCCAAGGATTGTGCAGCAAATGCTTCGTTCAATTCCATGACGCCAATATCCGCAAGGCTTAATCCGGCTTTTTTCAGAGCCATTTGTGTTGCAGGCACAGGGCCATAACCCATGATAGAAGGATCACAACCAACAACCGCTGTTGAGCGGATACGAGCACGAGGTTTCAATCCTAACGCTTTAGCTTTGCTTTCGCTCATGATTAGCATGGCAGAGGCACCATCGGAAAGTGCTGATGAATTACCCGCTGTCACACTGCCAGTGACTGGATCAAAAACAGGACGCAGCGCAGCTAAATCTTTTAGGTTAGTCTCTGGGCGGATCACTTCATCAAAATCGACGAATTTCATACTCCCATCAGCATCATGCCCATATATGGGGACAATTTCACTGGCGAAAGCCTTGGATTCAGTCGCTTCCGCTGCACGTCGATGAGAACGCAGGGCAAACTCATCTTGCATTTCGCGACTAATATTGTGCATTTTAGCCAGCATTTCTGCTGTCAATCCCATAACACCTGCTGCCTTGGCAACATTACGGCTTAATTTGGGATGAAAATCGACACCGTGTGTCATGGGTACGTGCCCCATATGTTCAACACCACCGACCATAACAATATTGGCATCACCAGTCATAATCATACGGGCCCCGTCGTGCAGAGATTGCATTGACGAACCGCAGAGGCGGTTAACGGTTACCGCGGGAACTGAATGAGGAATACCTGCCAGTAAGGCAGAGTTACGGGCAATATTGAACCCTTGTTCCAGTGTTTGTTGCACGCATCCCCAAGAGATATCATCAATGTCTTCAGGATTAACGGCAGGATTGCGCTTGAGTATTGACTTCATCAGATGTGCAGAGAGATCTTCGGCACGGACCTGACGGAATACACCACCTTTTGAGCGCCCCATTGGGGTACGGATACCATCAATAATGACTACGTTTTCCATGTTTTCAGACCTCACGCTTTTTCACCTGGATTAACAGCAAGTTCTGCAGGTGCAGGGTAGTAACTTTCATTGCTTTCGGATTTTGCTTTCAGGCCAACAGGGATGTGATAGAGTGCACCCAAATGAGCATAACTTTCTGCCATCTTCACATAAGCTGCGGTTCCCATAGTATCCAGGTAACGGAAAACACCACCGTGGAATGGAGGGAAACCCAGTCCATATACCAGTGCCATATCTGCTTCTGCTGGGCTGGCAATGATACCTTCTTCTAAGCAGCGAACAACTTCGTTAATCATTGGGATCATGGTTCTGGCAATGATCTCTTCGCCTGAGAAAGTATGTTTCGGTTTGCTGATGCTTGCCAGTAACTTATCGGTAGTATCATCCAGCTCTTTTTTCGGTTTGCCTTTTTTATCTTGGGTATATTTATAGAAACCAACGCCATTTTTCTGGCCATAACGTTGATTTTCAAATAGCACATCAATGGCATCCCGATAATCACGGCTCATGCGGTCAGGGAAACCCTGAGCCATGACAGCTTGTGCATGGTGAGCAGTGTCAATACCGACAACATCAATGAGATAAGCAGGACCCATTGGCCAACCAAATTCTTTTTCCATGATTTTGTCGATTTGGTGGAAATCACCACCATCACGCAGCAACATGCCAAAACCAGCCAGATAAGGGAACAATACGCGATTTACAAAGAAACCAGGGCAGTCGTTAACGACAATCGGTGTTTTACCCATTTTACTGGCATAGGCGACAACGCTTGCAATAGTCTTTTCTGACGTTTTTTCGCCGCGAATGATTTCAACTAACGGCATACGATGTACTGGGTTGAAGAAATGCATACCACAGAAGTTTTCCGGGCGTTTTAACGATTTTGCTAATTCAGTGATTGGGATTGTGGAGGTATTAGAAGCCAGAACGCAGTCATCGCTGATATGTGATTCTGTTTCTGCCAGAACCGCAGCTTTAATCTTGGGATTTTCAACTACAGCTTCAACAACAAGTTGGGTTTGCTCAATACCAGCATAATTCAGGGTTGGATGAATGGATGCCAGAATTTTAGCCATCTTCATGGCATCTAAGCGTCCACGTTCAAATTGTTTATTTAGCAATTTGGCCGCTTCATTGATACCTAAATCCAGCGCTTTTTGATTGATATCTTTCATCAAGACAGGAATACCCTTGCGCGCTGATTGATAGGCAATACCTCCACCCATGATCCCAGCACCCAGTACAGCCGCATGTTCAGGGGTTGTGACAGTTTGCAGGTATTTTTTCGCCAGCCCTTTAACATATTGCTCATTCAGGAAGATGCCGACTAAAGCACGGGCGACAGAGGTGTGTGCTAATGATACAAAACTGGTGGATTCCAGTTTTAAGGCTTCATCACGACCTAGTGTAGCGGCTTTTTCAATGGTTTTTACCGCAGTGATTGGTGCCGGATAATGAGGGCCAGCAACCTTCATTACCATACCTTTTGCTACGGTGAAACTCATGGTACGCTCGATCTCATTGAGAGCCAGAGGCATTAATTTAGGCTGACGGGCTGCTTGCCAATCCAAGTCTCCTCGTATAGCTTGCTCCAGAATTGAAACGGCAGAATCAACCAGTTTTTCGGTAGAAACTATGGCATCAACCAGGCCATTTTTCAGCGCTTCTTCAGCACCAATATCTTTTCCTGCGGAAATGATTTCGAGAGCATTGTCTGTACCAATCAAGCGTGGCAGGCGAACAGAACCACCAAATCCCGGCATAATGCCCAGTTTAGTTTCTGGTAATCCGATACGAAGATCTGGGGATGTGATACGAAAATCGGTTGAAAGTACCAATTCACACCCACCGCCAAGAGCGTAGCCGTTGATAGCGGAGATAGTCGGAACCGGGAGATCTTCTATACGGTTAAAGATATTGTTGGCAAGATCCAGCAATTCGTGCAGTTTTTCTGCTGGCGCACTGAATAACGATAAAAATTCTGTAATATCTGCGCCAACAATAAAGGCTTGTTTTTTAGAGCGTAACAGCAACCCTTTTAAATTAGTCTCTTGCTCAAGGGTGGAAACGGCTTTATCCAGTGAAGTAACCGTTTTTGTATCTAATTTATTAATTGCAGCCGGTGCATTGAAAATGAGTTCAGCAATGCCATCTTTCAGCCATTTTACTTGAATAGTTTCACTTAGGTAGAGCATGTCATTCTCCTCAATGAGTGCATACCATCTGGTATGACCAGATGAGGTTGATTGTGATTACTGTGTTAATTTAATGCAAACCAATGATTAATTTTTTGTAGGGCGGATCACAGGTAAGATTTATGGCAGGGAGCTATAAATTTAGTTAGTGTTTTGAAAAATATAAATATATTAGCTTAATTTTAGAAAGAAGGTTTTTCACGTGATAGCTCCCACCATAATGAATTGTGATAATATTTAAGCTCCTGCCAAAAAATCAAAAGGCTAATTAAGATGGAAAAGTTAGCATCTCTGTACCAAGAACATATTAAAACCTTACAAAAACGAGCGCGAGAAATCTTAGAACGAACTCAGCTTGACGCCTTGCTTATTCACTCAGGTGAATCATTACGGGTTTTTCTCGATGACAGCCATTATCCGTTTAAGGTCAATGCGCACTTCAAGGCTTGGGTACCTGTGACCAAAGTGCCTAATTGCTGGTTATGGATTGATGGAGTCAATAAACCTAAGCTCTGGTTTTATTCACCTGTAGATTACTGGCATAGCGTAGAACCCTTACCCAATGGCTATTGGACTGACGAAATAGAAATGATTCATTTAGCAACTGCTGAAGATATCAACACAAAACTGAATGGATTAGCAAAACAGAATACAGCTTATATTGGTGAACAAACTGAATGTGCTAAATCTTTGGGGATTCTTGATCACAATATCAACCCAAAAGCTGTTTTGGATTATTTGAATTATCATCGTTCATATAAAACAGATTATGAATTGATTTGTATGCGTGAAGCCCAGAAAACCGCCGTCAATGGTCATCTGGCAGCTTATGATGCATTTTTGTCTGGTGTGAGCGAATTCGAAATCAATATGTTCTATTTGATGGCAACAGGGCACCGTGATACCGACGTCCCTTATGATAATATTGTTGCCTTGAATGAAAATACGGCTGTTTTGCACTACAACAAATTACAGCAGAGGGTTCCTTCGGAAATCCGCAGTTTTTTAATTGATGCCGGAGCGGAATATCATGGTTATGCAGCGGATATCACCAGAACCTATGCAGCAAAATCTCATAACGATTTTTCCTCACTGATAAAGGATCTGAATGAAGAACAACAGGCACTCATTGGCACAATTAAAACGGGAGTTCGATATACCGACTACCATATTAATATGCATCAACGTATAGCCAGGATACTGAAAAAACATGATATTGTTCATGGGATCAGTGAAGAAGGTATGGTTGAGACAAGATTGACGACACCATTTTTCCCACACGGACTCGGTCATCCTCTGGGATTGCAGGTGCATGATGCGGCTGGGTTTATGCAAGATGATAGAGGAACTCATCTGGCAGCTCCGGAAATGTATCCTTATTTGCGCTGTACCCGTATTCTGGAGTCAAGAATGGTTTTGACCATTGAACCTGGGATCTATTTCATTGAAACGTTATTAGCGCAGTGGCGTGAAAGCGAATATCGCCAACATTTCGATTGGAAAAAAATCGATATGTTGAAAACTTATGGTGGTATTCGTATTGAAGATAACATCGTTATTCACGATGGAAAAATTGAAAATATGACCAGAGAATTACAATTATCGTAATGAAGCCTTATTTAATTCCTGCGGCTTCAGTCAGCTTTACTGAAGAAATAAAAAAGAGTCGTTTCATTACCCTGCTGGAGCACACCAGCGGGGTAGATGAAGCCAAGTTATTTATCCAAAGTATCAAAGAGCAGTATCCTGATGCTCGACATCATTGCTGGGCTTTTGTGGCAGGGGCGCCGGATGATTCCCAACAGTTAGGGTTTTCTGATGATGGCGAACCTACCGGAACTGCTGGCAAGCCGATGATTGCCCAGTTAATAGGAAGTGGTCTGGGGGAAATTACCGCTGTATCTGTTCGCTATTTTGGTGGCATAAAATTGGGTACGGGGGGGTTAGTAAAAGCCTATGGTAATGGGGTACAGCAAGCTCTGAAGCTGTTGCAAACCGAATACAAAGTACCGCAGAAATTATACCAGTTACAGTGTGAATACTCGCATATTTCAATGGTGGAACAGTTGCTACACCAATTCTCTGGGCAGGTGCTCGCCAGTGATTATGCTGAAAATGTCACGTTGCAAGTCTCGCTGCCAGCTACCCTTGTTGGTGAGATAGGTGATAAATTACGGGACTTGAGCCGTGGTGCTTTGTTTTTAACGCCAAAATCATAATTATTCTTCATACCGGATTTCTAAGGAACCAGCCGAATGCATTTTCGCGCCATAACCCGTATTGTTGGACTACTTGTCATTCTTTTCTCTGTCACAATGATTATTCCGGGGCTGGTAGCATTGATCTATCGCGATGGCGCAGGCAGAGCATTCAGCCAGACATTCATCTTTGCTCTCGTCATTGGTTTAATATTGTGGGTACCTAATCGCGAACAAAAATCTGAGCTCAAGCCGAAAGAGGGCTTTTTGATTGTTGTCCTATTTTGGACTGTGTTGGGAAGTGTGGGGGCATTGCCATTCATTTTCTCTGAAAAACCCAATCTTTCAGTCACAGATGCCTTTTTTGAATCATTTTCTGGCTTGACGACAACTGGGGCGACGACGCTTGTTGGTCTTGATTCCCTTCCCAGGGCTATTTTGTTCTATCGACAAATGTTGCAATGGTTAGGCGGCATGGGAATTATTGTTTTGGCGGTGGCGATCTTACCTCTGCTTGGTGTTGGAGGAATGCAGCTTTATCGTGCAGAAATGCCGGGGCCGTTGAAAGACAATAAAATGCGTCCTCGTATCGCAGAAACGGCAAAAACGCTTTGGCTGATTTATGTCTTGTTAACGATTGCCTGTGCGCTGGCATTGTGGGCTGCGGGAATGTCGGTATTCGATGCAATTTCTCATAGCTTTTCTACCATCGCTATTGGTGGGTTTTCTACCCATGATGCCAGTATCGGTTTTTTCAATAGCCCGGCCATTAACACAATTATTGCCATTTTCTTATTGATTTCGGGCTGTAATTTTGGTTTGCATTTTGCGGTTCTTTCTGGACGAAGCTTGAAAGTGTACTGGCGTGATCCAGAATTTCGAATGTTCATTACTATTCAGTTGGCACTATTGGCAATTTGTATGCTGATATTATGGCAACATTCCGTTTATGAATCAGAATGGAAAGCATTAAATCACGCTTTTTTTCAAGTTGTCTCTATGGCGACAACGGCTGGATTTACAACGGACGCTTTTGCCAATTGGCCTCTGTTTCTGCCTTTTCTGCTGTTATGTTCTGCCTTTATAGGTGGATGTGCGGGTTCAACGGGAGGCGGTCTCAAAGTTATCCGCATTTTATTGTTGTTCTTGCAAGGATCTCGTGAATTAAAGCGGTTAGTACACCCGAATGCGGTATATACCATTAAATTGGGACGACGAGCATTACCGGAACGAATTATTGAAGCAGTATGGGGTTTTTTCTCTGCTTACGCATTGGTTTTTGTCGTTAGTATGTTGTTATTGATCGCAACAGGGGTTGATGAATTTTCTGCTTTTTCTGCCATCGCCGCAACATTGAATAACTTGGGGCCAGGATTGGGAGTCGTTGCTGACAACTTTACAACTATGAACCCTGCGGCTAAATGGATATTGGTTGTCACTATGTTATTTGGACGTTTGGAAGTGTTCACATTATTGGTGCTATTTACCCCCACATTTTGGCGTGAATAGTGTTTATATGTGATCCTCTGTTTAATAAGGACGTATTTATGCGTTATTTGTTGCTCTATTCTACCCAAGATGGGCAGACCAAAAAAATTATTACCCGTATTGCAGAGAACCTCCGTCGTGCTGGTATTAAATGTGAGTTAAGAGATCTTTCTACAGTGAAACAAATCAATTTGACGCCTTACCAAAAAGTAATGGTAGGGGCGTCGATACGTTATGGTCGTTTCAATTCTGTATTGCATGATTTTGTCATCCTCCATCAAAAACAATTGAGTCAAATGCCAACAGCTTTCTTTGGCGTTAACTTAACGGCGAGAAAGCCAGAAAAAAGAACGCCAGAAACGAACGCTTATGTACGTAAGTTTTTAATAAAAAGTCCGTGGCAACCTGATTTATGCGGAGTTTTCGCGGGAGCGCTACTTTATCCACGTTATCGTTGGTTGGATCGCATCATGATTCAGTTCATTATGCGAATAACCGGAGGAGAAACAGATACTACAAAAGAAGTTGAATACACTGATTGGGAACAGGTAGATCATTTTTCTGAGAAATTTTTGCAAATATCGTGTGATAAAACGCTTTAAAAACAGTCTTTCTGCTGGTTATTACCTCGTTTTGAGGAAAAAAAAACACGAACAGAAAAAAAATTTAAAAAAACTATTGTCAGAACCATAAAACTCCCTATAATGCGCTTCCGTTGTCACGACAAACACACAAACCTGTCGGGATGACAACGTGAAAGGCCCTGAAAAATAAGGCTTGACACGACAAGAGGAAAGCGTAAGATACGCAGCCTCGCAACCCGGAAGAGACTTCCGGTTGCCAACGCTCTTTAACAAATTAATCAGACAATCTGTGTGGGCACTCGCAAGACACTTATCCAAGCCGAAAGGCAAAAAGATTTAAAGTCTTGAAGAGTGACTGACAGTTAATTCATTACGAACTAACAGTAGAATTCTTTGAGCATCAAACTTTTAATTGAAGAGTTTGATCATGGCTCAGATTGAACGCTGGCGGCAGGCCTAACACATGCAAGTCGAGCGGCAGCGGGGGAAAGCGTGCTTTCCTGCCGGCGAGCGGCGGACGGGTGAGTAATGTCTGGGGATCTGCCCGATGGAGGGGGATAACCACTGGAAACGGTGGCTAATACCGCATGACCTCTTGGGAGCAAAGTGGGGGACCTTCGGGCCTCACGCCATCGGATGAACCCAGATGGGATTAGCTAGTAGGTGGGGTAACGGCTCACCTAGGCGACGATCCCTAGCTGGTCTGAGAGGATGACCAGCCACACTGGGACTGAGACACGGCCCAGACTCCTACGGGAGGCAGCAGTGGGGAATATTGCACAATGGGCGCAAGCCTGATGCAGCCATGCCGCGTGTATGAAGAAGGCCTTCGGGTTGTAAAGTACTTTCAGCGGGGAGGAAGGCGCAGGGTCGAAGACACCTTGCGATTGACGTTACCCGCAGAAGAAGCACCGGCTAACTCCGTGCCAGCAGCCGCGGTAATACGGAGGGTGCAAGCGTTAATCGGAATTACTGGGCGTAAAGCGCACGCAGGCGGTCAATTAAGTTAGATGTGAAATCCCCGGGCTTAACCTGGGAATGGCATCTAAGACTGGTTGACTAGAGTCTCGTAGAGGGGGGTAGAATTCCACGTGTAGCGGTGAAATGCGTAGAGATGTGGAGGAATACCGGTGGCGAAGGCGGCCCCCTGGACGAAGACTGACGCTCAGGTGCGAAAGCGTGGGGAGCAAACAGGATTAGATACCCTGGTAGTCCACGCTGTAAACGATGTCGATTTGGAGGTTGTGGCCTTGAGCTGTGGCTTCCGGAGCTAACGCGTTAAATCGACCGCCTGGGGAGTACGGTCGCAAGATTAAAACTCAAATGAATTGACGGGGGCCCGCACAAGCGGTGGAGCATGTGGTTTAATTCGATGCAACGCGAAGAACCTTACCTACTCTTGACATCCACGGAATTCTGCAGAGATGCGGAAGTGCCTTCGGGAACCGTGAGACAGGTGCTGCATGGCTGTCGTCAGCTCGTGTTGTGAAATGTTGGGTTAAGTCCCGCAACGAGCGCAACCCTTATCCTTTGTTGCCAGCACTTCGGGTGGGAACTCAAGGGAGACTGCCGGTGATAAACCGGAGGAAGGTGGGGATGACGTCAAGTCATCATGGCCCTTACGAGTAGGGCTACACACGTGCTACAATGGCGGATACAAAGAGAAGCGACCTCGCGAGAGCAAGCGGACCTCATAAAGTCTGTCGTAGTCCGGATTGGAGTCTGCAACTCGACTCCATGAAGTCGGAATCGCTAGTAATCGCAGATCAGAATGCTGCGGTGAATACGTTCCCGGGCCTTGTACACACCGCCCGTCACACCATGGGAGTGGGTTGCAAAAGAAGTCGGTAGCTTAACCTTTAGGAGGGCGCTGACCACTTTGTGATTCATGACTGGGGTGAAGTCGTAACAAGGTAACCGTAGGGGAACCTGCGGTTGGATCACCTCCTTAACCTAAGATGGTGAAATGTGAGTGTTCACACAGATTGTCTGATATAGAGAAGAAGAGACAGGAACGGAATAGGCTTGTAGCTCAGGTGGTTAGAGCGCACCCCTGATAAGGGTGAGGTCGGTGGTTCAAGTCCACTCAGGCCTACCAATTTTTCTGTCCGGTTCAATGGGGCTATAGCTCAGCTGGGAGAGCGCCTGCCTTGCACGCAGGAGGTCAGCGGTTCGATCCCGCTTAGCTCCACCATGACTCTTCTGACTAAAAAAAGATTTCAGAACACATTAAAGACAGTGTGTTGTGAAATTTATGCTCTTTAACAATCTGGAACAAGCTGAAAATTTGAAACAATCGATGTTGTTGAACGATAACATTGATGAGTCTCTCAACCCCTCCAATCTGAAGACACCTTCGGGTTGTGAGGTTAAGCGACTAAGCGTACACGGTGGATGCCTAGGCAGTCAGAGGCGATGAAGGACGTGCTAATCTGCGAAAAGCGCCGGTGAGCTGATATGAAGCGCTATCAGCCGGCGATGTCCGAATGGGGAAACCCGGTGCAATCCGTTGCACCATCCTTACCTGAATCCATAGGGTAAGGAGGCGAACCGGGGGAACTGAAACATCTCAGTACCCCGAGGAAAAGAAATCAACCGAGATTCCCCCAGTAGCGGCGAGCGAACGGGGAGGAGCCCAGAACCATCATCAGTTTGTGTGTCAGTGGAAGCGTCTGGAAAGGCGCACAGTAAAGGGTGACAGTCCCGTACACGAAGAGACACAGGCTGTGAGTTCGATGAGTAGGGCGGGACACGTGGTATCCTGTCTGAATATGGGGGGACCATCCTCCAAGGCTAAATACTCCTGACTGACCGATAGTGAACCAGTACCGTGAGGGAAAGGCGAAAAGAACCCCGGCGAGGGGAGTGAAAGAGAACCTGAAACCGTGTACGTACAAGCAGTGGGAGCCCTGATTTATCAGGGTGACTGCGTACCTTTTGTATAATGGGTCAGCGACTTATATTCTGTAGCAAGGTTAACCGCATAGGGGAGCCGCAGGGAAACCGAGTCTTAACTGGGCGTTAAGTTGCAGGGTATAGACCCGAAACCCGGTGATCTAGCCATGGGCAGGTTGAAGGTTGGGTAACACTAACTGGAGGACCGAACCGACTAATGTTGAAAAATTAGCGGATGACTTGTGGCTGGGGGTGAAAGGCCAATCAAACCGGGAGATAGCTGGTTCTCCCCGAAAGCTATTTAGGTAGCGCCTCGTGAACTCATCTTCGGGGGTAGAGCACTGTTTCGGCTAGGGGGTCATCCCGACTTACCAACCCGATGCAAACTGCGAATACCGAAGAATGTTATCACGGGAGACACACGGCGGGTGCTAACGTCCGTCGTGAAGAGGGAAACAACCCAGACCGCCAGCTAAGGTCCCCAAGTCATGGTTAAGTGGGAAACGAAGTGGGAAGGCTCAGACAGCCAGGATGTTGGCTTAGAAGCAGCCATCATTTAAAGAAAGCGTAATAGCTCACTGGTCGAGTCGGCCTGCGCGGAAGATGTAACGGGGCTAAACCATGCACCGAAGCTGCGGCAGCGACATGAATATGTTGTTGGGTAGGGGAGCGTTCTGTAAGCCGTTGAAGGTGAACTGTGAGGTTTGCTGGAGGTATCAGAAGTGCGAATGCTGACATAAGTAACGATAAAGCGGGTGAAAAACCCGCTCGCCGGAAGACCAAGGGTTCCTGTCCAACGTTAATCGGGGCAGGGTGAGTCGACCCCTAAGGCGAGGCTGAAAAGCGTAGTCGATGGGCAACAGGTTAATATTCCTGTACTGGCAATAATTGCGATGGGGGGACGGAGAAGGCTAGGCAAGCCGGGCGACGGTCGTCCCGGTTTAAGTGTGTAGGCGGGATAACCAGGCAAATCCGGTTATCCGTTACGCTGAGGCACGATGACGAGGCACTACGGTGCGGAAGTTGCTGATGCCCCGCTTCCAGGAAAAGCCCCTAAGCTTCAGATTATTGTTAATCGTACCCCAAACCGACACAGGTGGTCAGGTAGAGAATACTCAGGCGCTTGAGAGAACTCGGGTGAAGGAACTAGGCAAAATGGTGCCGTAACTTCGGGAGAAGGCACGCTGGCGTTAGGTGAAGAAACTTGCTTTTGGAGCCGAGGCCAGTCGCAGATACCAGCTGGCTGCAACTGTTTAATAAAAACACAGCACTGTGCAAACACGAAAGTGGACGTATACGGTGTGACGCCTGCCCGGTGCTGGAAGGTTAATTGATGGGGTTAGCCGCAAGGCGACGCTCTTGATCGAAGCCCCAGTAAACGGCGGCCGTAACTATAACGGTCCTAAGGTAGCGAAATTCCTTGTCGGGTAAGTTCCGACCTGCACGAATGGCGTAATGATGGCCAGGCTGTCTCCACCCGAGACTCAGTGAAATTGAACTCGCTGTGAAGATGCAGTGTACCCGCGGCAAGACGGAAAGACCCCGTGAACCTTTACTATAGCTTGACACTGAACCTTGAGCCTTGATGTGTAGGATAGGTGGGAGGCTGTGAAGTGTGGACGCCAGTCTGCACGGAGCCATCCTTGAAATACCACCCTTGAATGTTTGATGTTCTAACGCAGGCCCGTTATCCGGGTTGCGGACAGTGTCTGGTGGGTAGTTTGACTGGGGCGGTCTCCTCCCAAAGCGTAACGGAGGAGCACGAAGGTTGGCTAATCCTGGTCGGACATCAGGAGGTTAGTGCAATGGCATAAGCCAGCTTGACTGCGAGAGTGACGGCTCGAGCAGGTGCGAAAGCAGGTCATAGTGATCCGGTGGTTCTGAATGGAAGGGCCATCGCTCAACGGATAAAAGGTACTCCGGGGATAACAGGCTGATACCGCCCAAGAGTTCATATCGACGGCGGTGTTTGGCACCTCGATGTCGGCTCATCACATCCTGGGGCTGAAGTAGGTCCCAAGGGTATGGCTGTTCGCCATTTAAAGTGGTACGCGAGCTGGGTTTAGAACGTCGTGAGACAGTTCGGTCCCTATCTGCCGTGGGCGTTGGAAGATTGCAAGGGGCTGCTCCTAGTACGAGAGGACCGGAGTGGACGCACCACTGGTGTTCGGGTTGTCATGCCAATGGCACTGCCCGGTAGCTAAGTGCGGAAGAGATAACCGCTGAAAGCATCTAAGCGGGAAACTTGCCTTAAGATGAGTCTTCCCTTGTCCCTTGAGGACACTGAAGGAACGTTCGAGACGAGGACGTAGATAGGCTGGGTGTGTAAGCGTTGCGAGACGTTGAGCTAACCAGTACTAATGAACCGTGCGGCTTAACCTGACAACACCGAAGGTGTTTTGGGGTGAGAGAGAGAAAAGTTTCAGGATAAAAACAGCTTGTTCGGGATTGAAAACAGGATTTGTCTGGCGGCAATAGCGCGGTGGTCCCACCTGACCCCATGCCGAACTCAGCAGTGAAACGCCGTAGCGCCGATGGTAGTGTGGGGTCTCCCCATGTGAGAGTAGGGCACTGCCAGACATTCATTAAAAACTTGTTGCCGGCATAAAAGGCAGCAGGCTAAAGAAATTCGGTGGTGCGGTAGTTCAGTTGGTTAGAATACCGGCCTGTCACGCCGGGGGTCGCGGGTTCGAGTCCCGTCCGCACCGCCACCGTATTTAGAAAAACCCCTGAGAGATATCTCTCAGGGGTTTTTTATTGCCTAATCTATACAGCTTATTGCTTATATCCTTATATGTCTCTTGACCAAGAGAAATTTGCTTCTTAAATATGATACTTTTTGATACTCATCAAATATATTAATGTTTATTTTTTAATATTAAATAAATCAATCTACTAATTCTAATGAGTAATTGCTTTACCAATATGTTGTGTCGTTATTATATAGTTACACAACCGTGTTGGTTTTTTAAGCACTAGAGATTGAAATCAATTACCAAGATGTCATATTAGTGGAGATAAAGGTATTGAGGTAAGCTGGGGGAAACTTGATCAGGAATAGTTATTTAAGAAAAAGCTGGGCGAGAAAAGATTACGCTCAAAAAAATTTTGCCATGAGATATGTTGCTGGACAGCCTGTAGAACGGGTTTTTCCTACTTGTAAGCAATTACTTGAGGATGCGTCGTTACCACGCGGAGAACCGCTTCTTGACCATAATTGTGAGCTTTCTGTTGTTATCTGGAATATCTATAAACAACAGCGTCCATCATGGCAGCATGTTTTGGCTTCTTTGATTGAGAAGAGTGACCTTGTCTTGCTACAAGAAGCACAAATGACTCCGGCCTTATTGAAATTCATTACAGACAGTGGCTTGGTCGCGGATCAGGTTCCTGCATTTGCTATCCCTCAACACCCATCAGGTGTGATGACATTGGCATCGTCTTCACCGATTTATTGTTGCCCGCTGCGTGAAAAAGAACCGATATTCAGGCTATCTAAATCGTCATTAATTACGATTTATCCATTGCCAGATAAACGCCAGTTAATGGTGATAAACGTGCATGCCATTAACTTTAGCCTTGGTGTTGATGTCTATAGTCGACAATTAAATAACATTGGTATTCATATAAGCATACATAATGGCCCCGTTATTTTTGCTGGAGATTTTAATGCGTGGAGTCGACAGAGATTAAAAATATTAGAACGTTTTGTACACCGTATGCATTTGCAAGAAGTATATTTTAATGATGATCATAGAACGATTGTTTTTGGCAAACCACTGGATTTTGTTTTTTATCGTGAATTAAACGTTTCCCATGCAGCAGTTGTAATGACCGGTGCTTCTGATCATAACCCATTGATGGTGAACTTTTCTTTATGACGATTCCTCTGTGTAGTGATAATGGATAAATCAACTTATTGATTTTACATAGAAAAAATAAAAAAGCGTCGATAATCTTCGACGCTTTTTGAAATATACGTGAATAGTTTACTGGTTAGAAGAGCGTTTTGCAGATAGTTTATTCTTTACACCGAAGAAATAGGCTAGAGTCAGAATAAATACCCAACCCAGACCAACATATAGCGCGTCTCTTGTTTGCTCAAAATACCCCAGTAATACGATGACACTGACCATGAAGACAAGCGTAATTATCGGGGCTATGGGCCACATTGGGATTGGAAATTTCAATGTCTTGACTTCTTCCGTACTCATTTGGCGACGCATGGCAATTTGCGAGATTAAAATCATCAACCATACCCAAACGGTTGCAAATGTGGCAACGGAAGCGATAAGAATGAAGATCTCTTCAGGGATCAGATAATTTAGCACTACGCCAAGTAACAGAACCGCAGTCATGACAAGAACCGTCATCCAGGGCACACCATTACGAGTTAATTTTTTGAATGATTCGGGAGCTTGTCCCTCTTGCGCCATGCCATACATCATCCTGCCTGCACCAAAAATATCACTATTAATAGCGGAAATAGCAGCGGTAATCACGACCACATTTAAAATATTTGCGGCTGAATGAATTCCCAAATTGGAAAAGATCTGTACAAATGGGCTTCCATCCTGACCAATTTGATTCCATGGATAGATGCTCATCAGGATACATAGCGTCAAAACATAGAAGATTAAGATACGAAACGGGACAGCATTAATTGCCTGAGGGATCGTTTTTTCTGGATTTTTTGCTTCACTGGCAGTGATACCAATGACTTCTATGCCACCAAAAGCGAACATAACAATGGCGAATGAAGCTATCACTCCACTGATACCATTTGGCATAAAACCACCATGCTCCCATAAATTGGATAAACCGGTTGCATGCTCAGTTGCTTGCCCGAAACCGTAAAACATAATGGCAAGGCCGCCGATAATCATAGCAATAATGGCAGTGACTTTAATGATTGAAAGCCAAAACTCCATTTCACCAAAGATTTTTACGTGACACAGATTCAAGGCACCAATAAAACATACGATCCCTAAAACCCAAATCCACTGATCAACATGTGGGAACCAGAGCTTCATATACGTGCCGAATGCAGTAACATCAGCCAGGCAAACAAACAGCATTTCAAGAATATAGATCCAACCAGTTAAAAAACCGGCCAAAGGTCCCAGATAATGGCTGGCATATTGCGAAAAAGAACCAGAAACAGGATGGTGAACGGCCATTTCGCCAAGTGCTCTCATCACGATAAATACGGCAGCTCCGCCGAGTAAATAGGCCAGCAATACAGCGGGACCAGCTTGCTGTATTGCTGCTGCTGAGCCATAAAACAGCCCCGTGCCTATTGCAGAGCCTAAAGCCATAAAGCGGATGTGCCGCACGCTTAGACCCTGTTTAAGCTGATTTTCATTATTTTGCATTCGTTATTCCCATCTATCCTTTCAGCCTGAGAGTATTTAGGCATACGATGCTTTGTCTGGCGTGAGATGCCAGCAAAAGCAACCTGGTACAATACCATAAAGATGGATGTTCGCGGGATAGATATCTGTAATAATAACGGGCAGTTTATTAAAACCAGAGTTTTTTTATGATTTACCCAATAAATGAAATCTTCCAAACTTTACAGGGAGAAGGCGTGTTTACCGGTGTACCTTCGGTTTTCATTCGATTGCAAGGATGTCCAGTAGGGTGCAGTTGGTGCGATACCAAACATACGTGGGAAAAAGAGGCTGATAAACAGCAGCCGATGGAAAATATCTTGCTGAAATCGCAAGACAGCGATCTGTGGGGCGTTGCCACTGCAAGACAATTGCTGAATATATTCACTCGCCAAGGTTACAGTGCCAGGCATATTGTCATTACCGGGGGAGAACCGTGCTTATACGATTTACGTCCTTTGACTGAAACACTGGAAAGTGAAAGCTATCAATGTCAGATAGAGACGAGTGGTACACATGCGATTCAGTGCTCTGATAAAACGTGGGTAACAGTTTCTCCGAAAGTGAAAATGCGCGGAGGCTATCAGGTCTTACCTGAAGCTATTAAACGCGCTGACGAAATTAAGCACCCTGTCGGGCGGCTGCGCGATATTGAAGCATTAGATGAATTATTGACTATGCTTGACGGAAATCCTACACCGGTTATTGCCTTACAGCCGATCAGCCAGAAAGAAGATGCTACTCGCCTGTGCATCGAAACGTGCATTGCCCGTAATTGGCGTTTTTCGATGCAAACCCATAAATATTTAAATATCGCTTAAATCTCATTCAGCACCAGGCTCTGGTGCTGAATCCTTATTCTCCCTGATAGATACAACCGGCGCTACAAGTCTCTTTAACCATAACCGCACTGAGTTGAGGCAATGTCGATTTTAACTGCTCCCAGATCCACTTGGCCAACACTTCGCTGGTTGGATTTTCAAGCCCGGGAATTTCATTGAGATAGTGGTGATCGAGCTGTTCCCAGACAGGTTTAAAAGCCGCTTTGACATCGGCAAAATCCATGAGCCAGCCACTAAGCGGATCGACCTCTCCGGTGATCTCCAGACGTACCATAAATGAATGCCCATGTAAACGCCCACATTTGTGCCCTTCCGGTACGTGTGGAAGGCGATGTGCTGCTTCGAATTGAAAATCTTTAAAGATGGTTGTACTCATTGTGCTTTCCCCTGATATCAAAAGGTCGGCTATTCTACCTGAACTTTGCGAGCTTAACGTGATTTTTCTGGAAGTAAAAAGCACAATGCTTAACGACTTTATTGATATATTAAATCTGTAAATAAAGTTAGGCGTTTTGGTTATGAGATATTGCGATCCTTTCTTTAAATACCACTCCCATTCTGGGATAACCTTAATCAATTCATGTTCATGACTGGATTGATGCCTACATCTTTTACAACATGGATACTGGCTATAGCAAAAGGCACTGGGACAATGACCGCAAAACCACCTTCAATTGCATTACTACCTGTTTCTCCAGAACAATTATCACGCTTGCAATCTGCAATTAGCGATTTTTCTCCCCATCAATTAGCTTGGTTGTCTGGCTACTTTTGGGGAATGGTGGATCATCAGCCACAAACTGGGGCAAAAACATCTGTCGTCTCCGTACTGGAAACCGTGACTTTGCTTTCCGCATCGCAAACAGGCAATGCCCGTCGCTTGGCTGAACAGTTAAGAGATTCACTATTAGCTGAAAATATCAATGTAAACTTAATTAATGCTGGTGACTATAAATTTAAGCAAATTTCTCAGGAACGTGTATTGATTATTATTGCTTCAACACAAGGTGAAGGTGAACCCGCAGAAGAAGCTGTAGCACTCCATAAGTATCTCTATTCCAAAAAAGCGCCATCAATGAAAGAGACGGTATATGCCGTATTTGGTCTTGGGGATACGTCGTATGAAAACTTCTGTCAGGCAGGGAAAGATTTTGACAGTCGTCTGCATGAGCTTGGTGCTCAACGCCTGCTGGATCGTGTTGATGCCGATGTGGAATATCAAGCACAAGCGACTCAATGGAATCAGCAACTTACGGATATCTTAAAGCAGCGTTTGTCAGTACAAGCAAATGCTGCCACTTCATCTACTATTTCAGCGCATATCCAGGAAACCCAAACGTATACCAAAGAAATCCCCCTGACAGCCTCTCTGTTGACTAACCAGAAAATAACGGGATGTGGTTCTGACAAAGATGTTCGTCATATTGAAATTGATTTAGGGGATTCAGGGCTGCGCTATCAACCAGGAGATGCCCTTGGAGTCTGGTTTGAAAACGATCCGGCTTTAGTGGATGAATTAATAACCCTGCTTTGGTTGGAAGGTTCAGAGCAGGTCAATGTGCATGGAAAATCACTCCCATTGCGTGAGGCGCTGATTAGCCATGTCGAGTTGACCCAAAATACCGGTGTGATTGTTGGGAAATATGCAGCGTTGGCGAAAGATGAAAAACTGTTATCGCTGGCCGCTAACAAACAAGCATTGCAGCAATACGCTCAGACAACACCCATTGTAGATATGGTCAGGGCTGCTGCTTCACATCCAGAAGCCCAACAATTTATTGAGTTATTGCGCCCACTGACACCACGTCTCTATTCCATTTCCTCTTCACAATCTGAAGTGGAAAATGAAGTTCACATTACAGTGGGAGTCGTTCGTTATGACATTGAAGGGCGTGCTCGTACAGGCGGTGCGTCAGGTTATTTAGCGGATCGTTTGCAGGAAGATGACAACATCCGTGTGTTTATCGAACAGAACGACAATTTCCGTTTACCGGCCGATCCTAATACCCCAATCATCATGATTGGACCGGGAACGGGTGTTGCTCCGTTTAGGGCATTTTTGCAGCATCGTGACAGTCAGGGCGCAGAAGGTAAAAACTGGCTGTTTTTTGGTAATCCACATTTTGTTGAAGATTTTCTTTATCAGGTTGAATTCCAGCGCTACGTGAAAGAGGGCTTATTGACCCGTATTGATCTGGCATGGTCAAGGGATCAGCAGCATAAAGTCTATGTACAAGACAAACTGCGTGAGCAGGGAGAAGAAGTCTGGCGCTGGATTCAGGATGGCGCCCATCTGTATGTTTGTGGCGATGCAAATCGCATGGCAAAAGATGTAGAACAGACCCTATTGGACATCATTTCACAACATAGTGGCATGGATGCTGAACAGGCTGATGAATTCTTGAGTGAATTGCGCCTTGAGCGCCGTTATCAGAGAGATGTTTACTAATATGAGCAATGTGAGCAAAGAAAAAGCAGATCCTTTGATCGTCGAAGGCAAACTAGCAGACAGCGAACGCATGAAGTTGGACAGCAATTATCTGCGAGGAACGATTAGCGAAGATTTAAAAAATGGGCTGACAGGCGGATTTGAGGGGGATAATTTCCTCCTTATCCGCTTTCATGGCATGTATCAGCAAGATGACCGTGATATTCGGGCTGAACGTGCAGAACAAAAACTTGAACCACGCCATGCCATGATGTTGCGTTGTCGCCTGCCGGGGGGAATTATTACCCCACAGCAGTGGCTGGGCATTGATCGGTTTGCGACAGAAAATACGCTGTATGGCAGCATTAGATTGACCAACCGCCAGACATTCCAGTTTCATGGGATCTTAAAAAATAATCTCAAACCGGCACACCAATTATTGGCACATATGGGATTGGATTCACTGGCTACCGCCAACGACGTCAATCGTAACGTGCTGTGCACGTCCAATCCGGTACAATCTGCGTTACACCAACAGGCTTATGAGTGGGCAAAAAAGATATCGGAACATCTGCTGCCCCGCACTAATGCATATGCTGAAATCTGGTTGGATAAAGAAAAAATTGCCACAACCGATGAAGAACCGATTCTTGGTACGACTTATCTGCCACGTAAATTCAAAACATCGGTGGTGATCCCGCCACAAAATGATGTGGATCTCCATGCCAACGATATGAACTTTGTTGCTATTGCGGAAAATGATCAATTAATTGGCTTTAACGTATTGGTGGGTGGGGGATTAGCCATGACCCACGGCGACAAAAAGACCTTTCCACGGCTGGCGAGTGAATTTGGTTTTATTGCACAGGAGCACACACTGGCAATTGCGGAGGCGATAGTAACCACCCAACGTGATTGGGGTAACCGGACTGACCGTAAAAATGCGAAAACCAAATATACCCTTGAACGTGTGGGTATCGAAACCTTCAAACAAGAGGTTGAAAAACGTGCTGGCGTGAAATTTGAAGCAATTCGTCCATATAAATTCACTGGTCGGGGTGATCAAATTGGTTGGTTAAAAGGCATTGATGATCAATGGCATCTGACCTTATTTATTGAAAATGGTCGTTTGTTGGATTATCCCAACCAGCCATTAAAAACAGGAATTGCAGAAATTGCGAAAATCCATAAAGGAGATTTTCGTCTGACTGCCAACCAAAACCTGATTGTGGCAGGGGTGCCTGAGAGTGAAAAATCGCGAATTGAAGAAATTGCCCGTGCTCATGGTTTAATTGACGATAGCGTGACAACTTTGCGTCACCACGCTATGGCTTGTGTTTCATTTCCTACTTGTCCATTAGCGATGGCTGAAGCAGAACGTTTCTTGCCGACTTTTGTCGATTATGTTGATGCGTTAATGGAAAAGCACGGTGTTGGTGATGAAGAGATCATATTGCGTGTGACAGGCTGTCCGAATGGATGTGGCAGGGCAATGCTGGCAGAAATTGGGTTGGTGGGTAAAGCGCTTGATCGTTACAACCTGCATCTTGGTGGAAATCGCATAGGTGATCGAATTCCTCGCATGTACAGGGAAAATATCACATCAACAGAGATCCTTGAGATACTGGATGAATTAATTGGTCGTTGGGCATCGGAGCGTCATGTCGGTGAATGTTTCGGTGATTTTCTGATCCGTGCTGATATCATCAGGCCAGTATTGAATTCAGCCGTCGATTTTTATGATTGGCAGGAGGCAGTATGAGCCGACTGAATTTATCGGAGCTGGTGGTACTGGCTCCAGCGCAGCAAATCACGTCATTGGCTGAAATCAATCAACAACTGGAGGTGTTGGATGCCAACGAACGTGTGAGATGGGCATTGGAACATCTGTCCGGCGAATTTGTGCTTTCCTCTAGTTTTGGTATTCAGGCGGCAGTTTGCTTGCATCTTGTGACGCGGGAGTATCCTGATATTCCCGTGATTCTTACCGATACGGGATACTTATTTCCTGAAACTTATCAATTTATCGATAAATTGACTGAAAAACTCAACCTGAACTTGAAGATTTTTCGTGCGGAGCATTCACCGGCCTGGCAGGAGGCTCGTTATGGCAAATTATGGAACCAGGGAATAGAGGGGATAGAACGTTATAACCAAATCAACAAAGTGGAGCCGATGAATTGTGCATTAAAAACGCTACAGGCCCAAAGTTGGTTTGCGGGCTTGCGTCGTCAGCAATCAGAAAGTCGTGCCAATTTACCTGTGCTGGCGATTCAACGGGGAGTTTTTAAAATCCTGCCTATAATTGATTGGAATAATCGGCAGGTTCACCAATACTTGACCAAGCATGGTCTTGAATACCATCCATTATGGGAGCAGGGTTACCTTTCTGTCGGAGATACGCATACCACCCAAAAATGGGAATCAGGCATGAGTGAAGAACAAACCCGTTTTTTTGGCCTGAAACGCGAATGTGGTTTGCACGAAGGTTAAATTAATATCACAGATCACAACAATTTCTATTAGATAGCGCATCTCGCAAAAAGAAGCGCTGTTTTTTTATTCCGAATATCTTGCTTAATCGGCCTTATAACATACGAAAAAATTATCTTATGCGATTCAGGAACAAATAATTACTTTTTGTCATTTCATAACCTGATCACAGCCTCATATATTCATCTTCTGGTCATCATAATAATTAAGAGCTATATCCTTTGTGACTTGAAATTCATAGGGTAGAACATGATTAGGCTCTAACGCGGGATGGTATTGTGGATTATTTACCTTTATTTATTGAACTTAAAGCCCGATCTGTACTGCTGGTTGGGGGCGGAGAAATCGCCTCTCGCAAAGCAGACCTATTACTTCGTACTGGTGCAGCGTTAACGGTTGTTGCTCCTGAGCTACATGCAGAACTGCAACAACGTTATCAAAAAGGGGAAATTGAGTGGTTACAGGGAACGTTTAAAACAAAATACCTTGATGGCGTATTTTTAGTGATTGCCGCTACAGACGATCACAACCTAAATCAACATATTTTTGCTGAAGCCAATAAGCGCGCTATCCTGACCAATGTTGTGGATAACCAACCACTCTGTTCGGCCATTTTCCCATCAATTATTGATCGCTCTCCGGTTATTGTGGCGATCTCATCGGCTGGAAAATCTCCGGTATTAACCAGATTATTGCGAGAAAAGCTGGAATCTTTGCTCCCATTTAGCCTTGGTACGATGGCAAATATTGCGGGGCGCTGGCGCGAACGCGTGAAACAACATCTTACTTCCATACGTCAACGGCGTCATTTTTGGGAAAAGGCGTTTAATGGGCGTTTTGCCACATTGATCGCCAATGGGCAATTACAACAAGCAGAAGAGCAACTTGAACAGCAGTTGGTACAAGGTGATTCTCATTGCCAGGGAGAACTCGCGTTGGTAGGCGCAGGGCCAGGTGATCCAGGGTTATTGACTTTAAAAGGCTTGCAGGTGATTCAGCAGGCTGACGTCATTCTTTATGACCATTTAGTGAGTGCAGAAATTCTGGAATTAGTTCGCCGTGATGCAGACAAAATCTGTGTTGGAAAAAGAGCGGGTAATCACGCCGTGGCGCAGGAAGAAACTAACCGACTTATCATCAAATTAGCGAATCAGGGGAAAAAAGTAGTTCGCTTAAAAGGGGGCGATCCCTTTATTTTTGGTCGTGGTGGAGAGGAGTTACAGATTGCAGCAGCAGCGGGGATTCCTTTTCAAGTCGTACCCGGCATTACGGCAGCAGTGGGTGCTTCTGCTTACGCAGGTATCCCATTGACCCACAGAGAACACGCGCAAAGCGTCACCTTTATTACCGGACATTGCCGTGAAGATGGCAATGAATTGGATTGGCCTGCACTCGCGCGGGGTAATCAAACATTAGCCATCTATATGGGGATCATAAAAGCAGCCTTGATCAGCCAAAAACTGATTTCACACGGTCGGGATAGCAATACCCCCGTTGCCGTGATTGGTTGTGGCACTCGTCCAGAACAGCAAGTATTGACCGGAACATTATGCGAATTGGAGCGATTGGCACAAGAAGCACCATCACCCGCCTTGCTGGTAATAGGAGAGGTGGCTCAACTTCACCATCAGATAGGATGGTTTGAAAGCAAAAACGCAGCTGATCAAGTAAATCGCCCTGCTGTGATTGATTTAGTATAAGGAGTGCTCAATGGACGAAAAAAGACTAACACACTTACAGCAACTTGAAGCTGAAAGTATCCATATTATTCGGGAAGTGGCTGCTGAATTTGCCAACCCCGTCATGCTCTATTCGATTGGTAAAGACTCCTCTGTGATGTTACATCTTGCACGTAAAGCATTTTATCCGGGAAAACTGCCTTTCCCTTTATTGCACGTAGATACAGGCTGGAAATTTCAGGACATGTACAACTTCCGTGATCGCACAGCGGAGAAATATGGTTTTGAGTTACTGGTTTACCGTAATCCACAAGGAGAGGTGTTGGGAATTAATCCTTTCATTCATGGCAGTGCCAAACATACCGATATCATGAAAACAGAAGGATTGAAGCAGGCTCTGGATAAATACGGCTTTGATGCGGCCTTTGGCGGGGCACGGCGTGATGAAGAAAAATCACGAGCCAAAGAACGAATTTACTCATTCCGTGATCGTTCCCATCGTTGGGATCCCAAAAACCAGCGTCCCGAACTTTGGCGTAACTATAACGGCCAGATTAACAAAGGGGAAAGTATCCGCGTCTTCCCGTTATCCAACTGGACAGAATTGGATATCTGGCAATACATCTATTTGGAGCAGATCGATATCGTCCCCCTTTATTTTGCTAAATCCCGTCCGGTTGTTCAGCGTGAGGGAACATTAATTATGGTTGACGATGATCGAATCGACCTGAAAGCCGGGGAAGTCATTAGCCAGCGTAAAGTACGCTTTAGGACACTTGGCTGTTGGCCGCTGACAGGAGCTGTGGAATCAGAAGCAGAAACATTGCCGGAGATCATTGAAGAAATGCTGATATCGACCACCAGCGAACGGCAAGGGCGGCTGATTGATAGTGATCAGTCAGGTTCTATGGAGCTGAAAAAGCGTCAGGGTTATTTTTAAGGAGTCCAGATATGCCAGCACTTGCATATAATGAAACTATTGCTACTCAGATTAAGCAACAAGGCGGAGTTGAAGCCTATCTTCGGACGCAGCAGGAAAAAGGATTACTGCGCTTTTTAACCTGCGGTAGCGTGGATGATGGCAAAAGTACCCTAATTGGCCGTTTGCTGCATGACACCCGTCAAATTTATGAGGATCAACTGGCAACTTTACAAAGCGATAGCAAGCGAATAGGGACTCAGGGAGAAAAACTCGATCTGGCTTTATTAGTTGATGGATTGGCGGCTGAACGGGAACAGGGTATCACCATTGACGTAGCATACCGCTATTTTTCCACGGAAAAGCGTAAATTCATCATTGCGGACACTCCAGGACATGAACAATATACCCGCAATATGGCGACAGGTGCCTCAACCAGTAATCTTTCCATTTTATTGATCGATGCACGCAAAGGTGTTCAGGAACAGACCCGCCGTCACAGTTTTATCAGCACCTTGCTGGGTATTCGTCACTTGGTGGTGGCAGTCAATAAAATGGATTTGGTTGGATATCAGCAAGAGATATTTGAACAGATTAAGCAAGATTATTTGAATTTCGCAGCACAATTACCTACTGACCTAAACATCTATTTCGTCCCAATTTCGGCGTTGGAAGGGGATAACATTGTTACCCACAGTGAAAAAATGGCGTGGCATACGGGAGAAACGCTACTGGATATCCTGGAATCCGTAGACGTAAAAACCAAAGCGAAGGAGCAACCCTTACGTTTCCCAGTACAGTATGTCAACCGCCCTGATCTTGATTTTCGTGGATATAGCGGCACATTGTCATCGGGGGTTTTATGGCAAGGCCAGCAAATAAAAGTTATGCCGTCTGGTGTAGTTTCCACAGTGGAAAGAATTGTCACTTTTAATGGCGATCTCACATTTGCCGTACCCGGAGAGGCTATTACCCTCGTATTAAAAGATGAAATAGATATTAGCCGTGGTGATCTGTTGATTGCTGTTGACGATCAAATGGGCGCGACCCGCCACGCTTTGGTTGATGTTGTCTGGATGTCAGAACAGCCACTGATTCAAGGGCAAAGTTTGGATATCAAAGTCGCGGGCAAAAAAAGCCGAGGTAAAGTCGATAATGTTCAATATCAAGTGGATATTAACAACCTGACACAGAAAGTCGCGGTTGAATTACCCCTCAATGCCATTGGGCGGGTGGAATTTTCGTTTGATGAACCTTTATTGCTCGACAGCTACGCGCAACATGCAGATACCGGTGGAATTATCCTGATTGATCGTCTGACCAATGTTACCGTAGGCGCAGGATTGGTGCGTGAAATCCAGGCAGATGTTTATGAAGAGCCTAAAGAATACAGTGAGTTTGAACTGGAACTTAACCAATTAGTTCGTCGCCACTTCCCGCATTGGGGGGTACGTGATTTATTGGGAGGAAAATAAGTGGCTCAGGATAATATTGTCTGGCATTCACATGTTTTGGACAGGGCACAGCGGGAAAGCGCAAATGGACATCCTGCACGGGTGATTTGGTTCACAGGATTGTCTGGCTCAGGAAAATCCACTCTTGCCGGGGCATTGGAGCAGGCATTGTTTGCACAGGGTATCAAAACGTACTTACTGGATGGTGATAATGTACGTCATGGCCTGTGCAGTGATTTAGGCTTTTCTGCCATAGATCGGCAGGAAAATATCCGACGAGTCGGTGAAGTTGCAAAATTGATGGTTGATGCGGGGCTGGTTGTCCTGACAGCTTTTATTTCTCCCCATAAAGCAGAGCGGCAAAAAATACGTGAACTAATGGAAGAGGGGCGATTTATTGAAGTGTATGTCGATACACCACTGGAGGTCTGTGAAGCCCGTGATCCCAAAGGATTATATAAAAAGGCACGAGCGGGAGAATTACACAATTTCACCGGAATTGATGCTGACTATGAAGCTCCTGAACAGCCAGAAATCTATTTAGATGGTTCACAATCTGTAGAGTCTTCGGTTGAAAAACTGCTTTTTGCCCTGAAAAACGAAGAAATCCTGCCAACTTAACGACCCAACTCAACAAACTGTCATGAAACACATTATTATTGTTAGTGAAATAATGTGTTTCTACACTCAGTTAATGCAATGTATTTCTGTCATATCGTGCAATCCTGTTGTGCAAGTAACCTTAAAATGGTTTTGCGAATGGTTTTGTGAGAGTCGGTGGCGTCATGCTTTCAGTTGTGGGATGATTAGCGGGTTTTCAGGGGGGGAGATGGGCAAACTAACGCTACTATTATTGGTTCTTCTGGGGTGGTTACAGTATTCGCTGTGGCTCGGCAAAAACGGCATTCACGATTATGTGCGGGTCAAAGCCGAAGTTGATAAACAAGAGGTTGATAACTTAAAACTAAAAGCACGTAACGACCAGTTGTTTGCTGAAATCAAGGATCTTAAAGGGGGTCAGGAAGCGATTGAAGAACGCGCTCGTAATGAATTGGGCATGATTAAACCGGGAGAATCTTTTTATCGTATGGTGCCTGATACCTCAAAACATAATGCGCAATGACCTTTACATCAAAACAGTAAATAATAATCGAAATGAATAAGTCACAACTTCATTCCCCCGCTGGTGTTTCTCTTGCTGAAATTATCGCCTTGATCCCTGCTGCGGGTATCGGTAGCAGGATGAAATCCGATTGTCCAAAACAGTATCTGAACGTTGCCGGAAAAACGATTCTTGAACATACCTTGGCAGCATTGTTTGAGCATCCTCGTATACAACGCGTTATTATTGCGTTGAATCCTGCTGATACACAATTTGCACAATTACCTATCGCTTCTGATCCAAGAATTACGACAGTGATTGGCGGTGAAGAACGAGCTGATTCGGTTCTGGCTGGTTTAGACTATCTGGCTGGTTTGCCTGCAGACAGGACAATTTGGGTTTTGGTGCATGATGCAGCCCGCCCTTGTCTTCATAGAAATGATCTCGATAGTTTGCTACGGATTATTGATCACAACGCAGTATCTCCTGACATATGTGGTGGATTGTTGGCGTCACCGGTGAGGGATACGATGAAACGCATGGCATCGCTGCCAGTAGCAGAGCCATCCACAATTCACCATACATTGATTGCTCATACCGTTGACCGTAACGGACTGTGGCATGCTTTGACTCCACAATTATTCCCTTTGCAGTTATTGCGTGACTGCTTGATCAAGGCACTTGCAGATCAAGCCTGTATTACCGATGAATCTTCGGCACTTGAGCACTGTGGTTATCGTCCCATGTTGATCAATGGACGAGCGGACAATATCAAAGTGACTCAACCTGAAGATTTGGCACTGGCTGAATTTTACCTATCCCAAAAAGCTAAGGAATCTATCGTATGAGAATTGGACATGGTTTTGATGTGCATAAATTTGGTGGAGAAGGGCCATTGATCATTGGCGGTGTCCGCATTCCTTATGAACAAGGATTAATTGCCCATTCAGATGGTGATGTCGCCTTACACGCTGCTACAGATGCTCTATTAGGAGCGGCAGCATTGGGCGATATTGGTAAATTATTTCCCGATACTGATCCTGCTTTCAAGGGCGCAGATAGCCGTGAATTATTGAAAGAAGCCTATCGCCGTATCCGTGCGAAGGGCTATCGGATAGGGAACTTGGATATCACCATCATTGCTCAGGCACCGAAAATGTTGCCGCATATTCCCCAAATGCGGGTTAACCTGGCGGAAGATCTTGAATGCCATATGGATGATATTAATGTTAAAGCAACAACAACGGAAAAACTGGGGTTTGTTGGTCGTAAAGAAGGTATTGCCTGCGAAGCGGTTGCTTTGTTAGTAAAGGAATGAGTTGGTAAAGGAATAAGCATGACTTTGAGTGAATTACATTGGCTTTATGGCCGACCGGAAGCGACTGGTATTGTTAAAGCCACGCCAGAAGATTTTATTGTTCGCGAAGATTTGGGATTTTCTCCTGATGGAGAAGGCGAACACTTAATGGTACATATCCGTAAGACAGGATGTAACACCCAATTTGTCGCGGATCATCTTGCCCGTTTTGCCAAAATACCCGCTCGCTCTGTCAGCTATGCGGGGTTGAAAGATCGCAACGCAATGACGGAACAGTGGTTCTGTTTACATATACCGGGGAAACAAGATCCAGATTTCACGGCATTTCAACTTGAAGGTTGTGAAGTGCTGGCAGCTTCCCGCCAGAAACGCAAGCTACGGATTGGCGCATTGAAAGGCAATGATTTCACGCTGGTATTAAGAGACATTTCTGACCGACAATCTGTGGAAAAACGCTTGCAGCAGATAGCACAAACTGGCGTTCCAAATTACTTTGGTGAACAGCGTTTCGGGCGAGATGGGCAAAATTTAGTTCAGGCTCAACGCTGGGCAGCTAATGAGATCCATGTCAAGGAACGCAACCGCCGTAGTTTTTACCTTTCTGCCTGTCGCAGCGCGATGTTTAATACTGTTGCCAGCCGGCGTATCGCTCAGGGTGAACACCAGAAGGTAAAAAATGGCGATGCATTACAGTTAACAGGGCGCGGTAGCTGGTTTGTGGCTGATGAACTTGAATTGTCGGTATTACAGCAGCGAGTCATGGATGGAGAGCTACAGATAACGGCTCCTTTACCGGGTCAAAGCATTAGGAACGCAGGATCAGGCTCTGGATTTCGAACAACAATGCTTATTGGATTACGAAGCGCTTTGGGCATTAGTCAAACGTGAGCGTGTGGAAAGTGCCCGTCGGGCAATATTGGTGAAACCACTTAACCTGTGTTGGGAATGGCAAGATGATCACATTGTCACTGTGTATTTCTCTTTGCCATCTGGTAGCTTTGCAACCAGTGTTGTTAGAGAACTGATCAATCAGGATCTCGACTCTTCCCTTGATATGGCTTGAATGCGAAGCACTCTGCAAAACTGTCAACGTCATGCTAAGATCAAACACACACAGGGTAATTTACATTATTAACCTGTTTTATTTTTATTTAAATCAATGAGATATATCAATGCTGCGGATATTGCTGAGTAACGATGATGGTGTCACCGCACCGGGAATTCAAACCTTAGCGGCTACATTGCGGAAACACTATCATGTTCAGGTCGTTGCACCTGACCGTAACCGTAGTGGTGCGTCGAATGCCTTAACGCTGGATCGCCCTTTGCGTATCAACACACTGAACAATGGTGATATTTCTGTTCAGGAAGGTACACCGACGGATTGTGTCTATTTGGGGGTAAATAATCTGGTGCGCCCTCGTCCTGACATTGTCGTTTCTGGTATCAATTGTGGCCCTAACCTTGGTGATGACGTGATTTACTCTGGCACGGTCGCGGCTGCAATGGAAGGACGCCACTTAGGCTTACCCGCATTGGCGGTATCACTCAATGGTGACCAACATTACGAAACGGCGGCAGAAGTGACCGTGCGTTTATTAGCTTTGCTGCAAAAATCCCCATTGAGAGCGGGCAATATTTTGAATGTTAATGTCCCTGATATTCCCATTGAACAAATCAAGGGGTTTCGGGTGACGCGATGCGGTCGCCGAAGTGCGGCTGAACAGGTTTATGCGATGGAAGATCCTAAAGGTAATATGCTCTATTGGCTAGGCCCTCCGGGAGAAAAAAGTGATTTTGGACCTGAAACTGATTTTGCTGCGGTAGAAGAAGGATTTGTCTCCATTACCCCTTTGCAAGTGGACTTAACAGCTTATAAAGCCCAGGAGCTGATAAGTGATTGGTTGGCAAAAGTCGGGGATATTGGGGAATGCTAAACCGATCAATGAAAAATTTGCTGGCGCAACTGCGTCAGCAAGGAATTCACAACGAGCACCTGTTGGAGGTTATTGGCAAAGTACCTCGAGAATGTTTTGTGGATGAAGCTCTCGCACATAAGGCATATGAAAATACCGCACTGCCTATTGGTCATGGGCAAACGATATCACAACCTTATATTGTCGCTCGCATGACAGAGTTGCTGAATTTAACCCCTGAATCCAATGTATTGGAAATTGGAACCGGCTCAGGTTATCAAACGGCGATACTTGCCCACTTAGCCAAACGTGTTTTCTCCGTGGAGCGGATTAAGGGATTGCAGTGGCAGGCTAAGCGCAGATTGAAGCAACTTGACCTACACAATATCTCAACCCGCCACGGTGATGGTTGGGATGGATGGTCATCAAAAGGACCCTTTGACGCTATTATTGTCACAGCTGCACCACCAGAAATTCCGCAGGCATTACTCCATCAACTTGCTGATGGAGGGGTGATGGTTTTACCTGTCGGCGAGCGTACTCAGTTACTGAAAGTAGTACATCGTTATGGGAATGATTTCCATAGCGACGTTATCGAACCTGTCCGTTTTGTACCCCTAATTCAAGGCGAGCTAACATAATTAGCTAATTTATTTGAGAGGGATAATTTCAAATTAGCTGTTATTCTTTCTGAAATTAAGCAAAATGTTTCGCTTTAAATCTTTCGTAATCCTAAATTTTTATAAAGCATTATTATTTTCACTTATATTTGCCTTTATGGGGGAATAAAGTATGAATCTAGAAAAACCAGTGGAAAAAATAAAGTGGATAATCGCCAGTACTGTTATGGGTGTCGTATTGATAGGTTGCAGTAATACACCAAATCGTCCAGCCCCAATCGTGAATATCGATACAAATCGTGTTTCAGATAATCATGCGATTAAAAATCGTCAGCTAGTGAATAATGCTGCCAATAGCAGTTCATCTCAAGAGCGAATTATTTATCGCCGTAACTACGAAAATATTCCCAAAGGAAGTTACAACGGAAGTACTTATACGGTTAAACATGGCGATACTTTGTTTTATATAGCCTGGATTACAGGTAGTGATTTCCGTGATCTGGCTCTCAGAAATAATATTTCAGAGCCTTATAGCTTAAATGTTGGTCAAGTACTGAGAATGGGTAATTCAACCTCCAAAAATAGTGTATTAATAGCATCAAATAGTACCGAATCAAAAATTAGTCAGGTTGATTTTCAAAAAATTAATGCGTATCCTGCAAATATTGATAGACCAAGGTCAGGAAAAATGTTGCCAAAGGCAACCATTTCTGCTGGCGATAATTATTCTCCCAAATTATCTGTAGCAACAGATACAGGGGTAAATAATGCTATTAATGGTACTGATACTATTAATCGCTGGAGATGGCCGGCAGAAGGAAAAATTCTTGAAGGCTTCTCTGATTCTCAAGGAGGAAATAAGGGCATTGATATTACGGGGAGTCGTGGCCAACCCGTATTTGCTACAGCCCGTGGAAAAGTGGTTTATGCCGGAAATGCATTACGTGGCTATGGAAATCTAATAATAATAAAACATAACGATGACTACCTAAGTGCTTATGCGCACAATGACACAATGTTGGTTCGTGAGCAACAGGATGTTCAAGCGGGGCAAAAAATTGCCACTATGGGTAGCACTGGAACAAGTTCAGTAAGATTACATTTTGAAATTCGCTATAAGGGAAAATCCGTAAACCCGCTGCGTTATCTTCCGCAGCGATAAACCGGGGCAGGGATCTGAAATTCCTGCCCGCATTATCATGGGTAGGAGTAGCTGATGAGCCAAAGTACGCTTAAAGTTAATGAGTTGTATGATGATGCGAATTTAGACGAAAATAGCATGGAAGCTGATGACTTTGATGAAGCGTTGCTGAAAGATGAGGATGATACAACTGGTCTTGATGAAGATTTGGATTTGTTGCAAGGAGTAAACCAACGGGTTCTTGATGCAACACAGCTTTATCTTGGAGAGATTGGTTTCTCACCTCTGCTGACAGCAGAGGAAGAGGTTCTTTTCGCCAGACGAGCACTGCGAGGGGATGTTGCTGCACGCCAACGCATGATTGAAAGTAACTTGCGATTGGTTGTAAAAATATCCCGCCGATATAGCAATCGTGGATTAGCACTGCTGGATCTGATTGAAGAAGGTAACCTTGGGCTTATTCGTGCAGTGGAAAAATTTGATCCTGAAAGAGGTTTTCGTTTTTCCACTTATGCGACATGGTGGATCCGTCAAACCATTGAACGGGCCATTATGAATCAAACGCGCACAATTCGCCTGCCTATTCATATAGTCAAAGAATTGAATGTCTATTTACGTACCGCAAGAGAACTGGCACATAAATTGGACCATGAACCGAGTATTGAAGAAATTGCGGAAAAACTGGATAAACCGGTTGAAGACGTAAGTCGTATGATGCGGCTGAATGAACGCATTACTTCTGTCGATACACCGCTTAGTGGTGATTCAGATAAGGCATTATTGGATATTTTATCTGATGAAAATGATTCTGGACCAGAAACAACTATTCAAGATGATGATATGAAACAGAGTATCGTGAAATGGTTGTTTGAGCTGAACGCAAAACAGCGTGAGGTTTTGGCCCGTCGTTTCGGTTTGCTTGGATATGAAGCAGAAACATTGGAAGATGTTGGGCGAGAAATTGGTTTAACAAGAGAGAGAGTTCGTCAGATTCAAGTTGAGGGATTGCGCCGTCTCAGAGACATATTGCATACCCAAGGTTTGAATATAGAATCATTATTCCGTACTTAATTCTTTATACTTTAGAACGAATACCTAAGAAATTTTAAATTGCAATGTTAGTGGAAAATAGATGAATTTCCAGAAACAAAGATAATTAGACAACTTGGTGATGGCAAGAGTAGAAGTAATTCCAAAAGTGACAATTGAAAAGATAAAGGTATAGAGAAGGCAGGCGGTAATCCTAAGGTGGGCTAAATAAGCCCACCTTTTATTTGCTAATTTATATTTTCATTACCATTTGGTGTGACATTTATCAATTTTAGATCACCGGAACACCACTATGAAATTTAAAATCATGATCAGGAGTTTGAATAAGTTCTGCTTCAACCCGACCGAAGTAACTCACTCTTTCCGTAATATCTTCTTTAGATATTGACTGAGCGAGCATCAAATAATCTTGGTAATGGCGAGCCTCTGAACGCAGCAGAGAAATATAAAACTTACCCAAATCCTCATCCAGATGAGGAGCCAATTTTGCGAAACGTTCGCATGAGCGTGCTTCAATATAAGCACCAATAATCAATTTATCGACCAACGTATAAGGTTCATGATTGGTGACATGCTGAAATAGGGATTTAGCATAGCGGCTGGCACTGATACTGTCATAGCTTACCCCTCTGGCATCCATGATTTCTAACACTTGGTAAAAATGATGCAACTCTTCCTTAATTAATAACACCATTTTATCGATGAGATCTTGACTATAAGGTGATCTTGCCCGCGCGGTAATTTGCTTGGTGGCCTGATTTTTTCCTTTCAATGAATGGATATCCCCCATTTTTTTATAGGCAAAATCCTCATAGGGCTGAAACCAAGCCAGCAGAGCATCAGCACTTTCAGGAGCAACGGCATATTTACGAATTAAGAACATAGCACTTTGTGCCGCTTTCAATTCACATAGCAGATGATCGCGCAATAAAATGGGCAGATTCTCAGGCCGCCGCGCTTTTTCTACCCATTGGTCGGGCGTTTCGCACTGTAAAAATTGATAAATGGGAACTAACAGATTAGCATCAAACTTCATGGCTGTTTCATTCATTGTTAAACCATATCTTTCAGACGATAAATCCACTCTAATGCCTGACGTGGTGTCAAGGTATCTGGATTAAGGTTTTCCAATGCTTCCACTGCTGGAGATGTTTCTTCTGTCAGCAGGGTTAACTGTGGTGTATCGACATGGCCAACTGCCGCATTATTGGAGATTGATTCCAGATCTTTCAATTTTTGGCGCGCACGTTTAATGACATCACGCGGAACACCTGCCAGCGAGGCAACAGCCAGTCCATAACTCTTACTTGCTGCCCCTTCTTGCACACTGTGCATGAAAGCAATGGTGTCACCATGCTCGACAGCATCAAGATGAATATTGGCGACGCCTTCCAGTTTCTCAGGCAATGTTGTCAGTTCGAAATAGTGAGTCGCAAACAGTGTCATTGCTTTGATGCGATTAGCTAAATTTTCAGCACAGGCCCACGCCAAGGATAAACCATCATAAGTTGATGTACCACGACCGATCTCATCCATCAAAACCAGACTATGTTCAGTCGCGTTATGTAAGATATTGGCAGTTTCGGTCATTTCCACCATAAAGGTAGAGCGTCCTGATGCCAGGTCATCGGATGCCCCGACACGAGTAAAGATACGATCTACAGGGCCAATAACCGCTTTTTCGGCAGGAACAAAGCTTCCAATATAAGCCATCAACGTAATCAAAGCCGTCTGACGCATATAGGTACTTTTACCCCCCATATTTGGCCCTGTAATAATTAGCAAACGGCGCTGTGACGAGAGCGTCAATGGGTTAGAAATAAACGGTTCGCTTAATACTTGTTCGACAACAGGATGCCGACCGCCAGTGATCTGAATACCCACTTTATCGGTTAGTATCGGGCGGGTGTAATTTAGGGTTTCAGCACGTTCGGCAAGGTTTGCCAGTACATCCAGCTCTGACAGCGCTTCGGCACAGGTTTGCAAATCGGCCAGATGAGGCAACAACAGATCGAACAACTCTTCGTACAGGGCTTTTTCGATGGCAAGTGCTTTGCCTTTGGAAGTCAGCACCTTGTCTTCATATTCTTTTAATTCAGGAATGATATAGCGTTCTGCGTTTTTCAGCGTTTGACGACGAACGTAATGGATAGGGACTAAATGGCTTTGCCCACGGCTGACCTGAATATAGTAACCATGTACTGCATTAAAGCCTACTTTCAGGGTGTCGATACCAAGTTTCTCGCGTTCGCGGATTTCCAGTTTATCCAGATAATCACTGGCACCATCGGCTAATGCTCGCCATTCATCCAATTCAGCATTATAGCCCGTGGCAATGACGCCACCGTCCCGCACCAGAACAGGAGGCGTTTCGACAATCGCATTCTCTAGCAGAGTCTGCAATTCATCAAAATGTCCCACACGCTGCTGTAGCGCCTGGATATAAGGGGCATCTGAGGATGCCAGGATCTGATGAATATCAGGCAATTGCTGGAAAGCATGACGAATTCTGGCCAGATCACGGGGACGGGCAGAGCGGAGAGCAAGACGGGCAAGCACACGCTCTAAGTCACCGACCTGACGCAAAAAAGGCCGTAATTCATAACCGATTTCCTGTAATGCGGAAATGGCTTGATGGCGATTTTCCAGCACACCTTTATTGCGGGTTGGTGCATGCAGCCAGCGTTTCAGCATTCGGCTGCCCATCGGTGTCACACATTGATCGAGTACCGACGCCAGCGTATTCTCAGTGCCACCGGACAAATTTTGGGTCAGCTCCAGATTACGGCGGGTGGCGGCATCCATAATCACCGTTTCCTGCGGACGCTCCATCGTCATGCTGCGAATATGAGGTAAAGTGGTACGTTGAGTATCTTTGACATATTGCAGCAAACAGCCTGCTGCACGCAGAGCAAGCGTCGCTTTTTCCACCCCAAAGCCAATCAGGTCACGGGTGCCAAATTGCAAATTAAGTTGTTGTCTTGCTGTATCCAGCTCAAATTCCCACATTGGGCGTCGGCGCAGACCATGACAACGTTCAATCAGTGCCATATGCTCAAAGGTTTCAGGATAAAGCAATTCCGCTGGACGGGTGCGTTGCAATTCTGCGGCAATACTATCTTGATCGGACATTTCAGAAACGCGGAAACGGCCAGAAGTGATATCCAGCGTCGCGTAACCAAATCCCTGATTATCATGCCAGATAGCGGCGAGCAGATTATCCTGACGTTCTTGTAGTAAAGCTTCATCAGTGACGGTGCCAGGAGTGACAATACGCACAACTTTGCGTTCAACAGGGCCTTTACTGGTTGCAGGATCGCCAACTTGTTCGCAGATCGCCGCAGATTCACCCAGTTGTACCAGTTTTGCCAGATAGTTTTCGATCGCGTGATAAGGAACACCCGCCATCGGGATAGGTTGACCAGCCGATTGCCCGCGCTTGGTTAGGGAGATATCCAGTAACTTCGACGCTTTTTTGGCATCATCATAGAACAACTCGTAAAAATCCCCCATTCTATATAGCAGCATAATATCGGGGTGCTGCGCTTTCAGACGCAGGTACTGCTGCATCATGGGAGTATGGCTATCTATATCCTTTGCTGGAGATTCTTTCATATTGACTTGATTCAATTCTATTATTCCTGTTGACTCAGTTGGGCCATCGACGCTCAGTCAACCCATCTAAATGACAAAACCTAAATATAATCAGCTAAGGATGGAACGCGAATAGACCTCATCCTGGGCGAAAACGCTATCTTATCACTGATAATCTGTGTGATTCATCTGTGGATGCGATTAGAAGATTTAAACGGTAGGTTAGCAGGATTACTCGCAGGAATGTATCAGATTTTTTCACAATTCAGCGGGATTGCGAAGCGGCTCGACTTAATCTCCTGAACATCATTGTATGGGTTGAGCCATGCTATCAAATAATAGGAGAATAGATGGTAGAAAGCACTGGAATGCTATTGCTCCGTGTTGGAACGAAGAAGGGAAGCTATTGGCGAATCAGATAGTCACTCCTTTGGCGTTGGAAAAATTTGGGATAAATGTTGGCTTGAACTATTCGCTATTGCAGGTGCATGATTAAAAAGGAACCTACATAACTTGTATTAAGAGAAAAAATAACATGACGAGAAGCAACGGAATACTAATAAAAAATAGGGACGAAATAGAGAAGATGGAAATAGCGGGGCGCTTGACTGGTCAAGTACTTGAAGCTGTCCGCCCGATTATTGTGCCCGGTGTCACGACTCTTGAGATTGATTCATTTTGTCATGATTACATTATCAATACCCTTGATGCGATCCCGGGTAGCTTAGGGCAATATGGTTTTCCTTATACGGTTAATACTTCAGTAAATCATGTTGTTTGTCATGGCTGGCCTTCGGAAAAGAAGCTGAAAAATGGGGATATCGTTAATGTGGATGTCACCGTCAAAAAAGAGGGATATTACGGTGATAGCAGCATTACATTCTGTGTCGGGGATGTACCATCCCATGCTAAACGTTTGGTTAATGTGACTCAGGAGTGTTTATATAAGGCAATTAAGATCGTCAAACCAGGCATCACTCTGGGGGATATTGGTCATACGATACAGCAACATGCCGAAGCAAATAATTACACGGTAGTACGTGAATATTGCGGGCACGGTATTGGCTGCAATATGCATGAGGAACCACAAGTTCTGCATTACGGCAAGGTGGGAGAAGGTATTATCTTGGAAGAGGGGATGACTTTCACAATTGAGCCTATGATCAATCAAGGCAAAAAGGATATTAAACTGCATAAAGATGGTTGGACAGTAACAACCAAAGATCGTCGGTTATCGGCTCAGTTTGAGCATACAGTCTTGGTAACCCATGATGGTTTTAAGGTGTTGACGCTGCGGGATGAAGAGCGCGAAGTTTTTGCACGTTACCTGTCGATCACTCAATAAATTATAATTTATGATGTGATAGTTTTCCCAATACTGTATTGTGCAGTGTTGGGTTTTATCTGGCTAAAATAGCGCCGCGTTGGGTTTGTAGAAATTCAACTATGGCTATGTGAAATTACAGGGTGATTATGTCTTGGCTTTATAAAAACAAGAATCTCGCTTGTTTTATTGTTCTCTTTTTTCTTATTTTTCTGATACATAAATGTTTGGGGTATCAATTAAAACTAATATATGTCTTCAGTGCCTTTGCACTCTTTTTATTTTTGGCTGCTATCAGTAGACGAATATATATCTTTTTGATTGTTTTTTTTTCCTTGACAGGAATGCTCTACACTCCAATTGGCCTCAATTACGGTTATCCAGACATCAATGCGGTAGGGTCATTAATTTATACCAATAGGAATGAAACAGCGGAATATGTTAGTGGCCTTTCTGTGTCAACGTATTTAACTGCTATGGCTATTTTTGTTCTGATGATATTTTCACTTAAGCTAAATGTCACCTTAACAGGTAAGAGTAAAAAGTGGTTGTTTACCCTGTTTTTTATTTCGGCTTTCTGGTCCCCAACCAAAGGGTATATAAAATCGGGTTTTAAAGATAGCTCGGAACTTTTGAATACCAGTTTACCGGAAGTTCGCTTTTTCAGTGATGCCTATCAGAGCTACAAGCAAGTCATGTCAGAAAATCACCGATTTGCCAGAATTATTAAATATCGGGATGACTGGCAGCCAGTGGTGAAAGAAGAGAAATACGACACCTATATCATGGTGATTGGTGAGAGCGTCCGAAAAGATTTTATGAGTGCCTATGGGTTCCCGGATAAAAATACCCCTTGGTTGGATAACGCGAATGCTACCGTGTTAACCAACTATATTTCTGCGGCACCATCGACACAGTTATCGTTGACTAACTCTTTGGCGGTTCGTGAAGCAAATGAAATTCAACTGAATAACAGTATTGTTTCACTGGCGAAAAAAGCGGGATTTGAAACTTACTGGCTGTCTAACCAGGGAATGAAGGGAGGGTTTGATTCTCCTGTCGCACTGATTGGGCTGCAGGCCAATCATCATACTTTTCTAAAAGAAGGCAATTCAGATGATCGCAGTTATATGCCGGATGAAAATTTATTGCCTTATATTCGCAAGGCATTAATGAAGAATGAACAGAAAAAGAAACTGATTATTATTCACCTAATGGGTTCGCATCCACAATCTTGTATCAGAACGAATGATAAATATGGCACCTATTTTCATTCCAAAAATATTTCATGTTATCTTCAGAGTATTCATAATACGGACAGCTTGCTCGCTGACATTGAAAGTATTGCCAATAAAAATCAATTGCATTGGACAATGCTTTACTTTGCGGATCATGGTTTGTCACTTGTGAATAAAAATACAGATAGCGAGAATCTGACCCATAACGATAGTAATAAGCAGAATTATCAAGTTCCTTTTATTATTACCGGTTATGACTATGTCATTAAAAATGCCGACAAGAATACCGCAAGCAAAAATATCATAGATGCTCACCGCAGCGGTTTGAATCTGCTGTCTATGTTATCCACATGGTTGGGAATTGAAGAACCTCGCCTGATATCCAAATGTGCCTGGTTTTCCAACCAGCCGTGCCCGAATCAACATACAGTGATTTCATTCAGTAACGAATATAAAAACTTTAATCACCTGAAAGATGACGCCATTAACTTCGATTGATGAATATACCTTCGTCTTGCACTTTATTGAGGAAGTGAGTTACCTCACAAAATCTGGCTCATGCTTTATATGTATGAACCACTGATTGGGGGATTTTGACCGCTTAATGTTGGTATTCAACCGCTGAGTAAGATCCTTTCCCTCTTATCAGGGAGAGTTTTATATCATAGGGCAGTGTGACGAGGAGTATATCCCTTTTATGGGTATCGCTTCCTGCCGGCTGTAGAGGGTAGGTTTATGGAGAAGGAAGTAAAAATTAAATAATGACTCGCTGTTCGTCTTACTGTGGAAAAGGAAGTTTTATGAAAAATAATAAATTGTTAAAACATATCCCCTGGATGATATTGGGGATAATTGGCGCATTCTGTCTTGGAGTCGTTGCGCTGCGTCGGGGAGAACACGTTAGCGCTTTGTGGATCATTGTCGCTTCCGTAGCCGTTTACTTGGTTGCTTATCGGTATTACAGCCTGTATATCGCCACGAAGGTGATGAAGCTGGATGCCACGCGAGCAACCCCCGCTGTTGTCAATAATGATGGTTTGAACTATGTTCCCACCAATAAAAATGTCCTGTTTGGTCACCATTTTGCCGCCATCGCGGGGGCAGGTCCGTTAGTAGGGCCAGTATTGGCGGCACAGGTCGGTTATCTGCCAGGAACATTATGGTTGTTAGCAGGGGTAGTGCTTGCCGGAGCGGTGCAGGACTTTATGGTGCTGTTTATTTCCTCTCGCCGCAATGGGGCATCACTGGGTGAGATCGTCAAAGAAGAGATGGGGCGTGTGCCAGGCACAATAGCGCTGTTTGGTTGCTTCTTAATTATGATCATCATTCTGGCAGTATTGGCCTTAATCGTCGTGAAAGCATTGGCGGAAAGTCCGTGGGGTGTATTTACTGTTTGTTCAACAGTGCCAATTGCGCTTTTCATGGGGATCTATATGCGATATATCCGTCCGGGACGTGTGGGTGAAGTCTCTGTGATCGGTATTCTTCTGCTGATTGCCGCCATTTGGTTTGGTGGTGTTGTCGCCGCAGATCCTTACTGGGGACCCGCGCTGACTTTCAAAGATACCACCATCACTTATGCGCTGATCGGATATGCCTTTATCTCTGCATTATTGCCAGTTTGGCTTATTCTGGCACCGCGTGACTATCTGGCAACTTTCCTGAAAATTGGGGTTATTGTTGGTCTTGCAATTGGGATTATCATCCTGAACCCTGAACTGAAAATGCCAGCCGTCACACAATATATTGATGGTACAGGGCCAGTCTGGAAAGGAACACTGTTCCCATTCTTGTTCATTACTATTGCTTGTGGTGCGGTGTCTGGTTTCCATGCTTTGATCTCTTCGGGGACAACACCTAAGCTGTTGGCAAATGAAAAAGATGCACGTTTCATTGGTTACGGTGCGATGTTGATGGAATCGTTTGTGGCGGTCATGGCATTGGTTGCTGCATCCATCATTGAGCCGGGACTGTATTTTGCTATGAATACCCCTCCGGCCGCGTTGGGCATTACCATGCCGGATCTGCATAATTTGGGCACTGCCGAAGCACCAATGATTATGACTTCTTTGAAAGAAGTAACGAGCCATGCGGCAGCGACCGTAAGTTCTTGGGGCTTTGTTATTTCACCCGATCAAATTTTGCAAACGGCAAAAGACATTGGTGAACCATCCGTCCTGAACCGCGCAGGGGGAGCGCCAACGTTGGCAGTGGGTATTGCCCATGTATTCCATCAGATCATTCCTGCGGCAGATATGGGCTTTTGGTATCACTTTGGTATTCTGTTTGAAGCATTATTTATCCTGACGGCGTTGGATGCGGGCACTCGTTCTGGTCGTTTCATGTTGCAGGATCTTTTGGGTAACTTCGTTCCATTCCTGAAAAAAACGGACTCTTTGATTGCGGGTATCATTGGTACAGCTGGTTGTGTTGGCTTATGGGGTTATTTGCTGTATCAAGGCGTGGTTGATCCATTGGGCGGCGTCAAGAGCTTATGGCCGCTATTTGGTATCTCTAACCAGATGTTAGCCGCTGTTGCGTTGGTATTGGGTACGGTTGTCTTGATCAAGATGAAACGCACCCGGTATATCTGGGTAACGGTTATTCCTGCTGTTTGGTTGTTGATTTGTACCACATGGGCGCTGGGACTGAAATTATTCAGTGATAACCCACGGCTTGAAGGCTTCTTCTTCATGGCAAAAGAATACAAGCAGCGGATTGCCGAAGGTGGTGCAGAATTGACGGCTGGACAAATCAGTAACATGAATCACATTGTTATAAACAACTACACCAATGCGGGCTTAAGCATTCTGTTCCTGATTGTGGTATACAGCATCATCATTTATGGTATCAAAGCTGCGGTTAAAGCAAGCAAAAATCCAGAGCGTACTGATAATGAAACACCTTATGTTCCGGTTCCTGAAGGTGGGGTAAAAATCTCTTCTACGCACTAATGCGATACTAAAACTGATACCGATCAAAAGTATTCCGTATTGGTAACAGCTATACCCCACATAATTGGCTTTGTATTATGTGGGGTATTTTTTATTGGGAAGCCATTCCGGATAAAACAAGCCTTGGAGAACAATTTATGTTTGGTAATCTTGGTCGGGCAGGCAAGTATTTGGGGCAGGCTGCCCGAATGTTGGTGGGCGTTCCAGACTATGACACATATGTACAGCATATGAAAGAAAACCACCCTGATAAGCCTTATATGTCTTATGAAGAGTTTTTTCGCGAGCGTCAGAATGCTCGCTATGGTGGCGATGGCAAAGGCGGAATGCGCTGCTGTTAGTGAAAAAGTGGTTAACTCATTAAAATTTATTTAGCAATCAATATTATTTAGCAATCAATAGTATCTGGAAACGAAAATGCAACCAATATCAGTCACGATCCTGAGCGGTTTTTTGGGATCAGGCAAAACGACGCTGCTGCGTCATATCCTCAATGTTGATCATGGTTATAAAATCGCCGTCATTGAAAATGAATTTGGTGAAGTTCCCATTGATGATGAATTGATTGGTGATCGTGCAACTCAAATTAAGACATTAATCAACGGATGTATCTGCTGTAGTCGTTCTAATGAGCTGGAAGATGCATTATTGGACTTGCTGGACAGCATGGATAAAGGGCAAATCAACTTTGACCGCTTGATTATCGAATGTACGGGCATGGCTGATCCTGGTCCGATCACGCAGACCTTCTTTTCCCATGAAATTTTGTGCCAGCGTTTTTTGCTCGATGGCATTATTACGCTGGTGGATGCAGTTCATGCGCAACAACAGTTAGATCGTTTTTCCATTGCACAGGCGCAGGTAGGATATGCAGACAGGCTCCTTTTAACCAAAACAGATATTGCTCCAGTTCATGCTGCCTTAGTTGAACGTTTGCAGCGAATCAATGCCAGAGCACCCATTCATAAGGTTATTCAAGGTGAAGCAGATTTAGGCTTACTGTTTGATATTGAAGGTTTTATGTTGAATGACAAACTGACGGTTTCGACACCCATTTTTCGATTTGTACCCAAACAACAAAACTCGGTTCAGTCGATTGTGATTAACTTAGCGCACCCAGTTGAACTGTCTGAAGTTTCTGACCTGATGGAAAAGCTATTACTGAGTTTCGCGGATAATCTCCTGCGATACAAAGGCATTCTTGCTATCAAAGAAGAACCATGTCGGTTACTGTTTCAAGGGGTTCAGCGCTTGTATAGCGCGGATTGGGATAGAGAATGGCACGATAATGAAGTACGTGAAAGTGTGCTGGTTTTTATTGGTATAGATCTGCCAGAACAGGAAATCCGTGAAAAATTTGCAGAATTGTTTAAAGAATAATGGATTGAATAATAAATTTTTGTGGAGTTTTAATTGTTCATTTTTATTGCTTATTGAGCAGTGAAATTATGCATATAAATTCGCTGCTCAAAATTAAATAAAAATTTATATATTCACTTGTTAGACTTAAGTTTTTTAAGAACCAACTTAGTGTATTAACAAGGATAAAACAATAAAAATAAAAAACTATTTATAAATTGAGTTTATCATACGTAAAAAATAGTCATTTATCTTAGATTTCCATGGCATTGTCTATTTTATCTGCCGGCAATCTCCACAAATTAATTAGTGGAGATTGTTACAATAACAGATCATGTTAGTGAAAACAGCAGAAAAAATAACATAATTATTTCGAGTGAGACTCCCAAATTCTGGAAAAACGTTTCACATTACTGGCGGTGTAAATTACAGTATGTGAAATATTACGGTGTCCGAGATAGTCTTGAATCAAGCGGGTATCGCGACCGAGATCAGCTAATGCATAACCACAAGCATGCCTTAACATATGCGGATGTGGAGAAACACTGACAGACGCCTGCTTTCCATAACGTTTTAATAAACCATAAACCTGTTGCCGTGAAACAGGGCCCGATTTTTGAGAGAGAAATACCCACGGAGAATCAGCTTCGCGCCATTTCTGGCGAATATTTAGCCATTTATTTAACGCTTCAATTTCTTCTGGAATTAAAGGGTGTGTGGTTGAAAGTCCACCTTTTAACCGTCTGATATGAATGATCGCTGAATTCAAATCGAGATCAGATAGGCATAGATTACAAAGCTCACTTACCCTAAAGCCGTGAATGAAACACATTAACAGCATGCAATAATCCCGCTCTGCGTGACGTCCTTGCTTTGTTGCTGCCAAAATTGCGTCTATTTCGTATCGGGTTAAAAACTTACGTTGTTTCATGAAATTATTATTCCTATGAAATCAGAGAGATAAATTGTGAATAGCAAGGTATTTAAGTTAATCGAATACAACAAAACATTAGTATTTTTTAAATATGATTAGCTAAATACCAGATTAATTTAATCGGAATAATGCAAATAAAAAAATTGCTGCTTATTTTTGTCTTATTTTTAATGAAAATGCTAATTGAAATCGTATAAATACGTGTTATGTGATTCTGATACACAGAATGAGGCAATCATAAATAGAATTCCATATATAAAAACAGCTCTATTGAACTTTACAACTAATCATTTGGTCTGGTTTATTTTTTAGTTTTTTATTCTTTTAAAAATCCGTTTAAGTGTATCGGGTTTGTATTTTTACTGCATTTAGTGGAAAAAGTAAATGATTTATCTAAGTTGTTTAGATAATGCCTTATTATTGATTGAAAATTAACTTTTATTTGGAGTTTTTGATATAATGTTTTGGTTTTTTATTTGTTATCGGATTTTTATTCTGAGTATCTGCGTTTTTTGGATGAAAAATGAGAAATACTGAGGGTGATCAAGGAATAATATGTGAAATAACATTAGGTTAAAGGAAGGGATTTTCGTTAATTTGATAACACTGGTTATAGTTTCTTTGTTTATTATATCCTTATTTGGATTGTGTTGATCGGTAGTTTTTTGTTCGGTTTGTAAAATTTAATTAAATAAATATTTTTCATGATTAATTGTGTGTGGAATCATCATTAAAAGGATTATTTAATGAATAAGTGCAGTAGATTTTGTCGGAAGTTGATTAGTTGAATGCGCCTTATATCCCCTAACAGAAAGCCGAGAATGTAGGGCGCATTGTAATAATAAGTCCTTATATCAGGAGAAAGCCAGGAAAGGGGAAATACATAGCAAGATCCCAGTAAAGATGATCAAGATGAGCGATATCCCTTTGTAATGGTGCAGGCCAGGGATCTTGTAGACCAAATAAGCCGGAATAAGGCAACCAACGATGCCAAATATTGGGCTACAAATAGAAGTAAAACTTAATACAGGGGCATTCAGGAGGATCGCGCCCCATGCCAATAAGATGGCAAAAACCATGATGCCTCTTTGTACCCATTTTTCATTGATCTTTTCGGCAGGCACCAGACGACTAAGAATATTCATGGCAATGCCTTGGCTGGCTTCGCGAAACCCAAGGTAAACACCAAAAAACGCAGTCATCACGGCAAAGACATTGAGCATGATACTGACGGCAATCACCCAACCGCCGGGAAAGAATTGGGCGACAATAGCTAATGCTGAAATATTCTGTTCATAGGCTTTGAGTGCTTCGTCATGTCCCATTGCCAACGTAAAAGAGATGGCATAGAAAAACACCGTACAAAACAGGATACCAAAGGCAATGTTCATAGCTCGTAGTGCCTTGTGACGGGCAACTTCACGGTTTTTCTCCCGATTGCGATAAGAAATCACCATTGGGCTAAGTGTTTGGATAAACAGGATGGATGTGAGCGTAAAAGGTAACGTGATGATGGCTTGTTTGATCAATAGCCCCAGGGGAGGTAATGCCCCGATATTGTAAAGATGCCACATACCGATCATGGAAAATCCTAATGCCGCGATAACAAATAACTTTGTTACGACCATTAGGCTGGATATTTTGAACAGTAATTGTTCACCACGGGAAGAGATAGCGACTAATACACAGATTAATACCAATCCATAAAGCGGATTTCTCGATATTAATTCATCGGTGACTCCAAATGTTTGCAGATAAGAAGCACTATCATTGGTTATCGCGGTGGAATAAACAAACATCCAGATCACCAGCATAATAAAGTAGAGTATTCCTAACAGAATGCCCCAATTTTTACCAAGATAACCACTGATAACACTAGGATAATCTTTGCATTCTGGTGACTCGGCAAGGGTATTGATGAAAAGCCGCTGAAAGAGATACATGGCAGGATAGCCAATAATGGAAGAGAGCAGGAAAACCCATAATCCCATCAATCCAACCTGAACAGGCAAGAAAACAATTCCGGCCCCGATTGCCATGCCGATACTCATAATGACCCAGCCAGTATCAGTATGGTTGAATTTTATTGCTTTTTTCCACTCCTCCTCCGTCATGTTGGCACGTTTGGCCGATGGAGATAACAGTGGCGTGACATCATTGGTTTTTGTTGCTGTTTTCATATCTTTTAGTAAGTGAATTATCGTGTGCTGATAGTCAATGATTTCAAGGAGAACAACTTCTTTATGAAGAAGAAATTGCAAAGGGAAACTGCGCAAAAAAGAAAATTGTCGAAAACACGTTGTTAGGATTAAATCCTTTTTATTGTTAATATTATGCTGTAGTTCAGGGGATTAATCTAGAATTTTTTACTAGTAAAATGGGATGATACATAGTTTAATCCTGCTTTACGATGGGAAATAAAGAAAAATCAATACCTAATTGGTAATCCTTATTTTACGGTGGCTTTGGGATTAATAAAAACGAATAGAACCGTGCCATTGATAAAAATGAAATGAAAACAGCCAAAATTTTTTATTTTTATTTCGTAATAGTCATGAAATTAAATTATCAGATAAATACTTGGTGAACTATTTTTATTAATCGAATCCACCTTTGATTGAAATTAAAATGCCGCAAGTCTATTTGCGGCATTTTTTGCTGTTATTTTTTAATTAGACATCCAATCGCTTGGTTTGCCATCTTTTAGACTTCCAACGCCAAGAGTTTACTAACCCGCGGATCCACTCGTCGCAGAAGAATCCTATCCAGATCCCCAGAATCCCCATACCCATGGTAATTCCCAAAAAATAACCGACTGGAATAGATATTCCCCACATACAAATCAACGCGGTATAGAGTGGAAAACGGGCATCACCAGAAGCACGCAGGGCATTGACCATCACAATGTTGAAAGTACGCCCTGGTTCCAAAAAGACCGAGAGCAAGAACAACGGTAACAGAAGTTCAACAATCTTTTGATCTTCCGTCATGACATAGAGAAGCGGCTCTCTGAAAATCCAGAACATTAAAACGATGCCTATAGTAACCATCACACCAATTCTCAGGCTTTTCAGCCCCCGAAGATAGGCATCTTCAAAACGCTTTGCCCCAACAAGATGACCAACCATAATCTCATTGCCAATGCTGATAGAGATACCAAACAACATAATGAACAGAGATAGCTGGAAATACAGCGTTTGCGCGGCCAGGGACATTTCACCCATCAGGCCGATAAATGCCTGTGCAGTCATATATTGCAGGATCCACACCAAGTTTTCACCTGCGGCGGGTAGGCCGACATGCAGGATTTTGTTCAACATATTCTTAGACCAGTGCACGAGCAATTTAGGCTCGAACTTGATCTTTAAACCATAAAACAGTAATCCGCAAAGCAAAATAACAGCGACAGTACGACCAAATACCGTACTCCACGCCACGCCTTCGAGTCCATATTGAGGCAACCCAAAAAATCCATACAGTACGATCATATTGCCGACAATGGTAAGCAGGTTGGCAATCAGCGTGACATACATGGCTGATTTTGATTTTCCATAAACCCGCATACAGGCTGCCAGAATAATCGAAATCGCTTCGGGTATCAGACAGATACCCAGGACATGCAGATAAGCGAACCCATCTTTCATCAGATTTTCGGGCAGGTTCATGATATGCAGGATCTTATAACCGAAAAATACCGTGATCAGAGCACAACTGAAACCCAGCACAAAATTAAAAGCAATGGAAATGTGAATAGCCTGACTAGCCTTATCGCGTTTTCCTGATCCCAAATATTGTGCAATGACAACACTGCAACCTACGCTGATGAAGTTAAAAATTGTAATAAAGAGATCAAAAACATGATTACCCACTCCCATTGCAGCAAGATAAGCAGAAGAAATATGGCTGACCATATACGTATTGATTAATAACGTCGCCATATGCAGAAAGATATCAATGAAAATCGGCCAACTTAACGAAAAAAGAGAGCGATTAACAACATCAGACTGATGCATTAGTAAAACCTATTTATTAGAAGTGAAATGAATGGTCTTTTGCGGTGTGACATCCCCAGAAAGCATAGCTGATTTTACAGGGTTTATTGGTGATTTGATAGGCAGAATAAGCGATTTATGTCTTTGGTTTGTTGAAAAACAGGTCTGGCAGGGATGGGCTATATACAAAATGCCCCTGAATACCTAGGTATTCAGGGGCAATTACCTTACAGTGTCATTGATTTAATAATTAAAAAAATTATATTCTTTATTTTTCTTATGTCTTATGGTAATCAATTTACTTAAATACTACAGAAAGGTAATTCTGTTATCAGTATGTTTTATACTCTTTACTGACGTCAGTCATTAACATTGGAATCAGTAATAATCCCATCACAGCGGCTGTAAGAGTCAGCAAGGCAAACATGCCTGTCCAATCATAGTGATCAATGATTTGGCTTAATGGCCAACCAGCAATTGCAGCACCATAGTAGGCATACAATCCTAAATATCCAGTTACCGTACCTGCCGCTTTTTTGTGGCAGTGTTCAGTTGCTGAAAGGCCTATTAACATCTGGGGACCAAATACAAAAAAACCAATACTAAAAATACAGAGAGATAATAGTACATAATTATTTATAGGAATTAACCAGAGCGCGGCCATAGAAAAGAAAAGACCGAGAGAAAATAGTAGAATCACGGGTGTACGTTGACTGCGAAATAATAAATCAGAACTCCATCCAGAACAAAGAGCACCTAATAACCCCCCCAGTTCAAATAATGATAGCGTGGCATTGGCATTCAGTAAATTAACTCCATGTTTTTCTAATAACCATAAATTACCCCAGTCATTAATTGCGGCCCTAATGAAATAGACGAGAATATAAGAAAAACCAAGGAGCCAGATGGTACGGTTGAATAAAATGGTTTCCTTTAGGATTTTTATCATGGGCATGGGTAAAGACAACCGTTCTTGTCGTAGCTCCATAGCATCTTGTCGCCAATGCCCTACGCTGGGTAAACCATGTTCTTGTGGAATTCCCCGTATTCTCCGGCATAGCCAAATTCCAAGCACAATGCTAATGAGCCCAGGAACGAATAATGCAGCGCGCCAACCATAATAATTTGCTAAAAGTGCAGACAACAATGGCAGAAAAATACCACTGATATTGATGGATATATTCCAGCAGCCCCACCAGAAACCTCGCTCATTACGAGAATACCAGTGAGTAAGAAGTCGAGCACATGTTGGCCATCCCCATCCCTGAAAAAAGCCATTCAACGTCCAGACGAATAGTAAGGAAGGCAATGATAAGCAGAAGGTAAAAATAATGTTCAGTGCTCCTGTCATTAATAGCCCTACCCCCATGAACCAGCGATAACCAGTATAATCATGAAAAATGCCGGAAAAAAATTTTGAACTGCCATAAGCAAGGTAAAATAAACTGGTTATCCATCCAATGTCAGTTTTATTAAGAGCCAATTCCAGTTGCATGGTGGGCATAACTACATTCAAACTTTTGCGAGTTAGGTAGAATGCGGCATAGCCTATAATCATTGACATGAGCAAATGGCTTCGCCAATAACGATAATGTTGTGATATTTGTTCATGGCTGGTGCCTTGCATAAGAGCCTCCATCAAAAAGATACAAGTAATCGTTGTTGCTTTAGCCGTCCCAAAGAGGATATTTTGTTATTCAGTATCACTACCTGAATCTATTGGTAAATAGATAATGACATGAGTTCCTTGTTGGATTTTGAGTCTCCAATGACCTCCAAGTGCTCGGACACGTTCTTCAATACCCTTAAGCCCAAACCCCGTATTTTTTTTATCACTAATAATACCAATACCATTATCACTAACCTGAATTACGATTAAATTTCTTTTTTGCTTTAATATAATGTTTATTTGGGTGGCGTTAGCGTGTTTACTGATATTGTTCAGTAATTCTTGAATCAATCTATAAAGTGTCAGTGTGATCGTGTTATCACTGGGTGTGTGTGGTAACTGGTAATCAAAATGGCAGCAAATATTTTGTTCTTCAAAAGCAAACTCATTTATTAAGTGATTAATTGATTGTTCAAGAGACATTTCGTCAAGTGCAGGTGGGCGAAGTTCACGCAGCAGTTGACGAGTTGTTTGATGTATTTGTTGGGAGAGATGATTAATCTGTTCGGCAGATTTATGAGCTAATGCTAACGTTGAAGTTCGTTTTATTAGCATAGATTGAATTTGAATGGCAGTTATATTTTGTCCAATGGCATCATGAAGTTCTCTGGCAATATTTTTACGGATATCTTCTTCTGTATGTACTAATTTTTGCATCAAAATATGGCGTGTCGCTAACTCTTTTTCTAATCGTTCACGATAACGATTTAAATTATTTGCTAACTGTTTTTGATAGGTTAGGCTACCTGCCAATTGTTGTTGGCGACTGATGGCAATACCAAGCCCTATCCCTAATAAAGCCTGAGTGGTTAAAAAAATCTCCAGTTCCTGTAATTCACTGAATGACCCATTGAATTGACGGGCAGACGTGACGAGTAAACTTCCTAACAATGCAGAGAGAACACCGCCTTGCCAACCATAATGATAAGCCATGAATATATTAGGAATAAAGACTAAAATTGATAGTAACCACTCTATTTCCGAAGATAGAAGATATTGGCCACTTATTCCCAGCAAACTAAACAGGAAACACCATATCAGTAAGGATGTTCTTAATTGTGGATCGGATATATCAGTTTTAGTATGTTGATTCTTCCAATATTTCTCATATAAATAAACATAAATCAGATAGATGAATGGGGAGAGTAAAAATCCACCAGTCAAGGAAGAAAGAAAAAGAAAACTGATTTGATCTGGCAACGAAAAACTTAAAAACAAGATTTGTAAAAGGCTATTAATGATAACGCCCGCTAACAAGATAGAAAGCTGTTGCCAATAAAGAGAATAATTCCACCATATCTTTTGAATAGTTAGTGCAGTGATCACACTAATAAATGGTGAAAGCAGAATGATTGGATATATAATAAGCTGCTCGCTTTTCAGCCATAATAATAGACCGGTTTCACTCATCAGAAGGATTGGAAGATAACGCCGACCCAATAAAATCATAAAGACTAAACGTATTCCTTGGGGTAAAAATAATGTCGCCTGTAAGCCACTATTGTGAAAATAAAAGCTAATTACCCATAATGAAATCCAAATCAGTGAATAAAATAGACAGAGGAATAGTGATTGTAAAATGAAGAGAAATTTTTCATTCATTGATTAACTCGTCATAATGATTTGATTTTTGAGGGCATAATGAACTAGATCAATAGTAGTATTACATTGTAATTTATCTAAAATTCTGGCTCGATGGACATGAACTGTATTGTGACTAAGTTCAAGTTGCTCAGCAATCACTTTTACACTGCTCCCATTGACTAATAAGGTGAAAATTTCTCTTTCTCTTGGTGTCAGAGCGTGTAGTGCTGTAATTTCCTGAGGTTTTTGACGAAGTGCTTTCAGTGCATGAGCACAAAGATAAATGTTTCCTTGGTGGACTAACCGGACGGCTTGTACTAATTCCTCTGGCCCACAAAATTTCGTCAAATAACCTCGCGCACCTGAATCTAGCGCACTTTGTACAAGCGCAGCCGTGTCATAAATACTTAACATGATCGTACGAAAATTTGGGCAGGTGGGACGAATCCGGGTTAGAAGTTGCAGGCCACTTTCGTTGGGCATGGAGATATCCATGATAACGATATCAATCGTTTTTCTTAGTAAATCCGGCCATGCCTCAGCGGCACTGCTGTATTGACCAACGATGATAATATCATCTTCAAGAGTTAATAATTGGGCAAAACCTGAACGGACAACAACATGATCATCAATGAGAGCAATTTTTATAGTCATTTTTATTGTATGTTGTAGGGAGTTTTATTATAAATCATTTATATATCATAATGTTCATAAAATAAAATTCATGCAAATAAATAAACTAAATTTGTTAGTTAGATAACAGAATTTATTTTAAGACAGCCAAGCTATATTGATTTTAGTTGGTTATTATTATTTTTTATTGCCATTTTCATACCTCTATATCGTAATGATGAATTCTGTTTTCATTAATCCTCAATAACAAAATAAAAATATTCATTGATATTAAACGGTGTTTTTTTATTAAATGAAACTGGTGAATTTAATAAAGAAATTACACTGTGATTTTATGTGTTTTCATTATTATTTTTCAGAAAAACTACGCATAACACATCAAAGAAGGTCTTACAGATGAAAGCACTTATGATAATTGACATATTGAATGACTTCGTAACAGGTGTTCTTGCCAATGAAAAGGAAGCAATGGGAATTATTCCGCTGATCCAGCAAACGATTAATTATGCCAGAAATTAGCAAAACTGATTAATGATGCTCATCGTGCAGATGGCAGAGGAATAGGTATTTAGGGAAAACATGTTATGGAAGGAACGTGGAGAGATGCAGTTATAGCACCAAAATTATCACAAGTACTTCGTCAAAATAAAGAATGCTATGTTTGATAAAAAATGAATGACCGGCAGATTGATATTCTGCCAGTCAAATAGATCAGGTCGAATACAATTATCTATAGATCGGGTAAATTTCGACCGTAATAGATTTCCTGTATCTCTTTTTTAAGTAAACGGGTGACTTCTCTCTTTTCCGTTTCACTTAGTTCTTCCGCTGTAGTATTGAACAAATATTCATTCAGATCGAATTCTTTCAGCATCATTTTGGTATGGAAGAGATTTTCCTGAAAAATATTCACATCAATCATATGGTACTGAGATTGAATTTCTTCTGCCACATAATTCTGGATGGAGCTAATCTCATGGTCAATATAGTATTTTACGCCATTAATATCTCGGGTAAAACCACGAACGCGATAATCCATTGTGACAATGTCAGATTCCAATTTATAAATCAGATAATTCAGAGCATTAAGAGGAGAAATAACACCGCAGGTTGATACTTCAATATCTACCCTGAAGGTACATATACCATCATCTGGATGGCTTTCTGGATAAGTATGTACACAAATATGGCTCTTGTCCAAATGAGCGACGACAGAATCAGGGAGTAGCTCGGGGTTTTCCGTACTATCCATCAGCTTGACAGCAATGGGTTCTTCACTAATCAGAATGGTAACGCTCGCTCCTTTGGGGTCATAGTCTTGGCGAGCAATATTAAGAATATTTGCACCAATGATTGAACAGGTTTCACTGAGTATTTCAGTCAGGCGGGTTGCATTATACTGTTCATCAATGTACGCGATATAACTGTCGCGATCGGCTTTCGTTTTTGCATAACAGATGTCATAAATACAAAAACTCAAGCTTTTTGTTAGATTATTAAAGCCGTGCAATTTCAGTTTGCGCAATTTAGTTCACCTCCCGGTTAATGGGGGATTATTGGTTTCCAGATAGTGTATCCAGCAAGTATTGCGGTAGCGCAAAACTTCCTGCATGTACGGTTGGTGTGTAGTAACGGCAGGTTATGGCCACATCTTCAAAGCGTTGTTGTAGCGTTGTCAGAGGTACCTGACGCAAGGCAGAATTCTGGGTTGCCCATGCAAACGTCATGATCCCGCCATAATAGGTTGGGATGGCTGCCTGATAAAAACTGCTGTCAGTAAAATAGTGGCTTAACTTTTTATGGCTATTGGCGGCTTCATCTTGTTGAAGAAAACAGACACCGTTTTGAGCAACAAAAATGCCAGCTTCGTTTAAACAAGCAGCGCAGCCTGCATAAAATTCGGAAGTAAACAGGCTTTCACCTGGCCCGTCAGGATCAGTACAATCAGAAATGATGACATCAAATTTTTCAGATGTGGTTTTGACAAAATTAACACCGTCGTCAATCACCAGCTTGAAACGGGGATCGTTATAGGCTCCTGCGTTATGGTTTGGCAAATATTGGCGGCAGAATTCGACTACACCAGCATCAATTTCGACCATTGTAATACTGTCGAGATAGTGATGACGGCAAACTTCACGCAGCATCCCGCCATCACCACCGCCAATGATCAACACTTTTTTGGCCTGGCCGTGGGCAAATAGTGGTACATGAGCCATCATTTCATGATAGATAAACTCATCGCGCTCTGTGGTTTGAACTACACCATCAAGTGCCATGATGCGACCTAGTTCAGTATTTTCAAAAATAATGAGATCTTGATGCTCTGTTTTATCGTGATAAAGCACATTTTCAACTGCGAAATACTGACCGAAATTGGGATGCAACGTTTCATACCAAATTTCTTTTTGTGACATGTTCCGCTATTCCTCCATTGTGATATTCATCGGCATTGGGTGCACGTATTGGGTGCACATAGTAGCCAATTGTTCACATGGTTGTCACTTGGTTTCAACACGAAATTAACTTTTGAGGTGTTTAAAAAGCACTATTTTATATACGAGAGTAGACTGAGGGAGTTCTTTGCCAGAGAGCGGCATTTAACCTCATGGGGTAAGTTGATTTCCTTTAAGTCGTTGTAACCTAATTGATTTAGTTCTTTCATTAACTGGTTATTATAGTTACTGAGATCCCACTTGTTACGTTGAGCAAAATAAATAATTGTACGCTTAATTTGAAAATCTGGGATTTGGCTATAGCCACAGTCATGTTTTAGATAGATATAAACGGCTGTAAGATCGGCGAGATCTTCAGCTTCATTCTCAGACAGCGCTGTTGCTGGTTGAGCAAAACTAAACAGAACAAGAATGTACGTGAATAAGACAATTTTTTGCATAATTTCTATTATACTGGTTTTCTACCATTTTACTTAAATTAGCATATTAATATCTTTGATAGCTAAGATTTATTTACTTAATTTTAATAAAATTACCGTTTTTTCTACTAGTAAGCACGATATAAATAGTCACACTCATTTTTGGTTTTGATTTGTGATTATTTAAAAAAAATCAACTGGTTGTTTTTTCCCTCATCCTGACCGCATTTGAACCAGCGTCACGCGGTATCTGGATGAATATTTTAAACAATAACAATGGAGGTTTAGGCAAGCAGGGTAACCAAACAGCAGAGGGAGCTAGGGGAATTTCATATACAAGTTCCCTTTACGATTGACGGGCGTACATTCTTTTATGGTCAAACGGAGTCTAATCATAACTACTGGTTCATTCAGGAACTGTTCTAGGGAATGATAAACGCCAGTACCAACGTACTGGCGTAATTCAAGTTTGTTATCTCTTGTATATCTCTTATCAGCAATCACTATCTAATACATGACTCACGCTAATACGAGCGTGTAGCCGCATTCACCTCAAATCCCTATTGGTAGGTAGTCATAGATTCAACCCTTCTTTTACTGTAGGTGATGAATTCTGATATGCTTTGCAAAATATTTTGTTCTCATGTTTTCTTATGTGTGCGTGTGCGTATTTGTGCGGCGAACTGTGTATCAACCGGTGTATCAGTTTAAAAAGTTACCACATAACCTGACATGAATTTGTTATTAGAAATAAATGGTTATATTAATGAAGAAACATATTGTAGAAGTGATGATCTCCGAACAGGAGGTTAAGCAACGTATTGCTGAGCTGGGACAACAAATTACAGCGCACTATCGTAATAGCGATCGTGAATTAGTGTTAGTTGGCCTGCTGAGAGGATCGTTTATCTTTATGGCCGATTTATGTCGTGAAATTCAGGTTCCTCATGAAGTGGATTTTATGACTGCATCCAGTTATGGCAATGAGATGAGTTCTACCCGTGATGTGAAAATTCTCAAGGATCTGGATGAAGACATTCGTGGTAAAGATGTGTTGATCGTTGAAGATATTATTGACTCAGGCAATACACTGAACAAAATCCGTGAGATTCTCGCACTGCGTGAACCTAATTCACTGGCAATTTGTACTTTGTTGAACAAACCATCGCGTCGTGAAGTCGATGTGCCAGTTGAGTGGATTGGTTATTCAATTGAAGATAAATTTGTCGTCGGTTACGGCATTGATTATGCACAGCATTATCGCCATCTGCCTTATATCGGACATGTCACCTTGCTAGAAGATTAATATTGAGTGAGCAAATGGCAGCCTTTCTGCTGCCATTTATTTCTAATTAATAGGTTGTCTTTCGGACGGTTATCTGGTCTGGGATAACTTGGAAACAGCCTGACGGTAATTGAGTTCCAACTTTTCACGGCTGTCGGCTGTAATATCCAGATCATGTAACTCACCATCCTTCAAACCATATACCCAACCGTGAATCATCACTTTCTGCCCGCGTTTCCATGCGGATTGCATAATGGTTGAGTGACCAAGGTTGTAAACCTGTTCAATGACATTCAATTCACACAGGCGATTCAGCCTGTCGTTAGGAGGTAACTCACCAAGCATGGAACTGTGTTTGTACCACAAATCACGGATATGGAGCAGCCAGTTATTGATTAAGCCCAATTCAGTACCATCCACGGCAGCTTCAATACCGCCACAACCGTAGTGACCACAGATGATGATGTGTTCAACCTGCAAAACATCAACGGCATATTGTACAACAGATAAACAGTTTAAATCGGTATGGATAACGAGGTTAGCGACGTTTCGATGAACAAAAAGATCACCGGGGGCTGCATCAATCAGTTTTTCGGCAGGTACTCGGCTATCAGAGCAGCCTATCCACAGAAAATGAGGTTTTTGCGCTTTTGATAATTCCTTGAAAAAAACTGGGTTTTCTTCGTTTACGGATTTTGACCACTGTTTGTTCCTGGCAAACAGCTCTTCAATTTTTCTCATCATAACTAATAGCCTGATAACATTTTTGAGATAGAATCATATACAACATTAATTGAGAATTTAATATTTAATTAAAGAATGTTTTTTATTTTACCCCCTGCCATCGCTAAGAAATAGGGGGAAAATAATGGCATAATTTCTATTTTTCAGCAGTCAGAACTAGCAAATAATAAAGGTATTTTTTACTTATGGCTTACGCATTGGAATTGAGGCAGCTCACGAAAGTCTATGAGAGTGGAGTCAAAGCGCTGCGGGGAATTGATTTACGTGTAGATGCAGGCGATTTCTACGCGCTTTTGGGGCCAAATGGTGCAGGAAAATCCACCACGATAGGTATTATTAGTTCTTTGGTTAATAAAAGTGGGGGTAAGGTTAAGGTCTTTGGCTACGATATCGATACGGATCTCGTTAATGCCAAACGGCAGCTTGGCCTTGTTCCACAGGAATTTAATTTCAACCCATTCGAGACGGTGATTCAGATTGTATTAAACCAGGCGGGATATTATGGTGTCCCGCGCAATGTGGCACAAGAAAGGGCGGAAACCTACCTGACTCAATTGGATCTATGGGAAAAGCGCAACGAGCGTGCAATTCGTTTATCTGGTGGTATGAAACGGCGTTTAATGATTGCCCGTGCCTTAATGCACCAGCCAAAATTGTTGATTCTTGATGAACCTACAGCGGGAGTGGATATCGAACTGCGCCGATCTATGTGGGAATTTTTGAAAGAATTGAATGCGCAGGGAACCACGATCATCTTGACGACCCACTATCTTGAAGAAGCTGAGATGCTGTGCCGTAACATCGGTATTATCCAGCATGGTGAGCTGGTGGAAAACACAAGCATGAAAAACCTGCTTAGCCAACTTGAAAGTGAAACATTCTTGCTGGATTTATTACCAAAAGAAGCAAATCCTGTTGTTGAAGGCTACGACTACCGTTTGATTGATGCAGTAACACTGGAAGTGGATGTGAAACGTGGGCAGGGATTAAATGATGTTTTCTCCCAGTTAAGTACGCAGGGGATACAAATCAGCAGTATGCGTAATAAAGCGAATCGTCTGGAAGAGCTGTTTGTCGGATTAACCAATAACAATCAAGGAGGTCGATAATGATCCAACTATATTGGGTGGCACTGAAAACCATTTGGATTAAAGAGGTTACCCGTTTTGGTCGTATTTGGGTACAGACATTACTGCCGCCTGTGATCACTATGTCCCTCTATTTCGTTATCTTCGGCAATCTGGTCGGTTCCCGCATTGGCGAAATGGGGGGAGTTGGTTATATGCAGTTTATTGTGCCTGGATTGATCATGATGTCAGTGATCACCAACTCTTACGCTAACGTTTCCTCATCTTTCTTTGGTGCTAAGTTCCAGCGCAGCATTGAAGAAGTGCTGGTTGCTCCGGTTCCGACTCATGTCATCATTGCTGGATTTATTGGCGGAGGGGTAGCTCGTGGGGTATGCGTTGGCATTCTGGTGACATTGGTTTCCCTATTATTTGTACCGTTACAGATACATTCATGGGGAATGGTGGTGATCACTTTGCTGGCAACGTCGATCCTATTTTCATTAGCGGGGCTATTGAATGCCATTTTTGCGAAAACATTCGATGATATTAGTATCATCCCAACATTTGTTCTGACTCCGTTGACCTATTTGGGGGGCGTATTCTATTCCCTTACCCTGTTACCTACTTTTTGGCAGGTAGTGTCAAAGCTTAATCCGATCGTCTATATGATCAGTGGCTTCCGTTATGGTTTTCTCGGTATTATGGATGTTTCTCTGGCGATGACATTAGGTATGTTGGGGATCTTCATTGTTGGATTTTATGTCTTGGCCTGGTATCTCATTGAATCAGGGCGAGGGCTAAGAACTTAGTCGCCAAAATTTAATACTCCGCCGTTGATTACGGCGGAATAGGCACAACAAACAGTGTAGCGGTCAAGAAGTTTCGGACACATATCCCACAATTAAAATCAATCAACCAAATCAACCTGCTGATTATCAATCAGTCGTGTTTGTCCCAACCAGGCAGCCATCAGGATCACCGCTTTTTTACTCTGTGCTGTTAATGGCATCAGGTTTTCTGCATCACGGATAAATAACTCATCCGGCATAAAGCCTTCTTCCCGTAAATGTGCAGATGCCAGTTCAATGAGTCGCTCAGTATCGCGTTCGCCATTTTTCAGCTTTTCTGCCATAGATTGCATAATTTTGTTCAGCAAAGGCGCCGTTTTTTTCTCTTCAGTGGACAGAAGACTATTACGTGAGCTTAGCGCCAATCCATTTTTATCACGGGTTATCGGCACGGAAACCAATGTAATATCGTAAGCCATATCGGCAATCATTTTGCGGATAATCTGTAATTGCTGGAAATCTTTTTCGCCGAAATAGACCAGATCGGGCTGGATCAGGTTAAACAATTTGCTGACAACAGTAGTAACGCCACGGAAATGTCCTGGTCGGCTGGCGCCTTCAAGGATATGAGAGAGTTCTGGTACTTCGGTAAAAGTTTGATTGCCATTTAAACCGTGTGGGTACATCTCGTTAGCAGTAGGGGCGAATACCAATTCGACGTTGCGACGGCTCAGTTTTTCGCAATCTTCCTGCAAGGTTCGAGGATAATTGACCAGATCGTCTTCTCGATCAAATTGCATCGGATTGACGAAGATACTGACGATAACGACGTCAGCCTGTGCTTTGGCGGTATCAACTAACGCCATGTGGCCATCATGCAGGTTTCCCATCGTAGGGACGAAGGCAATACGTTTGCCCGCCTGGCGCCAGCGACGGATTTCTCGGCGTAAAATTGGGATCGTTTCTATAATCAGCATTGCTGTACTCCTTTAATTAGTCGTCATGCTGGAGAATAATCAATTGAATGAGTGTGTCTGGTCGGGATAGACGCCGCTTTCTACTTGTTCAATATATAGACGGATGGCATCCCTTATATTGCCAGTTTCTTTGAGGAAGTCTTTGGCAAATTTGGGTGGTCTTGCGGTAATACCCAAGGCATCATGCATAACCAGAATTTGACCGTCAGTCATATTGCCTGCTCCGATGCCAATAACCGGAATGTCCAGTGCTTCAGTGATACGCTGCGCCAGTGCAGTCGGAACACATTCTAACACCAGAAGTTGCATACCGGCTTTTTCCAAGGCAATAGCATCGTTGAATAATTTCTGGGCTGAGGGTTCATCACGCCCCTGAACTTTATAGCCACCGAGTACATTGACTGATTGTGGCGTCAGACCTAAATGACCGCAAACGGGGACGGCACGCTCAGCCAGCATTTTGACGGTATCACATAGCCAGTCTCCACCTTCAATTTTGACCATATTGGCACCAGAACGCATCAGTGCAGCCGCATTGTCAAAACTTTGTTCGGGGGTTGCGTAGCTCATGAAAGGCATATCCGCGATGAGAAAAGCATGAGAGCTGCCAGCGCGAACACTTCGGGTGTGGTAAGAGATATCTTCAACGGTAACAGGCAGGGTAGAGTCAAATCCCTGTATGGTCATGCCAAGTGAATCACCAATGAGCATGACGTTAATGCCTTGTTCGGCGAAAAGGTGGGCGAAACTGGCATCATAAGCGGTGATGGTTGCAAATTTGCGCTTTTCTTTTTTTAACTGACTTAGATCAGCCAGAGTTGTTGGTTTCATTATTCTCTCCTGAATAGTTATACCCTCTATTTTTCAAGTTGCCTCTCTACTACAAACTTATAACCAAAGTGTCAGGCCATTTTCTGGAACTTTTTTTAATTGCTCTGTCAGGGGTTCTCCATCGGGAAACACAAGGTCTGGTGCAATTTCGGCAAGTGGATAAAGCATGAATTCACGCTGTTTTAACCCATAATGGGGAACCGTCAAGCGTTCGGTATTGATGATGTGATTACCAAACAGCATGATATCCAAATCGAGCGTTCTCGGCCCCCAGCGTTCATCCTTGCGAACGCGTCCTTGTTCCAGTTCGATCGCCTGAGTGTGATCAAGCAATGTTTCTGGTGATAACCTGGTTTCCAATGCAACAGCAAGGTTGAGGTAATCTGGTTGATCCTGTGGCCCCATTGGTTTGGTTCGGTAAAAAGATGATCGAACAATAAAAGTGGTATCAGGGATCTTTTTCAGGGCAGCAAGTGCATTATTGACTTGCTGCAAAGGGTCAGCCAGGTTACTGCCAATGGCGATATAGGTTCGAGTCATATTAATAACCGTTATTCCTGTTCTGGCGAATGCGTCCACCATGGCGGGGGCGTGTCCTGCGGCGAATGGATTCGCTGCCCAGATCGGATATCATTTTGCGCTGTTGTGATGATGTTGACTGTTGGAATTCAGTCCACCACTGTACCAGCTCTCTCAGTTCATGGCGTGGTTCAATGCTGGCGCGCAATTCCAGTAAATCATATGCAGCACGGAACTTCGGATGTTCCATTAATTTATTCGCTCGTTTTCCTTGACGGCGCGGCAAACGAAGCTGAAGTAACCAGATATCGCGCATGGTTGTGGTATGGCGTTTCGGGATCGCAATGGAGCGGCACTGTTCATCAAGAATATCATTCATTGCTAACGCAAAGGCGTCGTAATACTGTAATCCGCCTTCCTGTGTCAGTTTTTCCGCATGTTCAATCAATGGATACCACAGCATGACCGCAAATAAGAAAGCGGGATTCACTCTCTTGTCACTTTGTAAGCGAAAATCGGTATTTTTCAGCACTTGTGCCAACAGCTTTTCCATTGACGAATCACCACGTTGGGTGAAACCCGGTTGAATAAGCGGAAATAATGGCTGGAACAGATGATATTCGCGCAGCAGCTTATAAGTCTTGTAACCCTGTCCTGTCTGTAACAGTTTCAGAGATTCTTCGAACAGACGTGCCGCTGGAATATCTTTCAACAGAAATGCAAGGCGCGGGATAGGTTCAGCGGTAGCTGGCTCGATAGTCATATCCAGTTTGCTGGCAAAACGGACAGCCCGCAGCATACGCACGGGGTCTTCCCGATAGCGCGTTTCTGGATCACCAATCAGGCGAATGATACCTGCATTCAGATCAGCCATTCCACCAACGTAATCCCGCAGTGAGAAATCTTCAATGCCATAATAGAGGCTATTGATCGTGAAATCGCGACGAACCGCATCTTCTTCTACTGAACCAAAAATATTATCCCGCAGTAACATGCCGCTTTGGGCTTTATGTGACTGGTTGCGGTCATTGTTTTCAATTTGATCATGTGGTCCGCGGAAGGTGGCAACTTCAATTACATCAGGGCCAAACATGATATGGGCAAGGCGAAAACGGCGTCCGACAAGGCGACAGTTACGGAACAGTTGACGAACTTGTTCAGGTGTAGCGTTGGTTGCTATATCAAAATCTTTGGGTTTTTTGTGCAGCAGTAGATCACGAACTCCGCCACCGACCAGATAAGCTTCAAAACCTGATTTATTGAGGCGGTACAGAACCTTCAAAGCATTATCACTGATGTCCTTGCGTGAAATTGGGTGCTGCTCGCGTGGGATCACCGTGATCGGGGAGTCCGAAGGCATTGCCCTTACGGATTTTTTCTTCATTTTGTCGTTTTCGGCATGTGATGAAGATGAATGATTCCCTCTGCGACGTTTACGCAAAGGACTGCTCTCTGTTTGAGCAGAATGGTCAGATACGGTGACTGGCCTTTCACTGACTGCCGGTGTGACGCGCTTTGTTCTGTGATCGCGGATTAATAAATTACGGCAGAAAGTGGCTACTCGGTTAAAAATGGTACACCTCGGTAGTGACTGATCAATTAAAACAAAAAACAGCCGCCAATCATAACTTACTGGACATTTTTTGAGAATGCTTACAGTATCAATAGAAAGACTTTATTTAACTTAGTCTATTAGCTAGATTTTTTTGGCGGAACCGCGTTTATATTCCAACCGACGATAGCCTGCTGTAGCAGTTGATCTGTCGTGAGATCCTGCCAGCCTGCGATAGTAGGCTGATTTAAAAATGATAACGCATCAATAAGCAATGGCCTTGGATCGCCCAATGGGATCGGCTGGGCATGATTTTGCTTAGAAAGTTTATTTCCCTCTTTATTTAGCACGAGAGGTAAATGCACATAATCTGGTGTTGCAAAATTCAAATGCTGGTACAGAGAAAGCTGACGAACCGTGGGTTCAATTAAATCAGCTCCTCTGACAATTTCAGTGACACCTTGATAGTTATCATCAATAACAACGACAAGATTATAGGCAAATAAACTGTCTTTGCGATAAATAATGAAATCTTCCTCAGCCATTTTCGTGGGCACAGTGATATGGCCTTGCAGTTTATCGTAAAAACCGTAAATCGGATGGTGCTGTTTTAGACGAATTGCTGCGTTGTGAGCTGGCAGAGGTAAATGTCGGCAGTGACCATCATAAAAGCCGCCTAGTTGTTGGATGCGTTGGCGGGTGCAGGTGCAATAATAGCTGCCTCCTTGCTGTTTTAATTGATCGAGGATGGCACGGTAAGCGTCATGACGCTGAGATTGATAGAGTACCTCACCATCCCAGTAAAGCCCATAATGCTCAAGGGCTTGCAATATCCGCTTGTCTGCTCCGGGAACTTCCCGTGGGGGATCAATATCATCAATACGCATCAGCCATTTTCCGTGACAGGCACGGGCTTGCAGATAACTACCTAGTGCAGTTACCAGAGAACCAAAATGGAGATCGCCGGAAGGAGAGGGAGCAAAACGCCCAATATATAACGAGGAGTGTCCAGATTGAGTCATAGTAGATTCAACATAGGGGCATACGGCGCATTTAGCGCCGTACTTAACCCTATTGGTTAGCCAGCCATTTGTTTTTCACGAATTTCGGCCAACGTCTTGCAGTCAATACATAAATCGGCTGTTGGGCGAGCTTCTAAACGGCGGATGCCGATTTCAATTCCACAGGCCTCACAATAGCCAAAGTCTTCGTCTTCGACCTTTTTCAGCGTTTTTTCGATCTTTTTGATCAACTTACGCTCACGATCCCGATTACGTAATTCAAGACTGAACTCTTCTTCTTGCGCCGCACGGTCAACTGGATCAGGGAAGTTTGCTGCCTCATCTTGCATATGAGATACAGTACGGTCTACTTCATCCCTGAGTTGATTGCGCCATGCTTCCAGAATCAGCTTGAAATGCTTTAACTGGGCATCGTTCATGTATTCTTCGCCTGGCTTTTCCTGGTAAGGTTCTACCCCAGCGATGGCGAGAATGCTCAAGGACGAGGTTTTACGTTTTTGCCCTTCTTGCATAATGCTTCTCCTTACACACGCACTATCAAACGACCCCCCGATTAAGAGGGGAAAAAAATAGGCCGCTATAAATAGCAGATGACTGCGAGGTTGGCAATTGTTCCTGCCATTAGTTTTGCAATGGTGTGAAGGCAGACATGTTTACTGCCTAAATATGTTGCAAAACCCCTCTCGTCAGTATGATTTGTTTACAAATTATCCCATTGATACGAAAGGTAATTTGTTACTTAGAACCATTCCGTTTTCTGTCATGCTGGCCTTATAACAGATTACTTCGACCCCAGATTGGCATGCTTGTTCCAAAAGAACAGCATAATCATGGTCAATATGTTTTGCTGCTGCAACCTGACTGATCCCAGAATGTAAAACAGCAAATAATAAAACAGCGCGCTGGCCTTGTTGTGCTATCAATGATAGCTCACGTAAATGTTTTTGCCCTCGAATTGTGACAGCATCAGGAAAATATCCATAATTTTCTTGTAATAATGTAACTGACTTGACTTCAATATAGCAGTTAACATTTTGTTTTGATTGTAATAATAAATCTATACGACTTTTCTCTTTTCCATAGCTAATTTCACGACTCATGTGCTCATATCCAGATAATTCTGAAATGATATTTTTTTCAATAGCTTGATAAGCCAGGTCATTGGCTCTAAGGGTATTGACACAAATCCAGTGACTATCTTGAGTTTGCGTTAATTCCCAGCTATTAGGATATTTGCGTTTGGGATTATCGGATGTGGAATACCACACAGTATCCCCTGGCGTGGCACATCCTGTCATAGCACCTGTATTGGCACAGTGTATGGTGAGTGTTTCTCCTTCTGGCGTGAGGACATCCGCCAGAAAGCGTTTATAGCGGCGGATTAAGGTAGCAGGCTTCAGGGGAGGTGAAAATTCCATAAACTTTCCTTCATAACCCGTGGGCGAATGAAATCAAAGGCGCTAATGCTACAATGGCATCCATTGAAAGTTAATTCATTATGGTGATCCTTTGTCATTACCTATTTGTGACTTCTTACCCATTTATGATGTAGTGGAGTCCGTTATTGCTGCATTGCAAACGTCGAAGCAAGTGTTATTACATGCGCCAACGGGAGCGGGAAAATCGACCGGATTGCCATTGGCGATTTTACATCAGGCACAGTTTTCTGGGCGCATTATTATTCTGGAACCGCGGCGTATTGCTGCACGTAGTGTGGCTGAGCGTCTTGCCGAACAATTCAATGAGCCTGTTGGTATGACTATAGGCTACCGGATGCGTTCAGAAACTAAAGTCAGTGCTGCAACACGGCTTGAAGTTGTGACCGAAGGGATTCTGACGCGTATGCTGCAACAAGATCCTGAACTGAGCGGTGTCTCTCTCGTCATCCTTGATGAATTTCATGAACGTAGCTTACAGGCCGATCTTGCATTGGCATTGTTGCTGGATGTACAGGAAGGGTTGCGCGATGACCTGCGTATTCTGGTGATGTCGGCAACATTGGATAACCAGCGCCTTTCTGCTTTATTACCCGATGCGCCTGTGATTGTGTCAGAAGGACGTAGTTATCCGGTAATGAGGTCATATCATCCACTTCCCTCTCATCAACCTTTTGAACAATCAGTTGCATCAGCGGTATTGCGGTTATTGCAGCAGGAGACGGGATCGTTGTTGCTGTTTCTGCCCGGTGTTGGTGAAATTCAGCGGGTGTTGTCGCAATTAGCAGGCAAGATCAATGACGATACGCTGTTGTGTCCATTATATGGTGCATTGTCGTTGGCAGAACAACGCAAGGCAATAACGCCAGCGCCAGTGGGGATGCGTAAAGTTGTTCTGGCTACCAATATTGCCGAAACCAGTTTGACGATTGAAGGTATCCGGTTAGTCGTAGACAGCGGACTGGAACGATCTGGCCGATTTGAACCGAAGAGTGGCCTGACGCGTTTGATTACCCAACGCATCAGCCAGGCATCTATGGTTCAGCGGGCAGGGCGGGCGGGACGATTAGAGCCCGGTATCTGTTGGCACTTATTTAGTCAGGATCAGGCCGAAAGAGCCAGAGAGTACAGCGAGCCGGAGATCTTACATTCAGATCTCAGTGGATTACTGCTCTCTTTATTGCAGTGGGGATGCCGTGACAGCACCCACCTTCATTGGCTGGATAATCCACCCCAACCCGCATTAGCGGTAGCGAGATCTCTGTTGCTGCGTCTGGGGGCGTTGGACGATAACCTGCAACTGACTGCCCGTGGTTGGCAAATGGCAGAATTCGGTAGTGAACCGCGGTTGGCAGCAATATTGTGTTCAGCCAAGGAGAGCGAAAGTAAAGAAGGCGAAGGCTGTGCAGCATTGATAACAGCAGCGAAATTAATTGCCATTCTGGAAGAACCCCCACGTCGTGGACAGCCTGATCTTCTCTATTGGATGACGACGAATCAGCGTCATTGGCAGCAGAGGGCCAATCAGCTCGTCAGGAATTTTGCAAGCCATGCTAAGAACCTCAGATTGGATCTTGTACCTGAACTATTGGTACAGGGTTTCCCAGATCGGATTGCCAAAAACCGCGATAACCTTGGGCGTTTTCAGTTAGCCAATGGCTTGGGGGTGGCACTGGAACGTGAAGAGCCGCTTGCGGGAGAAGCCTGGTTGGTGGCTCCCTCGTTACAGCAAGGAAGTAGCCAGCCTGAGGCACGGGTTTTACTTGCTTGTCCGTTGGACATTGAACAGGCCATAAAACAGCACCCTCTTCTGTTTACTGAACATACAACTGTAGAGTGGGATGATAGTAAAGGTTCGTTACGGGCGTGGAAGCGTTTGCAATGTGGGCGATTAATTGTCAAAGCCCAGCCATTGGCAAAACCTTCGGCATCGGAATTACAGGAAGCCTTGCTGAATTGGGTCAGGCAGGAAGGATTATCGGCATTGAATTGGTCACAGGAAGCGTTGCAGTTGCGCATTCGCCTGCAAAGGGCAACAGAATGGTTACCGGAGGTAGAATGGCCTGCAATTGATGACGAAGCGTTGTTGAACTCCCTTGAACAGTGGTTGCTTCCTGCCTTGGAGGGTGTTGATGACTTGAAAGGCTTGCGCCAGATTGAACTATCCTCCTGTTTAATAGGATTACTTGATTGGCAGCAACGGCAAATACTGGATAATGAATTGCCTACTAATTACACTGTGCCAACTGGAAGCAGGATCACTATCCAGTATTTCCATGATAAACCTCCTGCACTGGCAGTGAGAATGCAGGAAATGTACGGAGAACAGCAAAATCCAGTATTGGCGAAAGGACGGGTTCCGGTTGTCATTGAGTTGTTATCTCCTGCCCATCGTCCATTACAGATCACGCAAGACCTCGCCGCGTTTTGGCAGGGATCTTATCGTGAGGTGCAAAAAGAGATGAAAGGGCGTTACCCCAAACACTTATGGCCTGATGATCCTGCCAACACGGCACCGACCAGGCGTGTGAAAAAACAGATGTAATTGTTTCAGTTAATTAATAAACATTTGGAGAATTCGGTATGTCTGATGATGATCGTCAGCCAATCGGACGCAAGGGTAAAAAATCTGAACTTCGTCGTGGGCAAACATCTAACCAACGCAATCGGCGGGATAACTATGATAAAAATGATGATTTTAATGACGATGATGAGGATGAAGTCATGACTAAAAAAGGGAAGAACACCCGTAGTCCTAAGTCCCGCCCACCTAAAAAAGGCAGGCATTGGTTTTTGTGGTTGCTGCTAAAGATCTTTATTGTGCTAGCGGTACTCATTGTCATTTATGGTTTCTATCTGGATAACAAAATTCGTGAGCGTATTGACGGAAAAGTCTGGGATTTACCGGCGGCCGTGTACGGACGGATGGTCAATCTTGAACCCGGCATGAATTACAGCAAGGACGAAATGATCCATCTACTGGAAGGTATGCAATATCGAAGAGTGACAAAAATCACCAGAGCAGGTGAATTTGTAGTCAGGGGGAATAGCATAGAGATGCTACGCCGCCCGTTTGATTTTCCTGATGGTAAAGAAGAGCAAATTCAGGCACGACTGACCTTTGATAATAGCCACCTTGCCAGCATTGAAAACATGGAAAACCAACGCCAGTTTGGTTTTTTCCGCCTTGATCCGAAATTGATCACCATGATGCAATCGCCAAATGGTGAACAACGTCTGTTCGTCCCGCGTTCCGGTTTTTCTGATTTGTTGGTTCAGACTTTACTGGAAACAGAAGATCGGCACTTTTATGAACATGATGGCGTCAGGCCGTTTTCCATTGCCCGTGCAGTTTTAGCTAACTTGACGGCGGGACGTGCGGTTCAGGGGGGCAGTACCCTGACGCAGCAATTAGTGAAAAACTTGTTCCTTTCCAACGAACGTACCTTGAGCCGTAAAGCGAATGAGGCGTACATGGCGTTACTGATGGACGCACGTTATAGCAAGGATCGCATTCTGGAATTGTATTTAAACGAAGTTTATTTAGGGCAAAGTGGTGATGAGCAAATCCGTGGCTTCCCATTGGCGAGTTTGTACTATTTTGGGCGTCCGGTTGATGAACTGAGTTTGGATCAGCAGGCGTTGCTGGTGGGAATGGTCAAGGGAGCTTCGTGGTATAACCCATGGCGCAATCCTAAAGCCGCGCTGGAACGGCGCAATATCGTTTTGAAAATCCTCCAAAACCGCAAAATCATCGATCAGGAGCTGTATGATCTACTCAGTGCCCGTCCGTTAGGCGTAAAACCGAAAAGCGGGGTGATTACGCCACAGCCAGCCTTTATGCAATTGGTGCGTCAGGAATTGCAGGAAAAGATGGGCGATAAAGTCAATAACTTATCAGGAGTGAAGATATTTACGACCCTCGATCCTGTTTCGCAGGATGCGGCGGAAAAATCGGTTGAAGAGGGCATTGCTGCCCTGCGAAAAGCCCGCAAGATTGATGATTTGGAAGGGGCGATGGTCGTTGTTGACCGTTTCAGCGGTGAAGTTCGTGCTATGGTTGGCGGCTCCCAGCCACAATATGCCGGATTTAACCGAGCCTTGAATGCCCGTCGTTTGATTGGTTCTCTTGCTAAACCCGCCACTTATCTGACGGCATTGAGCCAGCCGGATAAATATCGCCTGAATACCTGGCTGGCAGATGAACCTATCTCTATCCCTCAGGCGGGCGGAAAGCCGTGGGAACCAAAGAACTTTAGCCGTACTTTCAGTGGGCGTGTCATGTTGATCGACGCGTTAGCACGCTCAATGAATGTCCCGACAGTGAATTTGGGGCTGGATGTTGGGTTAGATCGTATTTCCAGCACCTTGGTTGCACTGGGTATTCCCGCGAAAGAGATCCAACGGAACCCTTCTATGTTGTTGGGCGCGATTAACCTAACGCCAATGGAAATGGCACAAGAATTCCAGACGATTGCCAGCGGTGGCAATCGGGCGAAACTCTCTGCGTTGCGCTCCATTATTGCTGAAGATGGCACGGTGCTTTACCAGAGCTATCCACAGGCAGAACGCGTTGTGCCGCCACAGGCCGCTTATCTGACGCTATACGGTATGCAGCAAGTCATAGCACAAGGTACAGGACGTTCTTTGATTGGAAAATATGGTAAATACAATCTGGCGGGGAAAACCGGAACAACCAATGATCTGCGTGACAGTTGGTTTACAGGTATTGATGGCAAAGAAGTCACGATTGTTTGGACTGGACGTGATAACAATGGCCCAACCAACTTAACCGGAGCAACGGGCGCGCTGACGATTTATCGTCGTTATCTGGAAAATGAAACGCCACTGGAGCTGAATAACCGTCCACCGGAAGGTATTGCGGATATGTCAGTCAATGAAGATGGCAGTTTCAACTGTGAGGGAGGCGGTATCAGAATATTGCCAGTTTGGACTGATGACCCACAGAGACTGTGCCAGCAATCGGTACAACAACCGATAGAGGAGAATGAAGAAGAAGCGCCTGGCTGGCTACGTGAGATGTTTGGTCAGTGATAATTTTTTGATAAATAATAAAATATAGCTCCCGACTCGAAAATGAGTAGGGAGCTTAATTAAATGAACTATCTTTGGAGGAAACTCGATTGACCCGAATACTGCTTAAGAAAAAACTCGGTGCCTGAGGTATGCTCAAAAATAATTACTTATTTTTATCCATTTTGTATTTTTATTTAAATAACTATATAAATAAAAGACATATCTTTAAAAAACTTGTGTTTATAATGAAATTAATTTAAATCAAAAGAGAATAGAAACATGCCATTCCGTGAGCCTTTCATTAAAAAATTTAAAGTAGGTGATTTAATATATGGTTTAGGTGGTAATCGAAAGAAGTATATTGATGAAAACCTCCGTTTTGAAGATGCTAAAAATCAGTATGATAGCAAACTATTTCCACCAACAATAATTGATGACTACTTGATTCCTGCGGAATTAGAACATAATGTCCTTGTGGAAATATATCTCGAAAATAAATTGTGGTCAAATGAGGAACAACATAATGCTCTCCTGAAGGACAAGAAATGCTTTAAAGAAAAAATAGATTCAATTAATGCTAATATTAATACTTACAAAAAATATGAAAAAGATTTTTTTACACATCTAAAAAATGATAATAAATATTGTAGTGTAACTGAAAGCCATAGGGAATGTAATGGTTTAATTATTGGAAGAAAATGTAAGGGAGGATTATCATGGGTAAATACAAGCAATAGTGAGTTAACTCGGGATATAAATGTACATTTTATACTTGATGGTATAGATATTAAACGGATAGCTGGAAAATATGATAAAAATATAACTGGGAAAGAATTAAGATGGATTTTCAGACACAGAAACCACCCCAAAGTTATTGAAAAGGTACAATTTTGGGAGAATGGCAAACCTACTGTCCCACCTTGGGCAGGTCTAAAGCAATTTGTATGGAATAACTATGTAATACATCTGCAGGGAAAAGAAAAGTTATATGAAGAAAAATGTGAATATTTATCCAGATTATTTAATAGCCTATGAGCATAGGCTGGTTAGGCATTTGATTGATTATATTACAAAAAACCATTCAAGTATGGTAGAATATGCCAGATTAACAAAGGCAACCAGGTAACATGTTATGGGGGGATTTTTGAACAGCATGATGGTAAGGTATAATCGTTTTCGCCAAAAAATGATAATACCTTACCATCATGCTGAGAAACTATTTTGTTAGCAGATACACAATAGAATAAGCTACCTACCTGCATTCATGCAACATACTGGATTTATTTATCATAAAATAAAACGTCAAAATCCTCTAGCCACAACCAGATTCTCCATATTAGTTGATCAGTTTTTTCCCTTTTGGGATATACTAAAAGCGAAAACACAATGAAAGATATTGAATCAGGGGCATAACACCTTGAATATCCTTATTTTATCCTTACTCTTTATTACCGCTGCATTATTGCATGGTATCAGCGGGATCGGTTTTCCAATAGCCAGTACGACCGCGTTAAGTCTATTTATGCCATTAAAAGAGGCGGTTGTATTAGCCTTATGGCCGACATTATTGGTGAATATCTTAAGCGTTATTTCAGGTGGAAAGATTGATAAGATATTCCACAAATATGGCTTATTGGCACTTTTTTCATTAATTGGCAGTGTTATCGGAGCGAAACTTTTATTCTTAATTAATCCGGCCTACTTGCAATTATTATTGAGTGGTGTCATTGCATTTTATATTGTCAGCAATACTCGTAGCAGTCATTTCCGTTTGCCAGACAATCCGGTCATTTTGTCGCTGTTTGGTTTAGCCGCTGGGGTTATTGGTGGGGCAACCAATGCGATGTCACCTATCCTGATTATGTGTTTATTGGCAATGAGCAGTGATCGCCATGAAATTGCACGGGCAGCCAATCTGTGCTTTTTAGTTGGCAAGATCAGTCAATTAGCGGTGTTACGCCAGGAAGCGTTCGAATTGTTTTCTTCAGATTATTTATGGCCGATACTCATATTAACAGCATTATCTTTGCTTTCTCTCTTTATTGGTACACGCCTAAGATCGCGTATCAGCCAACACCATTTTCGCTGGTTAATGTTGATATTACTTGGCGTGTTGGCGGTGATGTCAGCTATTCAGGCGATACGAACTTTGGTGTGAATATTTATCCAGACGCCACTGAAATGGAAAACAGTGACGTCTGGGATTTCGGAAAACTGAATATCTTATTGCAGTCTTGCAAAACAACGTGCTGCCGCATCAACAGTACGTTGGATATCTTCCTCTGAATGAGCGATGGACATAAAGCCTGCTTCAAACGCAGAAGGAGCCAGATAGATACCTTCGTCCAGCATCAAGTGGAAGAACCGTTTGAAACGTTCTACATCACACTTCATGACATCCTGATAACAGGTAACGCTTTCCGCATCGGTAAAGAAGATACCGAACATGCCGCCAACGTGGTTTACTACCAGCGGGATGCCGGCTGTTGATGCCGCATTTTTTAAACCAGCCGCCAGTTTGTCGGTCAGTTCGCTCAAGCGCTGATGAATACCAACCTGAGCCACTTCTTTCAGACAAGCAAGGCCAGCCGCCATCGCAATTGGATTGCCCGAAAGGGTTCCGGCCTGATAAACAGGGCCAGTTGGAGCCAGTTTTTCCATGATTTCCAGACGGCCACCAAAAGCACCTACAGGCATACCACCGCCGATGATTTTGCCAAGGGATGTCAAATCTGGCTTAACATCGTAATATTCTTGTGCACCACCTAGTGCGACACGAAAACCGGTCATCACTTCGTCAATAATGAGCAATGCACCAAATTCATCACACAACTTACGCAGACCCGGCAGGAATTCTGGTAACGGTGGAATGCAGTTCATATTACCTGCGACGGGTTCGACGATAATACAGGCGATTTCTTCTGGGTATTTTTCGAAGGCTTCACGGACAGAGCTCAGGTCATTGTAAACACAAGTCAAGGTGTGTTTCGCGAAATCAGCGGGAACGCCCGGAGAATTTGGCTGACCGATAGTCAGGGCACCCGATCCGGCTTTGACCAGCAAGCAATCGGCATGGCCGTGGTAGCAACCTTCGAATTTAATGATTTTGTCACGTTGGGTATAACCACGAGCCAGACGAATGGCACTCATGGTAGCTTCTGTACCTGAGTTCACCATACGAACCATATCCATGGAAGGCACTAATTCAGTGACCAGTTTTGCCATTTCCACTTCGGCAGCGGTTGGGGCGCCAAAACTTAAACCACGTTCCGCAGCCTCAATAACGGCATTGCGGATAGCCGGATGGTTATGCCCAAGAACCATTGGCCCCCATGAACCGACATAATCGATATAGGCATTGCCATCAACATCATAAAGATAAGCGCCATTAGCACGTTGAATAAAAACAGGTGTCCCACCAACACCGTTAAAAGCACGTACAGGTGAATTGACGCCACCAGGGATCACATGTTTTGCCTGAGAGTAAAGCGTTTCGGACTGGCTCATTAATAAAAGCTCCTGAAAGATAACGGGATATGGGAATACCATTCTAAAGTACCCCAATAGGGAAGCCAAATCATCATATGCCCTTCATCTTTTGGGTTATTACATTCATGTGGCAAAACTTGAACGAATCAGTCAGGTATTGGATAATCTCGGCTAACTGATCAGAAAGCATAAAATAACTTTCCGAGAATTTTTACCGGAAAACCGGACTGGAGTAAAAGTATGAGCGATGATGCTGCATTGCCTTTGCAGTTTACTGATGCCGCGGCCAATAAAGTCAAAGTACTGGTTGCTGATGAAGATAACCCGAACCTGCGCCTGCGGGTTTACATTACCGGTGGTGGTTGTAGCGGTTTCCAGTATGGTTTCACTTTCGATGACCAAATTAACGAAGGTGATATGACGATTCAGAAACAAGGGGTTGAATTGGTTGTTGACCCAATGAGTTTGCAATATTTGATAGGCGCTTGTGTGGATTATACCGAAGGACTGGAAGGTTCCCGTTTTGTTGTTTCCAATCCGAATGCAAAAACCACTTGTGGCTGTGGTTCTTCTTTCAGTGTCTAATTGGAAAACCCACTATTGCAATAAATGGCCTCTTATTTTAGGAGGCCATTTTAATTGGGACGATTCAACTGCTGACAAAGCTGTTCTGCCGCTAAAATAACCCTCGGTCCCGCACGGCTAAACCAGTCATCGTTCAGAGCGATAATAGTGACATTCATTTGTGGTCGCCAAAAATCGGCCACCTGCTGTTTTTGCTCTTCCGTTCCGCCGATGATGATCACTTCCGGTTTGCGGGTAAGTACTTGCTCACGGTTGACTTGTGGCCATGGAACGGGGCTATCAGCAAAAATATTTTTACCGCCACATACCGAGACAATTTCACTTTGGATGGTATGGCGAGAGGAAGTAAAAATCGGATGCATGCCAAACTGCAAGAACACGGGCTTAGGGTTCTGGTTAGCGTACTTTTGTTTTAATTGATTGAACTTATCACGAATATCTGTGGCTGATTTCTGAGCTATATCGGGATGTGGACTATAGGCAGCCAGTCGTTCCAATTCTGACGCAACATCTTCTACATTTTTCACATCCGAATAAAAAATGGGAATACCGAAAGCAGCGAGTTGTTCCAGAGGACGTTGGGGATTACCGCCACGCCATGCCAGAATCAGGTCAGGTTTCAGGGCGATGATCCGTTCAACATTGATACCTTGCCAATCAGCTACCTGCTCTAATTTTTTAGCGGCTTCGGGATAATCGGAGTAAGCACTAACTGCGATGAGCTGGTCGCCCAGCCCTGCGGCATAGGCCAGCTCTGTCGTTGATGGGGCAAGGCTAATAACACGGGAAGCGGCCGCATAAAGTGGAGCACTGAAACCAGACCAAAAGCTATACCAAAAGAATACGAATGCCAGCCAAATGGATCGATGGGGAATTCTTTTCAACCATGATTGCATGATCGATGCTCCACTTTACATGATGGACTACTGTTTACTCAGTTCAGTCAGCATGGCATTAACCATCCGTGTCGATTCACGTGCCGCGACCACCAAAAATTCATCAAAACTGATATGGGACTCTTGATCGGCAACATCAGAAATCGCACGAACGACAACAAAGGGGATGTTATATTGATGGCAAACATGACCAATGGCGGCCGCTTCCATTTCAACTGCAGCAACTTTCGGGAAGGTGGCTCGAATGCGTGCCAATGGCTCAGAGCCATTGATAAAGGCATCACCGCTGCAAACCAGTCCCCGAACGGCATTCAGATCGAGAGATTGAATGCATTTTTCCGCCAAGGCGATCAATTTATCGTCAGCAATAAACGCGGCTGGGCATTGCGCCATTTGTCCAGGTTCATAGCCGAAAGCGGTAAGATCGGCGTCATGGTAGCGAACTTCTTCGGAAACCACGATATCTCCCACTTTCAGGTTAGGATCAAGGCCACCGGCGGAACCCGTGTTAATCACGATATCTGGCTGACAATGCTCAATCAACAAGGTGGTGCCAAGTGCGGAGGAAACTTTACCAATACCCGATTTCAACAAGGCGATATCAACGCCATTCAGTTTGCCGGTATAAATTTCGCATCCACCGCGTGACAATGTTTGCAGACCTTCAATCTGGTCACGCAATAAAGTCACTTCTTGTTCCATTGCACCTATTACACCTATTTTCATTGTGTCATACTCGCTTATTATTAATGGATTGATGCCTATATTAACAGGCCAATTTAACCAGCAAGTGTATCATTGAATAGTTATTTACCGCAGATTCCGATTCTAAATAATCGTTTCATTTGGCATGGGAGGGTTAATGTCTAAGATTGATTTCAAGCAGAAGTTGAATTACCAACGCAAGTTCAGTAAATCTTCCATTCATCCCGATGATGAAGAACAAGTGACTCGCCAATTTGAAAGTGATCGTGGGCGGATCATCAACTCAGCCGCTATTCGACGGTTGCAACAAAAAACACAGGTTTTTCCACTGGAACGCAATGCGGCTGTACGCAGCCGGCTGACACATTCGCTCGAAGTGCAGCAAATAGGGCGCTATATATCAAAAACGATTATCGCGGAGTTGGTAAAGCAAGGTTTATTGGAAAAATATGGGCTGAGTGATCGCTTGCTTGCTTTTGAAAGTCTGGTTGAGATGGCTTGTCTGATGCATGATATTGGTAACCCTCCATTTGGTCATTTTGGCGAAGCAGCGATTAAAGATTGGTTCTCCCGCCGATTAGATCCTGACTATTCGCTCCATACGCTGAAAACGGAGAATCGGCAGGATGCCTGTACGGTCGCGGCATTGCGTCTGACAGGAGAAGGAAAGAAAGATCTATTTCGCCGGCAATTGCGCAGAGATTTATGTCAGTTTGAAGGTAATGCTCAGGCTATCCGTCTGGCACATAATCTGCTGCGCTTGAATCTCACTTATGCCCAGATTGGCTGTATATTGAAATATACCTGTCCGGCTTATCGTCTGGAAGAGACGCCCGCTGAATTCAGTTACCTGATGAAGAAAATAGGTTACTACTGGTCAGAAGAGAGCTTTATCTGTGAATTGAGAAAAGAACTGCAAATGGAAGAGTTCTGTCGCTTCCCACTGACATATATTATGGAAGCCGCAGATGATATTTCATATTGCATCGCAGATTTGGATGATGCGGTTGAAAAAGGCATTTTTAATGTTAAACAATTGGTGGAATATCTGAAAAAAGAGTGGGAAGAAAACGGAGGACACAGGAAAGGCGATTTGTTCGAATCTACAGTGATGCAAGCTTATCAGAAAACCACCAATAACGAAGCCCGTCGTAATATCCACGAACAATTTTTCATGTACTTACGGGTGTTTATCACTGGAAAATTGGTGCCTTATACTGCCAAATTGTTTATTGAACATCTGCCTGAAATCTATGCCGGTACATTTAATCACGCCCTGTTGGAAGGAAATGGGGAAGAACACCGTTTATTGAAAACCTTGAAAAATGTCACCCGTAAACGGGTTTTCAATTATCCTGAAGTGGAAGAACTGGAGTTACAGGGATACCGGATTATTACCGGATTGCTGGATGTATATAGCCCTTTGCTGGCATTACCTCGTCAGGATTTTATGGAACTGAACCAGAATAATTTCCACAAACAATATTTTATTGAAACGCGCTTGCTGCACAAACTTTCGACCAAACATCGTTTGGCTTACGGTGAAGCCGTAGAGGGAATCGTTGCCACTGATGAGACTGAAAAAGAGGTGATCGAGTTTTATTATCGGGCACGTCTTATTCAGGATTATATCAGTGGCATGACGGATAATTATGCTTACGAAGAATATCGTAAGTTTATGGTCACAAAGTAACGGGTTCGAGTGGCATAGTAGCCTCAAGTATATCGGGAGCGGCTGCCATTACATGATTGATCTCATCCATGAATTCCAGCAATTCTGGCTCCAGATCAGTTAGAGCAATCCCTTGGTGCAGTTGTTTTTCAACCAATTCGCAAATAGCTTTCAGTTTAGGAACGCCGTTATAGCAACAACTGCCGTGTAATTGGTGAACATGATGCTGAAAGTGTTTGCGGATCGCTTCACCATCGGCGGTTAAAACCTGTTTAATCATTCCCTTCATGTCGGGCAATGATTTCATCAGCATTTCTAGCATCTCCCGCGCCAATGATGCTTTGCCGGCGGTTTGCTGCAACGCCATCTCCCAGTCAATGGCTTGTGGTTTTTTCTGCCGGCAGTATTGGTTCAGCAATGTTTTCAGGCAGTTTTCATCCAGGGGCTTGGAAAGACAGTCAATGAATGGTGCATTCTTCGCTTCGTGGCAGGCAAAGGCCGTAACAGCTACAATCGGTGTCTCCTTATGTTGGGGTAATTGTTGGATTTGCTCAGACGTTTGGATACCATCCATATCCGCCATCTGAATATCCATCAAAATCAGATCCAGTGCATGCTGTTTTGCTATTTCCAGCGCTTCTATACCATTACTGCACAGCAAGGTATTTTCAACCCGTTCATGCAGCAGTGTACCGATCAGTTTCAGGTTAGCGGGATTATCGTCCACTGCCATAACGGTCATAGGTAAACGCGATGATGCCGAACAGACTGGCAGACGTTCTGGCAATGATCCGAATGAATATTCTTCTTTTTCCAGCCAGATATCAAAGTAAAATATCGTCCCTTGAGCGACTTCACTGGTAAAGTCAATGTCTCCTTTCATTTCACTGACTAGCCGCTTAGTGATACTCAATCCCAGCCCGGTTCCCCCGTAATGGCGGGTAATGCTGGCATCTGCTTGATTGAAGGCCTGGAACAGAATCGGACGGTATTCGGGTTTGATACCGATACCCGTATCGGTTACGGTAAAATCGATCTGTACAAGATGGTGGTGGTGCTGGCGTAATTTGATATCCAGCGTCACATAGCCTTTATCCGTGAATTTAATGGCATTGCCAATCAGGTTAGTCAGTATTTGCTGCAAGCGAATAGGATCACCAATCATCAGATTAGGTAACTTTTCATCAATATGGTGATGCAGGGGAAGATTTTTCGCATTGGCCGCAGGCGTTAGCAGTTCAATAACTTCATTAACGGTATCCCTTAGCAGAAAAGGCACTTGATCCAATACCAGTTTATTGGATTCCAGCCGTGAGAAGTCCAGAATATCATTGATGATTTTCAGCAGGTTATTGGCTGATCTGTCAATGACATACAGATATTCCATCTGCTGTGGCGTAATGACGGTTTTTAACATTTGACGAGTAAAACCAATGACCCCATTAAGCGGCGTGCGTAATTCGTGGGACATATTGGCCAGAAATTCCGTTTTGATCCTGACCGCTTCTTGGGCGCGTTTTTTGGCGATAGTCAGTTCAACATTCTGAATTTCCAACTGTTCCATCGTAATTTGCAGATCGGAAGTGGCTTGATCGATATGAAGCTGCATTTCATCTTTGTATTTCGAGAGTGATTCTGCCACGGTGTTGATACCATTCTGGAGCGCGGCTAACTCCCCAGGCATAGCACCTGTCACACGGCTGTTCAGTTGCCCCTGACGGATGCGATCGACGGCTTTAACCATGCAGTTGAGGGGTTGGGTCACTTTGCGCACCAGCACATGGGCAAACAGTGCAGTTCCTCCAAGGCACAAAATCAGCAGAATGATGGAGGTGGCAATCTCCTTGTATTGCTGGAGCTGGGCAACACGTAAGTCCAAATCAATGGCGATATAACCAATCGGCGGCGTATCGCTGGTGGACGTGTTCCAGGGATTAGGAGAAGAGTTTCCTGAGATAATGGGCATCTTCAGGATGATACTGTTGCCGTATTCCATTTTGGACAAGGTTGTCGGCATGGCTTCGTTGGTGGTGAGCCGCAAACGATTGACATCATACTTGTCATTCGAAATATCGAATAACTTGTTATGCTTATCAAAGATCGCAATTGCCCTGACAATCTCAGAGTTTCGGCGATGCAGGCTGTTTATTAATGAATCAACCTGTTGGCAATTGTCCAGATTAATGCCAACCTCGCTGGCGATGGATAAGGGTTCAATAATGCTGATCCCACTGCGGACTATCAGGCTCTTCAACTCGTAATAGCGGTATGAGATAAATGATATACTCACAAGCGTTCCGACCAGTAAAACAGGAACCAATATCAGGCTCATCATACGGGTGCGTAGGCTATATTTGGTCATAGGCATCCATTGTGGGAAAATCAGAACTCAATTTTTCAAAGTCAGTCAGAATCATGGTGCAATTTTACTCCCCAAATCGTCGCTCCGTAAACCGAGGCATTATTTCCGTTACCGCAGATAACCTTGATGCACAAGGGCAAGGCATTGCTCGTCATCAGGGAAAAACTATCTTTATTGCAGGATTATTGCCGGGTGAGCAGGCACAAATCCAACTGACAGAAGAAAAACGCCAATTTGCTAAAGCTAAGGTCGTGAAAAGGCTATCAGATAGCCCGCATCGCGTTACACCTCGTTGCCCGCACTTCAAGGTGTGCGGTGGATGCCAGCAACAGCATGTTGCCGCTGAGCTGCAAGTTAAAACTAAGGCCAGTGTACTGGAACACCTGATCCAGCGGGAAACAGGAATAAACATCAGTGCACATCCCATTATTCGCAGCCCAGAATATGGCTATCGGCGCAGAGCCAGGCTCGGACTGCAATATCACGCCAGGCAACGTACATTATTGATGGGATTTCGCCAGAGCCAATCAAACGATTTGGTGAATATTAAACACTGTCCGGTTATGCGTCCTGAACTGGAACAATTATTGCAACCGTTGTACCAATGCCTGAATAGTTTGCATGCGGTAAAACGATTAGGGCATGTGGAATTGGTATTGGCTGATAGTGAACCATTGATCGTGTTGCGCCATCTTGATCCACTTAAGCACGAAGATAAGGAAACGCTGCGCATTTTTTCAGTGCAATATAATGCAGCGATTTATTTGCTTGGTGAAGAAAAAGCCCTTGAACCGTTGATGGAAGGGCAAACAGTACCGTGGTATCAGGTGAATGGGTTGAAACTGGTATTCAGCCCGCAAGATTTTATTCAGGTTAATGATGTTGTTAACCAACAAATGGTCGAACAGGCGTTGGCATGGCTGGATTTGCAACCAACAGACAGAGTATTGGATCTGTTTTGTGGTATGGGCAACTTTACCCTGCCGATCGCCACTCAAGTACAGGCAACCGTGGGTGTAGAAGGGGTTGCTGAGCTGGTAGCAAGTGGGCAATATAACGCTCGGCTCAATAAACTTAATAACGTCGATTTTTTTCATGAGAATCTGGAATCGGATATTCACCAGCAGCCTTGGGCTGCCCAAGGGTTTAATAAAGTGCTGCTGGATCCCGCCCGCGCGGGTGCGGCGGGTGTTATGGCACATATTGTAAAATTGACCCCCGAAAAAGTGGTTTACGTTTCCTGTAACCCTACAACACTTGCGCGGGACAGCAAGGTCTTGTTGGAGGCGGGTTATCATCTTGTCAGTGTGCGGATGCTGGATATGTTTCCGCACACAGGCCATCTAGAGTCCATGGCGCTGTTTAGCAGTGAGCCAATGGAGATCGAGTAGGGAGAAATTATGGTTGCGGTAAGAAGTGCGCATCTCACGCCGGCAGGTGAATTTGCGGTCGATAAGTGGATCGCGAGTTTAAACATTACTAACCCACAATCCAATGAAAAGTTGGTCGAAACCTGGCGATATTGTCACGAAAAAGTTCAGGGTCACCCCAATGCGGAATTATTGCTATGGCGCGGTGTGGAAATGGTGGAGATCCTGTCTACATTGAGCATGGATAATGACAGTATGCGTGCTGCGCTACTTTTTCCCATCCTTAATGCCAGGCTACTCGATAGCGAAACCGTGACAGAAACATTTGGTAAGGCCATCACGAATCTGGTGCATGGTGTATTGGAAATGGATGCCATTCGCCAACTGAAAGCCACTCATACCGATGCGACTTGTTCGGTACAGGTTGACAATGTTCGCCGGATGTTGCTGGCGATGGTGGAAGATTTTCGTTGTGTGATTATCAAGCTGGCAGAACGTATTGCTCATTTGCGGGAAGTGAAAGATGCCAGTGAAGATGAGCGGGTGCTGGCGGCCAAAGAGTGTTCCAATATTTATGCTCCTCTTGCCAATCGGCTGGGAATTGGACAGCTAAAATGGGAGCTGGAAGATTTCTGTTTCCGTTACTTACATCCCGATGAATATAAGAAAATTGCCAGATTATTGCATGAGCGCCGAATTGATCGTGAGCAGTATATCGAGAAATTTGTAACCACTTTGCGTAAATATATGCTGAAAGAAGGGGTTCGTGCTGAGATATACGGGCGTCCGAAGCATATTTACAGCATTTGGCGCAAAATGCAGAAAAAATCCCTCTCCTTTGATGAATTGTTTGACGTGCGTGCTGTGCGGATTGTTGTCGAGCGTTTGCAGGATTGCTACGCAGCGCTGGGGATAGTGCATACTCACTATCGTCATTTGCCGGATGAATTCGACGATTACGTTGCCAATCCGAAACCGAATGGTTATCAGTCTATTCATACTGTCGTTTTGGGGCCAAATGGCAAAACGCTTGAGATCCAGATCCGTACCCGCCAGATGCATGATGATGCGGAACTTGGCGTAGCAGCACATTGGAAATACAAAGAAGGCACTGCAATTAGCGGTAAATCAGGTAGTTATGAAAACCGTATTGCATGGCTGCGGAAATTGATCGCATGGCAGGAGGAAATGGCGGATACCGGTGAAATGCTGGATGAAGTGCGCAGCCAGGTATTTGATGATCGCGTTTATGTTTTTACGCCAAAAGGGGATGTCATTGATTTGCCGATTGGCTCTACACCGTTGGATTTTGCCTATCACATTCACAGTGATGTCGGCCATCGCTGCATTGGGGCAAAAATAGGCGGCCGCATCGTACCATTTAGCTATCAGCTTCAGATGGGCGATCAGATTGAAATCATTACCCAGAAACAACCTAATCCAAGCCGTGACTGGTTGAACCCGAACCTTGGCTATGTGACAACCAGCCGTGGACGCGCAAAAATCCACAATTGGTTCCGTAAGCAAGATCGTGACAAAAACATCATTGCTGGTCGCCAGATGCTGGACAATGAGTTGGCACATCTGGGGCTCACGGTTAAGGAAGCAGAGAAGGAACTGATAGCCCGTTATAACGTTCACTCGTTGGAGGAAGTATTAGCGGGCATTGGTGTTGGTGATATCCGTATCCACCAGTTAGTGAATTTCCTGCAAAGCAAATTCAATAAAATTACGGCAGAAGAAGAAGATCGCGAAGCGCTTCGCAACCTGGAAAACAAAACCTATACGCCACGTAATACCAGCAAAGATAATGGTCATATTGTTGTGGAAGGGGTGGGCAATTTAATGCACCACATTGCCCGTTGCTGCCAGCCTATCCCTGGTGATGAGATTATTGGATTTATCACACGTGGGCGCGGGATCTCCATCCACCGTGCTGATTGTGATCAGTTAGCGGAACTCGAAGCCAGCTCACCGGAACGGATAGTCGATGCAGTGTGGGGGGAGAGTTATTCCAGTGGCTATTCACTTGTGGTGCGCGTTGTTGCCAATGATCGCAGTGGATTATTGCGTGATATCACGACCATCCTCGCCAATGAGAAGATCAATGTGTTGGGTGTCAGTAGCCGTAGCGATGTCAAGCAACAGCTTGCCACCATTGATATGAACATTGAGATTTATAACTTGCAAGTGCTTGGGCGGGTATTGGCGAAGCTCAATCAGTTATCTGATGTGATTGAAGCCAGACGTTTGCACGGTAATTGATAAAGCATGGATTAAGATGAAACCGAACTCTATTGAACGACTAAAGGGGATTATGGCGCAGTTGCGCCATCCCCAGGATGGCTGTCCTTGGGACAAGGTACAAACCTCCGCTACGATTGCCCCTTATACATTGGAAGAGACCTATGAAGTGCTTGATGCGATTGAGCGCAATGATGTCAACGCGCTAAAAGAAGAGCTGGGGGATCTGCTGTTTCATATCGTGTTTTATGCTCAGATGGCTCAGGAGCAGCAACAGTTTGATTTTGGCGATATCTGTGAGGCGGTGTGTGACAAACTGGAGCGTCGCCATCCTCATATCTTCAATCAACAAGCGGGTATCAGCAGCGAAGAGGCAATCGGCAGTTGGGAACAACGCAAGGCCGCAGAAAGGGCAGAGAAAGATCAGCATTCGGTACTGGATGATATTCCCGCCAGCTTACCCGCTCTGATGAAGGCTTATAAAATCCAGAAACGCTGCGCTTCGGTCGGTTTTGATTGGGATACCATTGGTCCTGTGCTGGGCAAAGTCTATGAAGAAATTGATGAAGTCATGGACGAAGCGAAGCAGGCGGTAGTTGATAAAGATCGACTGGAAGAAGAGTTGGGAGATTTACTGTTTTCGGTGGTTAATTTATCCCGTCATTTGGGACATAAGCCAGAGATAGCACTACAAAAAGCCTGCCAGAAATTCGAGAATCGTTTCCGTCATGTCGAAAAACTGATCCTCGACAAAGGCTTATCACTGGAAACGGCTACGTTAGATGACATGGAAGCGATGTGGCAGCGAGTGAAAAGTCAGAAGATATAGCAATCACAAATCTGGTGGCATGGCAATAGCGAAAAGGATGTCGCTTAAACGGCGGAATAATCTGAGTCGGATGAAAAAATTTCATACCATTAACTTAATGAATTTAAAAAGAAAATAGGGTATTTGTTTCCCTATGTTACTGTTTATGGGGCACCTTACCCTATTTAGATGGTTTGTAGCGAAATTAAGGTTAGGGTATACTGCTTTCCCGTCCTGTTATATTCATCATCCTTTTAAACCTAAACTTTCAGGTTCAGCATGAAAACTAATTATATTTTTGTGACCGGCGGGGTCGTATCCTCTCTGGGTAAAGGCATTGCCGCAGCCTCTTTGGCGGCTATACTCGAAGCCCGTGGACTCAATGTCACCATTATGAAACTGGACCCGTATATCAACGTCGATCCAGGCACAATGAGCCCAACCCAACACGGGGAAGTTTTCGTTACCGAAGATGGCGCTGAAACTGATCTTGATTTAGGTCATTACGAACGTTTCATCCGAACCAAAATGACACGCCGCAATAACTTTACGACAGGTCGTGTCTATTCAGAAGTGTTGCGCAAAGAACGCCGTGGCGATTATTTGGGTGCAACCATTCAGGTTATCCCTCACATCACCAATGAAATCAAAGACCGCATCATCCGTGGTGCAGAAGGCCATGATGTTGTGTTGGTGGAAATCGGGGGTACTGTCGGTGATATCGAATCCCTGCCATTCCTTGAAGCCATTCGTCAGATGGCGGTAGAAGTAGGCCGTGAAAATACGCTGTTCATGCACTTGACTCTGGTGCCTTATATGGCCGCAGCGGGCGAAGTGAAAACGAAACCAACCCAGCATTCCGTGAAAGAATTATTGTCCATTGGTATTCAGCCGGACGTATTGATCTGCCGTTCAGATCGCATTGTTCCTGCCAATGAACGTGCAAAAATTGCGCTTTTCTGTAACGTACCAGAGAAAGCGGTTATCTCTTTAAAAGATGTTGATTCCATTTATAAAATTCCAGCCCTCTTGAAATCTCAGGGTTTAGATGATTATATTTGTAAACGATTCAGCCTCGAATGCCCGGAAGCGGATCTGTCTGAATGGGAACAGGTCATTTATGAAGAAGCCAACCCATCGGGTGAAGTGACCATTGGGATGGTGGGCAAATACGTTGAATTGCCAGATGCGTATAAATCAGTGATTGAAGCATTGAAACATGGCGGGCTGAAAAATCGCCTGACGGTCAACATCAAGCTGATCGATTCACAGGATGTTGAAACGCGTGGTGTTGATGTATTGAAAGGTCTGGACGCAATTCTGGTACCAGGTGGCTTCGGTGGTCGTGGTATTGAAGGCAAGATCATGACCGCACGTTATGCCCGTGAAAACAAGATCCCATATTTGGGCATTTGTTTGGGTATGCAGGTGGCCCTGATTGAATTCGCTCGCAATGTTGCGGGAATGGCTGAGGCTAACTCCACTGAATTCGATCCTGAATGTAAGTTACCAGTTGTTGCTTTGATCACCGAATGGCGTGATGAGAACGGCAACGTAGAAGTACGTAGCGAAGAGAGCGATCTCGGCGGAACGATGCGCGTTGGTGGCCAATTGTGCCATCTGACTGAAAACAGTCTGGTACATACACTTTATGGCCAGAATGACATCGTTGAGCGTCATCGCCATCGTTATGAAGTGAATAATTTGCTGTTGAAGCGCATTGAAGATGCAGGCTTGCGCATTGCTGGCCGTTCAATCGACAACAAACTGGTGGAAATCATTGAGAACCCAGCGCATCCGTGGTTCGTGGCGTGTCAGTTCCATCCAGAATTCACTTCAACGCCTCGCGATGGTCATCCGCTATTTGCTGGCTTTGTCGAAGCTGCTGGCAAATATCAGAAAGGCCAGTTGAAATAAGATATGGGGCAATGGATTGATATTAAGCTAATTTGTTTTTAAGGTAGTCACTATTTAAGAAAATAGTTTTAATCTCAATTGGTTGCCCGTAATTTAACTTGTACTGAGGAAAACCTAATGTCCAAAATCGTTAAAGTGCTTGGCCGTGAAATCATCGACTCCCGTGGTAACCCAACGGTAGAAGCAGAAGTACACCTGGAAGGCGGCTTTGTTGGTCTGGCCGCTGCGCCATCAGGTGCATCAACCGGTTCTCGCGAAGCGCTGGAACTGCGTGATGGCGATAAGTCTCGCTTCATGGGTAAAGGTGTACTGAAAGCCGTTTCTGCGGTTAACGGTCCGATTGCACAGGCTCTGGTTGGTCAGGATGCGAAAGATCAGGCTAACATCGACAAGATCATGATCGAGCTGGATGGTACTGAAAACAAATCTAACTTCGGTGCTAACGCGATTTTGGCTGTTTCTCTCGCAAACGCCAAAGCAGCCGCTGCAGCGAAAGGGATGCCTCTATACGAGCACATCGCTGAGTTGAACGGTACTCCGGGTAAATTCTCCATGCCTCTGCCAATGATGAACATCATCAACGGTGGTGAACATGCAGATAACAACGTCGATATTCAAGAATTCATGATCCAGCCAGTTGGCGCAAGCACACTGAAAGAAGCTGTACGCATGGGTTCCGAGGTATTCCACAATCTGGCGAAAGTGCTGAAAGCCAAAGGTATGAACACTGCGGTGGGTGATGAAGGTGGCTATGCACCAAACCTGGAATCTAACGCAGCAGCGCTGGCAGCAATCAAAGAAGCGGTTGAGAAAGCGGGTTACATACTGGGTAAAGACATTACTCTGGCGATGGACTGTGCAGCTTCTGAATTTTATAACGAAGAAACGGGCAACTATGAACTGAAAGGCGAAGGTAAGACTTTCACCTCTCAGGAATTCACCCATTACCTGGAAGGACTGACCAAAGAATACCCAATCGTTTCCATCGAAGATGGCCTGAACGAATCTGATTGGGATGGTTTTGCTTACCAGACTAAAGTACTGGGTGACAAAATCCAGTTGGTTGGTGACGATCTGTTTGTAACTAATACCAAGATCCTGAAAGAAGGTATCGAAAAAGGTATCGCAAACTCCATCCTGATCAAGTTCAACCAGATCGGTTCTTTGACTGAAACTCTGGCTGCAATCAAGATGGCAAAAGATGCAGGTTACACTGCGGTCATCTCTCACCGTTCTGGTGAAACTGAAGATGCCACTATTGCTGATCTGGCTGTTGGTACTGCTGCGGGTCAAATCAAAACGGGTTCTATGAGCCGTTCTGACCGTGTTGCTAAATACAACCAGCTGATCCGTATCGAAGAAGCATTGGGTAACCGTGCTCCTTTCAACGGCCTGAAAGAAGTGAAAGGCCAGGCATAATTGTCGGTTTTTCCTGTTAAAATATAATTTTTTTTTATGTTTAGGCGAAAGGGAATATCCTCTTTCGCCTTTTTATCGAAAGAAAATTTTATTTTTCATGTTGGTTACTTATCTTATTGCAGGGTAAAAATGTGATATAACAACAGAAATTCAGTTCTTTTTTTGAACAATAATTCAGTAGTCAGACAAATCCCGCGTAACAGATCCCAAAATTATAAAACCCGTATTTTATTCCTTGTTGATACTCCTTATTATTTCACATGTAATGTAATTCCTTAACATTTGTGGCAATGATTCATCAATTATCTTTTTACATTACAGAGTTATGTTTCATTGTTTTATGGAGTCTTCATGGACGCTTCTGAATCTTTAACCCCGGCGATTGGTCCTGCACCCTCAAATAAAAGAGGATTAATTATTCTCGCGCTGGACATCATTTTGCTTGTGATATTGCTCAAGTTTTTGCCTTATGGGGAAAAAGCAAATGCGGGCTTGGCATTAATGGTATTTGTTGGCGTGTTATGGTTAACGGAAGCCATTCATGTCACCATTACTGCGCTGTGTATCCCTATTCTGGCGGTCGGTATGGGATTGATGAATACCGGTGATGCACTGAAATCTTTTGCAAACCCAATAATCTTTTTGTTCTTCGGTGGCTTTGCATTGGCAACGGCACTACATATCCAAGGCCTGGACCGATTGATAGCTAACCGCTTGCTAATGATTGCCCGTGGGCGTTTATCTGTGGCGGTATTGCTGATATTTGGCATTACTGCGCTGCTTTCTATGTGGATAAGCAATACGGCAACTGCTGCCATGATGTTACCACTTATCCTCGGAATTCTGGCGAATCTGGATGTACGTACTGAGCGCAATACCTTTGTTTTTGTGCTGCTTGGTGTTGCATATAGCGCCAGCATCGGTGGCCTGGGGACGTTAGTAGGTAGCCCCCCCAATGCTATCGCTGCTGCACAATTAGGTATGGATTTCTTTACATGGATGAAATACGGCGTGCCAATGGTCATTATTCTCATGCCAGTCATGGTGGGAGTGATGTACCTCATGTTGCGTCCAAATCTGAATCATAAATTTGATCTGGAATTGGAGCACCTGGAATGGAATGGTAAACGTGTTATTGCCATGGGTATTTTCTTGTTAACTGTAGTGTGCTGGATTTTCAGTTCATTTATTAGTGATGCACTCGGTGGTGTCAAAGATCTGGATACGATTATTGCAGTGAGCGCCGCTATCCTGATTGGTATCACTGGCGTATCAACATGGTCACAGATTCAAAACAACACCGAGTGGGGCGTATTGATGCTGTTTGGTGGTGGCCTGACATTGAGTGCTGTCTTGAAAAACTCCGGTGCCAGTGAAGTTATGGCGAATGGCATGGCAGCAACTTTCGGTAGCAGCCCTTGGTTTGTGATCATCATTGCAATTGCTGCGTTTATTATCTTCCTGACAGAATTTACCAGTAATACTGCGAGCGCAGCACTTCTTGTACCTATTTTTGCCACAGTTGCAGAAGCGCTGGGAATGCCCGTCGTGGTTTTGACCCTGATAATTGGTATAGGGGCATCCTGTGCATTTATGCTACCTGTAGCAACGCCACCTAACGCAATTGTTTATGGTACTGGCTATATCAAACAAATTGAAATGGTCAGGGTAGGCATAGTGCTGAATTTGGTATGTATTGCCATTATTTCTGCGATTGCCTGGTTCTTCTGGCTGTAATTCCTTCTGGCTTTTAATGCTTGAATAAGCCATGTCTAAAATCGCCACCTTTGCAGGTGGCGATTGTATTAGTCTTCTTTAGTACTGATATAGATGTTTTTCACCTCAGTATAAGCATCTAACATCATCTTGTGGGTTTCACGCCCAAGCCCCGATTTCTTATAGCCACCGAAAGGCGTATGAGCCGGCAATTCGTGATAGGTATTAATCCACATACGGCCTGTTTTTATTGCCTTGGCGATGCGTAGGGCACGGTTAATATCCTGCGTCCATACGGCACCTGCCAGGCCATATTCGGAATCATTAGCCATTTCGATGACTTCTTCTTCGTTGCTGAATGGAATGACACATAGTACAGGCCCGAAAATTTCTTCCTGTGCCACTCGCATCTTATTGGTGACATTGGCAAGAATTGTCGGCTGGATAAAGAATCCATCATCATATCCTGTTCCGATTATGCGTTTTCCGCCAGTCAAAATGGTTGCACCTTCCTGTTTTGCAAGGTCGATATAACCTAATATCGTGTTCATCTGTTCTTCACTGACCTGGCAGCCCATTTCTGTTTCTGCCAGCATCGGATCGCCGACTTTGATGGATTCAAACACGGTTTTCAGTGAGTTCAGGAATTCATCATGAATATCTTTATGCAGGAACAAGCGGGCACCGGATTCACAGGCTTGCCCTTGGTTCAGCAAAATGGCATTGGCTGCATATTTGATTGCCTTTTTCATATTGGCATCAGGGAAAACGATGTTGGCCGATTTACCCCCTAATTCCAACGTTGCCGGAATGAGCCTTTTTGCTGCCGCAGCGGCAACGTTGTAACCAACTTCTGTTGAGCCGGTAAAGGCGACTTTGTCAATGCCGTCATGATCGAGGATTGCCTGGCCTACAACTGAACCGCGTCCTGTAACAATATTGACAACGCCCGCTGGCAGAACTTGATTCATGATACGTCCCAGCTCAAGCAGAGTGATTGGGGTCAGGCTAGCAGGATTGATAACAATAGTATTACCGGCAGCAAGGGCAGGCGCGAGTTTCCAGGCAGCCATCAATAACGGGAAATTCCATGGAATAATCTGCCCGATTACACCTATTGGTTCTCTGATGACTAAGCTTAATGTGTCATTATCGATGACATCAGTAGTATCAGAATGAGCGCGGATAACGCCGGCAAAGTAGCGGAAATGATCAACAGAAAAAGGAACATCGAAATGGCGACATAAAGCCTGAGTTTTACCCCCATCTAATGTTTCAAGGACAATAAAACGTTCGGCTTCGGCCTCCAGCAAATCGGCAATTTTCAGTAATAAAGATTGCCTTTCAACCGCGGATGTTTTGCTCCATGCTGGCAGGGCTTTTTGAGCAGCTTTGACAGCAAGTTCAACATCTTCGGCATTTCCAGCAGCATATTCTGTTAGCAATTCACCTGTTGCAGGGTTGTAGCTTTGCATTGTATTTTTTGAAACGCTATCAATCCACTCGCCATTAATCAGCATCTTATAAGATTTACAAGGTAAAAATTCTTTTTCGATATTATGTAATTTTTTCATTATATTCTCCGGATACTTTGGTTTTTGGTATGTTAGGATATATATTCCTAAGTTATTATTAGACTAATTCTCAATTTTTATCAAAATAGAATAGAAATATAAATTGTTTCTGGCAGTAAATATAAATATTAGTGGTTAACAGAACGATAGCGGAAATTACTTTGTTGCATATGATTTCTTTTTCTGGTGGGATATCTGCCCTGAAACTAATAACAGAGTGTTATATATTATAATTTCCATGAGATAATTTTTATTTACATTGGGTTTTTCAACTGAATTTTTTGTTTTGGGTGAGGGTATATCCCCCATTTATAGCAGGGGGATATAAATCTTTATTATTTTCTATAGGCAATATAACTTATTTATTTAGTGTTTTTTCTACTGAATTTTGAATATCACCATTTAATATTTGATTCATCTTTTCTTTATCTAAAGCATTTTCCCAGCGGGCTACAACAATGCTGGCACAAGCATTGCCAACTAAATTTGTCAATGCGCGGCACTCAGACATAAATCTGTCAATGCCCAAAATAAGCGCCATGCCAGCTACAGGCACACTGGGTACAACCGATAAGGTCGCAGCGAGTGTAATAAAACCGGCTCCTGTTACACCTGCCGCACCTTTTGAACTTATCATAGCAACTAATAATAAAGAGATTTGCTCATATAGACTTAATTCAATGTTGGTTGCCTGAGCAATAAATAATGCAGCCATCGTCATATAAATATTAGTACCATCAAGGTTGAATGAATAACCTGTTGGAATAACTAAACCAACAACCGATTTCTCACAACCCAGATTTTCCATTTTCTTCATTAGGCCGGGTAAGGCAGCCTCTGAGGATGAAGTTCCTAAAACTAACAATAGCTCATCTTTAATATATTTTATTAATTGAATGATAGAGAACCCATTATATTTAGCAACCGCACCCAATATAATAAGAACAAAAAGCAATGATGTAATGTAAAAAGTTACAATTAACATCATCAAATTTCCAATTGATGCAATACCATATTTACCTATGGTAAAGGCCATTGCCCCAAATGCACCAATCGGTGCTAATTTCATTAAAATTCCTACCATTTTGAAGATAGGTTCTGAGAGATGTTGCAAAAACGCTAAAACAGGTTCTCCTCTTTTCCCTGTAGCGGCTAAAGCGATACCAAACATAACTGAAATAAACAGGACCTGGAGAATATTGCCATTCACAAGTGGGCTGACAATCGTTTCAGGGATGATATTCATGAGAAAGTCAACAATGGATGATTCATGGGCTTTCTCCACATAACCAATAACCTTGCTGCTGTCTAACGAATCAGGAGAGATATTTAAGCCATCGCCGGGGCGGACAATATTGGCGATAATTAATCCCATAACTAATGCAAGCGTTGAAAATGTTAAAAAATATAACATTGATTTTGCTGCAACATTCCCAACCTTTTTTATATTATTCATTCCAGCTATCCCTGTGACTACTGTCAAAAAGATAACAGGTGCAATGATCATTTTCACAATTTTAATGAATGCATCACCTAATGGTTTTAACGATGTTCCAATATCAGGATAAAAATGACCAAGGGCGATACCCAGTAAAATGGCAAATATGACTTGAACATAGAGTATCTGGTATAAAGGTTTCTTCTTTAGAATTGTAGACATAGGATTCCTGTTTTATCCATAGTGTTAATATTGATATTGGCGATTTCTTTTTTTATTAATTAATTTAACGTTTCTCTTTAATTGGAAAACCGTAATGTCTTCCATAATAATGATAATTCATCTCATTATTATGGAAGATTATTGGGGCAATAAGACTGATGTTAAAATTACTCTGGATTTTTGTTGTGAAAAAGTATCAATATCGTAAAGCCAAGAATTGTTTATTAAATAAATAAAAAAGCATTATATAAGAAATAAGTATAAAACTGTATTTTTTTATAAATTTATAATAGTAAGAAGTTCCCACTCGAAGACGAGTGGGTTTGATTCAGAAAAGGAGTTATTTTGCAGTTATCCAGAAAAGACCGCTGCCATTTAATGCTGTAAGGGCTTGGTGAACATAAATATTGTCTGCGTGGGGATCAATATCTGTGAAAAGATTGGGATGCAACCATTTTGCAATGGCTTCTACAGCAATGATATTGAATGGAGTGTCATAGTATTGATGATAAATCGCCATAACACGTTTTTTACGATACGATTCTAAAATCTTTAGCTTGGGACGAGAGAGCAATTTTTGAAAACGTTTCTGCGATGTTGCTAACTCTCCGGTATAACCTAATGGGACAGATTGGCTGTTTGAATGAACAGTATCCCAATTTGCTACGGTCATCAGATAATAATCAGGATTGGTAGCCAATAGTTGTTCTTCATTAATTTTGCCTCCCATACCAGAAAACCATTTGCTCCCCATATTATTGCCACCCGCGGCAGTAACAAACTCTCCGAAGCTATTAGTGGCAAAGGTATTGCAACAATCTTCAGGACCTAACATACCTGCATGACGCTCAATAAAGACGCTGGGAATTTGCTTAGGAGATAATGCCGCAATACGTTTATTAATTATGGACAGGCGATTTTCATAAAACTGAATGAATTTATTGGCATTTTCTTCCTGTTTAAAAACCTTCCCTAATAATCTCATGCTGGGAACCGTATTGGATAGAGGATGTTGGCGAAAGTCGATGAAAATGACAGGGACACCTATTTTTTTCAATAAGTTAATCGTATTACTGCTATCCAGTTTAGATTTTAACCCAATATCGAAAATAACCAGATCGGGTTTATACATCATAGCCTTTTCAACATTGAAATCGCTGGTATAGGGATTGGGGAAGACTGGAATTTTCCTTAGCTGAGGGAATTTCTTTTCATAGGCTGTCGCAAGATCAGGCGCTTTTTTCTCCAGTGCATTATCCCACGCGGCAATGCCTTTCAATGGTTCAGAGGGATGAAGAATATTTAGAGCAATAACCATTCGGCTATCTGCCAGCATGGCGCGTTTGACAGGGGCGTTGACGGTTATTTCACGTCCCACAATATCTTTGACGGTAATTTTTTCTGCTTGAGCATGTATGGGGAGTAATATGAATAACATGGACAGAAAACTTTTTATAGGGTAATGAATGTTAAACATTGTTTCTCCTTTGTATTGAAAGTTATATAAGGATATCAATATATAGGTACGGTTAAGTTACTTATCATCAATTCCTGTTCTCTTATGTTTTTTTAAATCTTATGTGTTCCAAATATACTTCTTCATAACGTGGGAACGTTGATGTTTCTGTCATTATTTCAGCTCAATGCAAATGATAATGGTTGTCATTCAAATCAATCAACAGTTTTTACACTTTTACTGACATAAAAACATTTAATTGTGGATTTTTGCTTTAATAACAAATGATTATAATAAAACTATCTTTTGACAATATGGGGGAAATGTATTTAAAAAATGACAAAGAAGAATGAATAATAGCCTTGTTGAAGTATTTAGTAACGCAGAAAATGAATTCGATAATACGTTGATTATTAAATACTACCCCATTAATAACATAGAGTAAACAATAATCAAGTTATAAATATTCTTGATTTCATAATAAAAATTTCTTTAAAACGATTGATGTGTTCTCATTCTTGCTATTATTACTTTATCGGTAATAAGCGGGGCTGATCATGAAAAAGTTGTTAATTATTTGTTTATTGGGGTTTGCATTGACTGGATGTGATAATCAACTCAAAATTGATGGAACAAATGAAATCGCTGTAAAAACATCCATTGAGAAAATCAGAGATACTTTATCAGAAGATAAAAGATTACAATTTGATGACGCATTAAACGTTGTCATGATCAATAGTATCGACTTTGATGATCTGTTTAAGGATAACAAGAATGGAAACATCAAGCATACAGATATACAAAAGTTGGAACAGAAGTTTTTTCAATCCCTTAATGGGAAAACTTCTGATGAAATTATTGAAAAAGCAGAGAAAATTAAAGCGGCCAGCATGAATAAAAAATGAGTATATATCTTATTATGTGGGATTCGGGAAACCTTTGCTGTAGAAAATGACTCGCCTGAGTTAACCTCTGTCGTAGGGTACGCATAATCGCTTGTTGCAGGAAAAACGAAATGTTAACGGATTTTATTACGGCTGAATATTGTTCTTTTGATCATAAAAAAACCCGCAGTATTTGCGGGTTTCATAGGTTAGCAAAGTCTTTATTTCAATCCTGCCGCAGAGCGCAGAATTTCAGCTTTATCTGTTGCTTCCCACGGGAATTGTTCACGACCAAAATGACCGTAAGCCGCGGTATCGCGATAAATGGGTTGTAACAGATTCAACATCTTAATCAGGCCGTAAGGACGCAGATCAAAAAATTCACGGACTAGTTGAATCAGTGTGGAAGTTGGGACTTTCTCTGTACCGAACGTTTCCACCATGATAGAGGTTGGCTCTGCAACACCGATGGCATAAGAAACCTGGATTTCACAACGATCAGCCAGGCCTGCGGCAACGATGTTTTTGGCAACGTAACGGGCTGCATAGGCTGCCGAACGGTCAACTTTGGAAGGATCTTTACCAGAAAATGCACCACCACCGTGACGAGCCATACCACCATAGGTATCAACAATGATCTTACGACCAGTCAGACCACAGTCACCCATTGGCCCACCGATCACAAAGCGACCTGTTGGGTTGATGAAATATTTGGTCATCGGAGTAAGCCATTCGGTAGGCAATACGGGTTTGATGATCTCATCCATCACGGCTTCATGCAGTGCTTTTTGATCGATATCTTCGCTGTGCTGGGTTGAAAGGACAACGGCATCAATGCCAACAATCTTACCGTTCTCATATTGGAAAGTGACCTGACTTTTTGCATCAGGGCGCAACCACGACAGAGTGCCGTTTTTACGAACTTCGGCCTGACGCTCAACCAAACGGTGTGCATAAGTGATAGGTGCTGGCATGAGAACATCAGTTTCATTGGTTGCATAACCAAACATCAGGCCCTGATCTCCTGCTCCTTGCTTCAGAGGATCTATACGATCAACACCCTGGTTAATATCAGGGGATTGTTTACCAATGGCACTGATAACTGCACATGAGTTGGCATCAAACCCCATATCTGAGCTGGTATAGCCGATTTCACGTACTGTACTGCGAGTAATTTCTTCTATATCAACCCAAGCGCTGGTAGTGATTTCACCACCAACCATGACCATGCCTGTCTTAACGTAAGTTTCGCAGGCTACGCGAGCTTTAGGATCCTGTTTTAAAATTGCATCAAGGACGGCATCGGAAATCTGATCAGCAATTTTGTCTGGATGTCCTTCTGAAACAGATTCAGAAGTAAAAAGATGTGTAGTCATTATATTTTATTACCTTAAATATAATCTTGGTTTAGGGGCGGATGGGATGTATTACCGTCTAGACGGCTATTCTAAGTTACTCTTGCTAAGGTTACCAGTTTTTTTAATTTTAATTACCTGTCCGTGTGTGACATTTTAGTTTTCATATCTAAAAAGTATGTAGGTGTTTATCTCCCCTGTTTAGATAAATTTCGTTTTGCAATTTTGCTGGATTACAGGTATAAACTGCGCGCGTAACACAAGTCATTTTTGCACGTGGGACTTGGTGTTACAGGCGTTTGCAGGAGATATGCGTATCCTGCTTCTCAATTGAGAAACGGCTTGCGATAGTGAGCCATGTGGAGGTGAATGGGGTTATGATCCATTATCTGCTGAATGTTAACGGCCAACAGCCACATTATGCCATTGATGTATCCACATCTTGTCCCTTCCTTTTATATATGCAGGTATTTCGATGTTACCCGCAGCTAAGCCGCAGATAAATTGGGTTGGCATCATTATATAGTCACGCAGTAAATATGTTGTTTAGTACTCTCTAAACGTCCCTATAATCTAAGAGCATGCTGTTCCCTGACATTTTTTAATGCGCAAGATACGCACGATAAATAGTGTCTTGGGTTATTGACTTTACAGGTGAAGGCAAACCTCGACTCCATGAAGGAGACTGCCATGAATGATAATATCGCTCGCAAAATGCGACAGACCTATAACATCGCATACTGGGGTGGTGGCTATTACTATGTCAATGATCTGGGTAATGTCAGTGTTTGCCCAAACCCTGACTTACCGGGAGCTCAAGTTGAACTCGCCACTCTGGTGAAGAAAGTTCAGGAAGAAAAAGAACGGTTGCGTTTGCCGGCATTGTTTTGTTTTCCTCAAATTTTGCAACATCGCTTGCGTTCGATTAATGCAGCATTTAAACGTGCACGTGAATCTTATGGGTATAAAGGGGATTACTTCCTTGTTTACCCGATTAAGGTCAATCAGCATCGCCGCGTTATTGAGACATTGGCAAATGCTGATGAACCGATTGGATTGGAGGCAGGCTCTAAAGCGGAATTAATGGCAGTGCTGGCTCATGCAGGCATGACGGGTACTGTGATTGTTTGTAATGGCTATAAGGATCGCGAATACGTTCGTCTGGCATTGATCGGTGAAAAGCTGGGACACAAGGTGTATCTGGTTATCGAAAAGATGTCTGAAATTGAGATGGTACTGGAAGAAGCTAATCGCCTGAATGTTATCCCACGTTTGGGGGTTCGGGCCCGTTTGGCATCTCAGGGTTCTGGTAAATGGCAGGCCAGTGGCGGTGAAAAATCTAAGTTTGGATTGGCTGCCGCGCAGGTATTGCAATTGGTTGAAAGGTTGCGTTCAGCGGGGCGTTTGGATAGCTTGCAATTGCTGCATTTCCATTTGGGTTCCCAATTGGCGAATATCCGTGATGTGGCGACGGGGGTGCGTGAATCTGCCCGTTTTTATGTCGAGTTGTCTAAACTGGGTGTCAAGATCCAGTGCTTTGATGTGGGTGGGGGTTTAGGTGTCGATTATGAAGGGACACGTTCTCAGTCAGAATGCTCGGTTAACTACGGTTTAAATGAATACGCGAATAACGTTATTTGGGGCATTGGTGATGCGTGTGAAGAACATGGCCTGCCTCACCCAACAGTGATTACGGAATCTGGCCGTGCATTGACCGCCCATCATACGGTTTTGGTCTCCAATGTGATTGGGGTGGAGCACAATGAGTTTACTCAAACAACGCCACCGGCAGAAGATGCGACGCGTCCCCTGACTAGTTTGTGGGAAACCTGGCAGGAGATGCAATCTGACAGTAGCCGCCGTTCTCTGCGTGAATGGCTGCATGATAGCCAGTTTGATCTGCACGACGTCCATACTCAGTATGCTCACGGTATGTTGGATCTGTCAGAACGAGCATGGGCGGAAGAACTGTATTTAAATATTTGTCGCCATATTCAGCAAGATCTTGACCCAAGCAACCGTGCCCATCGTCCGATTATTGATGAATTACAGGAACGCATGGCCGATAAATTCTACGTGAATTTTTCGCTGTTCCAGTCAATGCCAGATGCGTGGGGGATTGATCAACTCTTCCCTGTTTTGCCGATTGAAGGTCTGGATAAGCCGCTGGATCGTCGTGTTGTTCTGCTGGATATTACCTGCGATTCTGACGGTACGATTGATCATTATGTTGATGGCGATGGTGTGGCGACAACGATGCCAATGCCAGCTTATGATCCAGAAAACCCGCCATTGATTGGTTTCTTTATGGTCGGAGCGTATCAGGAAATTTTGGGTAATATGCATAACTTGTTTGGTGATACGGCTGCCATTGATGTTTATGTTTCAGAAAATGGCGCAGTGACTTATAAGCAGAGCGAGGAAGGTGATTCGGTCGCCAATATGCTTCAATATGTCAAACTGGAGCCGCAGGTATTATTGACCCGTTTCCGTGATCAGGTGAAATCGACCGATCTGGATGGCAATTTGCAGGAACAATTCTTGCAAGAGTTTGAAAGTGGTCTGTATGGTTACACCTATTTGGAAGACGAGTAATCCTGATTAGGTGCTTTTCCTGTTTGTATATGAGTGTGTACGCATTCGTTTCGATAGCGTATTTGGAAGATTAATCTTCTAGTGTAAATAAGCCTCTGTGTTACTTGTTACTGCCAATATTGGAGACGGGTAATGAGCCAGCATAGGACTTTTGAGGATATATCATGAGTATTAGCTCCTTAGGAAACCAAATTGATAACTCTTTGGTTTCAAATGCCTTCGGATTCCTGCGTTTTCCATTGAATTTTCAACCCTATTCCAGTGATGCGGAATGGGTAATTACTGGTGTTCCTTTTGATATGGCAACATCGGGACGTGCGGGCAGCCGTCATGGGCCAGCCGCTATTCGTCAGGTATCGACTAATCTGGCGTGGGAAAGCTGCCGTTGGCCGTGGAACTTTAGCTTACGCAAGCACTTGAATGTGGTGGATTGCGGGGATCTGGTCTTTAATTTCGGTGATGCTCAGGATATGAGTGATAAGTTGCAGGCACATGCCGAAAAGGTGCTGGCATCGGGTAAACGTATGCTGACGTTTGGTGGTGATCACTTTGTTACTTTGCCACTGTTACGTGCCCATGCAAAACACTTTGGCAAAATGGCGCTGATCCATTTTGATGCCCACACAGATACTTATGCAAATGGCAGTCAATTTGATCATGGTACGATGTTTTACCATGCGCCGAATGAAGGGTTGATAGATCCTCACCACTCAGTACAAATAGGTATTCGCACTGAACACGATACAAATAATGGTTTTACTGTATTAGATGCTGGTCAGGTTAATGATCGCGGTGTTGATGATATTGTTGAACAGATTAAAACGGTGGTTGGTGACTTGCCGATTTACCTGACGTTCGATATTGATTGCCTTGATCCGGCATTTGCACCAGGTACAGGAACGCCAGTGATTGGTGGATTGACGTCAGATCGCGCCTTGAAAATAGTGCGCGCCTTACAACCGTTGAATATCGTTGGAATGGATGTGGTAGAAGTGGCACCAGCTTATGACCAATCTGAAATTACGGCATTGGCTGCCGCAACAATTGGACTGGAGTTGCTGTATTTGCAGGCATCGAAGAAAGATCTGTAATGCATTAATCTTGTAAGTTGTTTTTAAAGGCTCATCTAAAGGTGAGCCTTTATTCTTTAATTTAGGTTTGAGTGTATCTATAGAAAAACACCGCTTTATTCGTGATGGTTTTAGAGTCGTTTTCTATCAGTCAGATCCCATAAAGGTTTCGACAGGAACATTAAAAAATTTGGCAAAGCCTTTTACTTGCCCAATGTTCATAGAACGTTTTCCATGCAATATTTCTGATATAACACTTTGGTTTGCAATACCACGCAGATCAAGCTGCTTTATGCCTCTTTCTTTCATCAAATAACTTAATGCTTCACGTGGAGTAACATTGGGGACTTGGCGATTTTTAACTTCGTACTCATAGACACGATCGGTAATAAAATCAGCGAACTTTGCTGCGTCATGTTCGGTATCTTTAGCATATGAGTATAACTCATCAATCAGTGCCATGCGGGCATTCAGATCTTCATCATTTTCTACAGGTTCAATACACGCTGAAAACAAAAGTGCCAGCGGGCTGATTTGCTCAGATATCGACTGCATCATTTGTGGTAAAATTTCGATGAGTCCATCAATCCTTTTATAAGTAACGAGTGATGTTTTTCTCATGCTTCATCTTTTTGATCGTTTTGATTTAGTCTGCTTACGCCACCATTTATCATATTCGGTATGGGTGCAAACATCTTTAATGTAAAAAGTGCCTGATTTGGAATTAAGCCATGTGATAATACGGCATTTATTTTTATGTATATCAGATATATAAATATCTAACGGCCCTTTTTTGCTTCTTGCTATCAAAAACATCTAACCAGAGTTTTAGGCCAACCTTCCATTGAGCATGTTTTTGCATCGCTTCAATGATGACTTTTGCTGTGATAACTCGCATATCACTTCCTTGTGATATCGCAATTTGCGATATTTACAATGTTTGAAAAAATTTAGGGTCGCTTTTTTTCAAACAAAGAATATCACTGCACAATATACGTCAACACTTGCTGCTGAGGCATTAAGGCAAAATTTCCGTGGAATTGCGAACCAGCTCGATACTCATCAGATAATGTTTGCAGTAGTTTTATGCTTATAGCGTAATCTCTGTGATCAATTGACGTAATTTCAGCCGCATGGAAATCAAAGAAGCGTTTTACGTGGGGATAAAGCGCCTTAAACAGACTCTCCTTGATGGAGAACGCAAGAGTGAATACCTGTGCAAAAGGTAATGGGCATTCTGTCAGTAATTTCATTTCATTGTCATTGATAATACTCGATGAAACACTTTTGATGGTATCTGGTTTAATTTCTTGTTCTATATCTATGCCTATCATGCGGTAGTTATTGCAAGAAGCCGCAAAAGCAATGGCACAGTTGGCCGAATGAGAAATCGAACCACAAATATTGTCAGGCCAGATTGGGGAGCGATCTTGGGAATTGGTTACCTGAAAATCAGAGTAACCCAAACGATTTAAAACTTGTTGAGTGCAATAACGGGCAGCCAGATATTCCGCACGTCGTTTATTAACTGCATTTTGTAATTGGCTTGGGTAGGTAATGCCACATTCGTCAAATAGTGCATCACGATAGTAAGACGGATCAAAATAAGTTTTTATGACATGAAGATCGGGATGTTCTGACAGCGTACCTGCTTGTATGTCTGTAAAAAAAGGATTATTCATGGCAATCGCTTGAGAAGAGGTAAGGATAGAAGTAAATGTCATTTTTTTCATCATGGTTTTTTATTATCGGCTGCGATTATTAGATAGCGGATCAATTAAAAATGTTTATGATCTGATTTTGCCATATCTTAATTTTAGTTCACTAATGTACTAACTCTTTTTATACTCCTCGTTGTTACCATTTTTGAAAAGGGGTTGTTGTGGAAATATTAGTGACAGGCGGGATCGGGTATATCGGTAGCCATACTTGTGTTCAAATGATTGAAGCTGGAATGACGCCGATCATCATTGATAACCTGTGCAATGCCAATCGTGAAGTTCTGGTTCGTATTGAGGCATTGACTGGTGTGCAGCCGCTGTTTTATGAAGGGGACATTCGTGATGAATCATTCCTTGATGCTATTTTCTCCCGCCACCAAGTTCAGTCAGTTATCCATTTTGCAGGCCTGAAAGCGGTTGGGGAGTCAGTCGCCAAACCTATTGAATATTATGATAATAATGTCAATGGAACGCTGGTGCTGGTGCGTAGTATGCGTAAAGCGGGTGTAAAAAGCATTATCTTTAGCTCATCTGCGACGGTATATGGTGATCCGGATGTTGTGCCTATTACTGAGCAGTCTGCGGTAGGTAATACAACTAACCCTTATGGCACCAGTAAGTATATGGTTGAACGCTGCCTGTCTGATCTCCACCATGCAGAAAATGATTGGTCTGTGGTGTTGTTGCGCTATTTCAATCCAGTTGGTGCTCATCCTTCTGGCACAATGGGAGAAGATCCTCAGGGAATTCCCAACAATTTGATGCCTTATATTGCTCAGGTTGCGGTAGGCCGCTGGGAAAAACTGTCTGTGTATGGAAATGATTATCCAACAGCCGATGGTACTGGAGTGCGCGATTATATCCATGTTATGGATTTGGCTGACGGACATATTGCCGCCCTAAATGCCGTTGGTAAGAAAGCAGGACTGCACATTTATAATTTGGGCACCGGAAAAGGTACCAGCGTGCTGGAAATGGTGGACGCTTTTAGTCATGCTTGCGGCCAACCCGTTCCTTATGAAATTTGCCCACGTCGTCCGGGAGATATTGCAGAATGTTGGTCAAGCCCGGAGAAAGCCGAGCGAGAGCTGGGTTGGAAAGCAAAGCGAACTGTCGTGGAAATGACCGCTGATGCCTGGCGTTGGCAGTCTCAAAATCCCAATGGCTATAAAGCGAAGTAAGAAACAGCAAGAAAATTTTAGCTTTCTGTAAAGTTTGTGTGGTGAAAGCAAGGGGTATCCAATATGTCAAAGATGCGATTCAATGCTGTTGATTATCCACACAGACGATACAATCCTTTGACGGGAAAATGGATCATTGTTTCACCACACCGAACTGAACGACCGTGGAGTGGAATTGATGAAAAACCACTTCACGTTACCTTGCCAAATTACGATGAACACTGTTTTTTATGCCCGAATAATACCCGTGCGTCAGGTAATATCAATCCAGATTATCAGGACGTTTATATATTCCAGAATGATTATTCTGCCCTGCTACCGAAACGCTTTGATATTAATCCTACCGATAACCCATTATTTAAAATTGAGCCAGTGAGTGGTGTTTGTCGGGTACTCTGTTTTTCTCCTGATCACAGCAAGACATTGCCGGAGCTGCCATTGGAGCAAATCCGTCATGTGATTGATGCATGGAATGCGCAGATTGACGAATTGAGCCAGCGTTATATTTGGATTCAGATTTTTGAGAATAAAGGAGAAATGATGGGGTGTTCTCAGCCCCATCCTCATGGGCAGATTTGGGCCAGTGATTTCCTGCCTGATGAGCTGGCACGTAAAGATGCACTATTGCGGCAATATTATTGTCAGCAAGGAACTAACTTATTGGTGGATTATATTGAAGCTGAGCGCAAAGATGGTGCACGTACGGTAGTGGAAACTGAATATTGGCTTGCGGTTGTACCTTATTGGGCGGAATGGCCATTTGAAACGATGCTATTGCCGAAAAATCCTATCCGTCGCATGAATGAACTGACGGAAGCACAACGTGATGATCTGGCAGTAGCGATTAAAAAATTGACCAGTCGTTATGATAATCTGTTTCAATGTGCTTTTCCCTATTCAATGGGCTGGCATTTTGCTCCTTTCTTCGAGCATCAATGCGATGCTAACCCCACATCATACAAACGCAATATTGATCATTGGCAATTACATGCCCTGTTCTACCCGCCGTTATTACGTTCATCCAGCGTCCGTAAGTTTATGGTGGGTTATGAGATGTTGGCGGCAGTTCAGCGTGATTTAACGCCAGAACAGGCCGCCCTGCGGTTACGGGATGTCAGCGACATTCGTTTTAAGGTACGCTGATTTCCGCTAAGAAACGTTTCTGGAGGAAAAAGAGATGAAAACTTTAATCCAAAACGTCACTGAATCTTTTGAAGCATGCTTTAACTATTCTCCAACGCATTTTTTTCAGGCTCCAGGGCGGGTGAATCTTATTGGTGAGCATACGGATTACAACGGTGGTTGTGTCTTGCCTTGCGCAATTAATTTCCAGACAGTGGTTGCTGCCGCTAAACGTGGGGATATGTGTGTCAGGGTGATAGCGGTTGATTATCATCAGTGGGATGAATTTGATCTTTGCCAACCTATTCTCTTTCAGCCAGAAAAAATGTGGGCGAATTACATCCGTGGTGTGGTGAACTCTTTGGTGGAGAGTGGTTATGCATTTGGTGGTATGGATCTTGCTATTAGTGGCAACATTCCACAAGGTGCGGGTTTGAGTTCATCTGCGTCATTGGAAGTCGTAGTTGGGCAAACCATTAAGTCGCTTTATCAGCTCGATATTAGTCCCAAAATGATTGCATTGAGTGGGCAACAGTCAGAAAACCAATTTGTCGGTTGCAATTCTGGCATCATGGATCAGTTAATCTCTGCTTGTGGGGAAGAAGGTCACGCCTTGTTGATCGACTGTTTCACGTTGGCTACGCAATCTGTCCGTATGCCTGATCAGGTGATTGTGATGATCATCAACTCCAATAAACCGCGTGGCCTGGTGGATAGCGAATACAATCTACGCAGGCAGCAATGTGAAGAAGCCGCCCGTTTATTAGGAGTGAAAACATTGTGTGATATCACTCTTGAAGATTTCAATGCTAAACAAGCGTTACTCGATACATTGCTCGTCAAACGGACTCGCCATGTGATCAGTGAAAATTTGCGAACTACATTGGCGGCTGATGCTTTGAGTGCTGGTGATTTGTTCCACCTTGGTCAGCTTATGGCTGCATCGCATATTTCCATGCGTGATGATTTTGACATTACTGTCCGTGAAATAGAGGTACTGGTGGAAATAGTCAAAGATGTGATTGGTGATCACGGCGGTGTCCGTATGACGGGAGGCGGTTTTGGCGGTTGTGTGGTGGCGTTGATTCCTCCTGATTTGGTGAAAAGTGTGGAAAAGGCAATTGAGCAACAATACAAGGCGAAAACAGGTTTAAAAGCGGATATCTATCTTTGTCAGGCCACAAAAGGTGCCAGCCAATTGGAATAAGCAAAAGGTGATGCGTCGAAAACATTTTTTCTAAATGGTATGTTCTCTCAATACTTAACCTTAACAATGAAAGGAGTATGATCATGAGTTCCAATGTACAGCCAGCAACATTCCAGCAACAGTGGACCGAAGTTGACGGCTATCTTAAACAAGCCCTGTTACCTAAATCTCCGCACCTTGAACAAACACTTGAATATATGGCCACTCAAGGATTGCCAGCCATTAATGTTTCTGCGCTGCAAGGGCAGTTTTTGATGATGATGGTACAAATTAGTGGCGCAAGACGTATTCTCGAAATTGGCACATTGGGAGGATATAGCGCCCAATATATGGCAAAAGGATTGCCTGATGATGGGATACTGTTCACGTTGGAAAAAGATCCCCATGTAGCCGAAGTGGCTCAGCATAATATCGAAAGAGCTCAGCTTGCCCACAAAATCAAAATTATTGTGGGAGAAGCCAGCGAAACCTTGCAGACGCTAAGTTCTGAAGTTCCCTTTGATTTGATTTTTATTGATGCCGATAAACAAAATAGTCCGTTATATCTGGATTGGGCTGTTAAGTTGGGTCGTCCGGGAAGCATTATCATTATGGACAATATGATCCGCGAAGGCGAAATTGTACATGAGCAGCGGAGCGAACCTGTCGAAGGTGTGCGTCAGGCACTGGATAAAATATCCAGCTACCCTGAACTGACCGTAACGGTTTTACAGACTGTGGGGGAAAAAGGTTGGGATGGGTTTGCATTATTACGGATCAATACGGAAAGAAAAAGTACACAATAATTTTTATGATAAGAAATAATGGGTTATAAAAAGGATGGTTTGTTTTTGATAAACCATCCTCATATTACACCCTTTTAGGGTGCAGGCTGATTAGCAGATATTGGTGTTCGGGCTAATTGACAGGTTTTACGCTCACTGGGTTCGCGCTCTTGAATGATTTTTGCTGTTTCATCTATGGCGGGAAGAGGAAATCCCATATCGTCATAGGCACCAAAACCTATTAAACGGTAACTGTTTAGCGGGGCATTTATCGGGATGCGAAATTCTTTCTTTTCCCCCGATGCTAATGCTTCAAATGAGTACATTGTCAGTGTACCTGGCTCACATTGGGCATTAAGGGGTAAAACAGCCAGATAGCCCCCCGCCACAGGTTGGTCGCCCTTATTTTGCAGTGTACCGCCTACAAAGAATTTACCGTTGGCTCCCAACCCCATGTGGAATAACAAGTGCGCTTCCCCTTTTGCCCATAATGCAGAAGTAAACAGGCTGCTTGCTATTAATATTGCGCTGTATATGTAAGCACGCCATTTCATCTTTATGCTCCTGTTTGTCGATGATGAGTGCCTAACTATAAATTAATACAAGAATCAATATCACCGTATTTTGTGACTCTTTTGAACACATCTAAATCTAATCTGGCAATGTAGTCGATTAAATAGTGGCTACATAGCAACCCATCTGAAATATCTAAATTGGTTTGAGGTTTAAACTCGTTGATATAGTCCAGTGAGGCATATCCCAGAATTTTAGGGGGCAGATGAGGTATGACATCATCGATATAGTTGAACACGACAAAATTGCTAAAGTTTTGTGTGACGTGTTTGGAGAATTCTTCGTTCCCTGGCCTTGGGCAGGCAAATAAACAGGCTGAATGATTGGGCGCTATAGGGCCAATTTCATACATCAGATAGGATGCAATTGCTGCGCCAAGGCTGTGACCGACTATAGTGAATTGACTATTTACTCCTATAAATTGGGTAATCGCTTCAGCTAATTTGAAATTGCTGTAATCACAGTGAGATGCAGGCTCAATACTAGTGAGCTTCATTGAGTCATAGATACTAAAAAATCCCTGGCTGACTGCTATCTTGGGGAAACGGGTCCACGGTGATGTAAAATCAATCAGTCCATCATGAACATCTTCTAGCAAAATTGTGGGTTCGGTTCCACGTATGGCAATAATATGTTCCTCTGGAGAATGGTTTTTTTCAGCCACTTTTTTTGCTACATAGCCATAACAGACATGATCGGGCAATTCGCTTTCTCGGGGGGTGACGGAGAAAGATAGATCATTTGCTGAGATATACGCTATAACTTTCCATCCATCCTCTTTTATTCTGGGATCGGCTGGGGGGGTTGGATTATTGTAGTTCTGTTCGTTCATTTTTGCTGCGTATAACACGAATGCCGCAAAATTGGCGGCCTCTTTGTATGTATACATAGGTGCCTCTTTTGTTGAGGAAAGTGGTTCTTGAATATTTATTTTTATGTCATTTAATTGTATATCATTTTTACAGACTTACTGGATTAAGAAATATGCAAGTTGAGTGATGTTCTGTTTAGGTTGCAATGAAATTATTATTGTGAGGGACTTATTTTTATAAAATCCCTGTTATGAGGATTTATTTATTATTAAATGATAAAAAATAATGATTTGTAGACAGGTTTTAATTTATCAATATCGAATTAACTAATTCCCTTTTGTTATATGTAGTTTTTATTTATTCTTTCAAATTGATTACCATGCAGCGTTATTCTTCTCCCATCTGAAAGTTTTGTTTGCAAATTTTACCGATTATCAAGAGGCAAATATGGCAGCACCACGTTCGGTTCTTGAACTTATAGGGAATACACCGCTACTGGAATTGACTCATTTGGATACAGGTCCATGCCAGCTATTTATTAAGTTAGAGAATCAGAATCCTGGCGGTTCGATTAAAGATCGTGTTGCACTTTCAATGATTGAGCAGGCGGAAAAACAGGGGTTGTTGAAGCCAGGGGGCACCATCATTGAAGCCACGGCAGGTAATACGGGCATTGGATTGGCGCTGGTTGCCGCTATGAAGGGCTATAAACTGATTTTAGTTGTACCTGACAAGATGAGCCGCGAAAAAATTTATCACCTGCGAGCGCTGGGAACCGATGTTCGCCTGACACGTTCTGATGTCGGAAAAGGGCATCCAGAATATTATCAGGACTATGCCTTGCGCCTGTCGAAAGAAATCAGTGGAGCTTATTATATTGATCAATTTAATAATCCTGCGAACTCAGCCGCGCATCTTGCTACCACGGGGCCGGAGATTTGGCAGCAGATGGAGCAGAATGTCGATGCTGTGGTGGTTGGTGTCGGTTCTGGCGGGACTCTGGGGGGCTTGAGCCAGTATTTTAAGGAAGTTTCCCCTCATACGGAATTTATCCTCGCCGATCCTAAGGGTTCCATTCTTGCCGATTATGTTGAGCATGGTCACTATGACGAAGCTGGCAGTTGGTTTGTGGAAGGTATCGGAGAAGACTTTGTCCCGCCTCTTGGGGATTTTTCTCAGGTTCACCATGCTTATCGTATTACTGATGCAGAAGCGTTTGCCTGCGCCCGTGATTTACTACTGACAGAAGGGATTCTGGCTGGCTCTTCTTCAGGAACATTGTTAGCGGCGGCACTACGTTATTGTCGTGCACAAACAACGCCGAAACGCGTGGTGACGTTAGCTTGTGACAGTGGTAACAAATATCTGTCAAAGATGTTTAATGATTACTGGTTATTGGAACAAGGGCTGCGTTCACAATCACAAGAAAATAATTTGAGCGATTATATTACCTATCGTTATCAGGATGGTGCGACAGTTTCAGTTTCTCCACAAGATACCTTGCAGATCGCTTATAACCGCATGCGGCTGTATGACATTTCACAGTTACCGGTGATCGAAAACGATCAAATTGTCGGGATTATTGATGAATGGGATCTCATGCATGCCATTCAGGCTAATTCACATCATTTCTCGTTGCCTGTCATTGAAGCGATGACAAATCAGGTTCATACGCTCAATAAAAAAGCGTCATTGGCACAATTACTTGCTACCTTTGATGCTGGTCATGTGGCCCTGATTGTTGATGATAACAATTATTTTCTGGGGCTTATTACTCGTACCGATGTACTGAACGCATGGCGTCAACAACTCAATTGATCTCTTTCAGGAATAAATTAATGGCTAAGTTTGATAAGACTAAGTTTAATAGGATTAAATTTGATACACAAAGCGTTCATGCAGGCTATATACCTGATCACACTGGCGCAGTGATGCCCGCAATCTATGCCACATCAACTTATGCTCAAGTTGCACCTGGCCAGCATACTGGATATGAGTATTCCCGTAGTGGGAATCCGACTCGTGATGCTTTAGAGCGTGCGATTGCTGAATTAGAAAATGGAACACGTGGTTATGCTTTTGGTTCTGGCCTGGCAGCCAGTTCGACCATTCTGGAGCTACTTGATAAAGACAGCCACATCATTGCAGTAGATGATCTTTATGGCGGGACTTACCGGTTGCTGGAAAAAGTGCGTCGCCGGACAGCGGGTCTGAGAGTGACTTATATTGAGGCAGGGGATACTGCGGCATTGGAAGCGGCAATTCAGACTGATACTAAAATGATTTGGGTTGAAACGCCTACTAACCCACTATTGAAAATAGCTGATTTAGCCGCGATTGCGCGAATTGCCAGACGGCATAATATTATCAGTGTGGCAGATAACACTTTTGCTTCCCCTTATATTCAGCGTCCGCTTGATTTGGGTTTTGATATTGTTGTGCATTCCGCAACTAAGTACCTGAATGGTCATTCTGATGTTGTTGCAGGCCTTGCGGTGGTGGGAAATAACGCAGAGCTGGCCGAGCAAGTTGCCTTCTTGCAAAATTCCATTGGTGGCATTCTTGATCCATTCAGTAGTTTCCTTGTCCTGCGTGGTATTCGGACATTGGCATTGCGTATGGAGCGCCATATTGACAGCGCAGGGAAGATTGCACATTGGCTTGAACAGCAGCCACAAGTTGAGAAAGTGTATTATCCTGGCCTTGCTTCTCATCCTCAGCATGAATTGGCAAAACGTCAGATGCGAGGTTTTGGTGGCATGATCTCCATCGTACTGAAAGGGGATGAAGATTATGCGCGTCGAGTCATTAAAGCGCTGCAACTGTTTACATTGGCGGAAAGTTTAGGCGGTGTGGAGAGCTTGATTGGTCAGCCATTTTCCATGACCCATGCTTCCATTCCATTGGAAAAGCGTCTGGCTGCCGGAATCACCCCACAACTGATCCGGATTTCTGTCGGTATTGAAAATGCAGATGATTTGATAACGGATTTGTCTCAGGCATTTGAAAATGCGAGTTTATAACAAGAAAATAAAACAAGAAAGCTAGTTTAATCAAAAAATTAAGATGACCAAAGAATGATGCCAGGCGATATTTTTCGTCTGGCATTTTTATTAAAGTTATTTTTTTGGTTTATTTTATCATTCCACAATGGGAAAATATTTAATAGATTTCAAGGTGCAGTGCAGTTAATAAGATAGCAATTTGGGAAATAAAAAGGTATATAGTTAAAATAGCAATAATGGTAAAAGTTACAATCAAGGAAATATGTTATGGCAATTCTAGAGATCCTCACAATTCCAGATGAAAGATTGAGACAAAAATGTGTTGATGTCACTGATTTTGATAAAATTCAAACGCTAATTGATGACATGCTGGAGACAATGTACAGCGCAGGCATTGGCTTGGCGGCTGCACAGGTTGGCCGGAAGGAAGCGATTGCGGTTATTGATATTTCTCCAAATCGTGATCAGCCGATGGTTTTGGTTAACCCAAAGATCGTTGAAAAAGAGCGTCGCGTGGTGAATCAGGAAGGTTGCCTGTCAATACCAGGGTATTACGCAGATGTTGAACGGTTTGAAAAAATAAAGGTAAAAGCATTTGATCGGCTTGGTCAGCCAATTACGATAGAAAGTGAAGATTTTTTATCAATTGTTATGCAGCATGAAATTGACCATTTACATGGCATTGTTTTTATCGATTATTTGTCTCCATTGAAAAGGAAAATGGCACTGAAAAAAGTGAAAAATCAGTTAAGTAATAAGAAAAATTAGATGTTGGATAAATAAAGATATTATAAATTATTTCTGAATGTTTTTTCTATTGCAGTTTTATATTTCGCTATTATTTTATTAATGATAATTACATATAAAAAATTAACATTATGCGACATCATACGTTAATGCAATAGCTGGTGGACAATATTAAGTTTGCTTTTAAACTGAAAGAAAAATAACGTATTCAGGGTTTTTGCCAATTAAGGATTACAAGAAGAAATGGCGAGCCAATAGCGGCGCTGTAAAGTTTTTTTTCAAATAAAAACCTCTGGGCAACGTCATAATTGGCTGACCATATTCACCTATCGCTTCAGTCAATACTCGGCTATTGGCTGCCTTAGGGCGCAATTGCAGCACTTCACCATGACGGGCAGTAATGCTTTCGACTTTTCCTAATACAATAAGATCCATCAGTTCTTCCCAATCGCGTCGCAGCAATTCTTCTTCAATCACATTCGGGCTCCAAAGTAACGGAGAACCTACACGGCGCTCAGAGAGTGGAATACTTCTTTCTCCCTCAACGGGTATCCACAGGACACGGGATAATTTACGCCTGACGTGGCAGTTTGCCCAGGTAATGCCGCTATTACCTGTTAAAGGAGCAACACAGACAAAGGTTGTTTCTAATGGATAACCTTTGCTATCCACAGGGATAGTTTTCAACTCGACACCAATATGTTCAAAATCTTGTTCAGGTTTACTGCCCGCATTTGCTCCTAAATAGTATTCAAGCAGCATACCAACCCAACCTTTATCACGTTTTAAATTGGGGGGAATGGAGAGCCTGGCCAGTGCAGCAAGTTCACCCATAGATAAGCCAGCCAGAGAATGAGCACGATTGAGGAGTTGTTGTTCGTTTTCAGGCGGTGTTGGAGGTGTAAAGTACATGTTATAGGGTATATTTTTTTCTGGTTAAAAAGTGTTCATGTGGATTTTGGGAAATCATTATTAATTTATCGTTAACAAGATCACTTTGATAATAGCATGATATAAAAGATTTTTTCATGGTTGTTTGTTGCATTAAAAATAGACTCATTATGATTGTTCACCTATTCCCAGTGATAATAAACAGGATCTTACACTATGTTATCCACAGTTTTATGGGATAAGTGATAAAAAGTGAGATCACTGGTCTGATTTACAGCGCTAATGAATGATGTTTTCTACAAAAATAGGCGATTTTTGTTTAACTAAAAGGCATATCCTGTGGATAAATTCACCGATGGCTAATATTTGCTCAGCACGAGGAGGGGCAAATATTTTCACCAGTGATATGTAACGTTAAAAGGGATATAAAATACATTAACATTATGAAAATAAAAGATTATTTATTTATTATTATAGAGAATGTAAAAATATGTAATAAAAGTATACCCGCTTTACCCCGCTCTTTTTCACATACATATCCACAGAAAAAGTGAATAAAATAGTTCTGACCAGACAATAAATGTTTATAACTTTAGCTTTTTCTGTGAATTAACCTTCTGGAGGCATAATTCACGCAGATTTAAAATCAAACCATCCATAACTGTTCATTTTTACTCCTTTTATGCTGTGTTTCCCTCTGGTATTTTTACCAGCCAGCCAGTAAGTTATCTTACTGGCCTTTTTCAATGCTTATGTTTTCCTTTCTTTGGTTAGGTTTTCTTAAACTTCTTCGGTGATATAGCGTGCAATGATATCGCCCATTTCATCGGTACTGACCGCTTTGTCATTGCCCGCGAGATCTGCGGTACGATAACCTTGTTCCAAAGCGTGATTGATCGCCCGTTCAATAGCATCAGCGGCATCACGGTGTCCAAGACTGTAACGCAGCAATAGTGCTGTGGATAATATTTGGGCAATTGGGTTGGCGATATTTTTACCTGCAATGTCAGGAGCTGAACCACCAGCAGGTTCATATAAACCAAAGCCTTTTTCATTCAGGCTGGCAGAAGGCAACATTCCCATTGAACCCGTGATCATAGCGCACTCATCGGATAAAATATCGCCAAAAATATTGGAGCATAATAGAACGTCAAATTGAGCGGGATTTTTGATCAATTGCATAGTGGCGTTATCGATATACATATGCTCGATTGCAACATCAGGATAATCTTTGGCGATTTTGCTAACGACTTCACGCCATAATACGGAGCTTTGCAAAACATTTGCTTTATCAATCGAAGTGACTTTATGGCGGCGCTTGCGCGCAGATTCAAATGCAATACGCGCTATCCGTTCTATCTCGAAACGATGATAAACCTCAGTGTCAAAAGCACGCTCATATTTTCCTTCACCTTCGCGCCCCTTGGGTTGTCCAAAATAAATACCGCCTGTCAGCTCACGGACGCATAAAATATCAAAGCCTTTGGCGGCGATATCATGGCGAAGGGGACAGAATGATTCTAAGCCTGTATATAAGCGTGCTGGGCGTAAGTTACTGAATAGTTTAAAATACTTTCGCAATGGCAATAACGCCCCTCGTTCTGGCTGTTCGGCGGGCGGCAGGTGCTCCCATTTTGGGCCACCTACGGAGCCAAATAGGATCGCGTCAGCTTTTTCACAGCCGGTAATCGTTTCTTGAGGCAAAGGCGTGCCATGACGATCAATGGCAATACCCCCCACATCATATTCGCTGGTTGTGATACGAATATTAAAACGATGACGGATGGCATCCAACACTTTGTAGGCTTGCTTCATAACTTCAGGGCCAATGCCATCACCAGGTAAAACAGCAAGGTGGCAATGCTGAGTTTCTTGCTTGTCTGGAGTCGCGTCATTTGAAATAGATTGGCTTGAGGTCATGATTATGCAGTTTCCTTTTTGTTGTTCTGGCGATTGTTTTGAATATTGCTGTCGTGGTTACTGCTTTGGGAGATGCGTCGCTTCTCTTTTTCTACTTGTTCGGCCTGCCAGATATTGTTCAGAACATGGATCATAGCTTTGGCAGAGGAACCAATAATGTCAGTTTCCAAACCCACTCCGTGGAAACGGCGGCCAAAACATTCCACGATAATATCAACCTGACCAAGCGCATCTTTACCATGCCCTTTACCGGATAATTGATAGGAAATTAATTCCAGAGGGTAACCCGTAATGCGGTTGATGGCCTGATAGATGGCATCAACAGTACCATTGCCCGTCGAGGCTTCAGATTTGATTTCATCTCCACAGGCCAGGCTAACGGTTGCAGTAGGTATTACATTGGAGCCTGACTGGATACTGAAATAGTCCAGACGGAAATGTTCATGTTCTTGCTGTTGTTGATTGATAAACACCAAGGCTTCTAAATCGTAATCAAACACCTGTCCTTTTTTATCTGCCAATTTCAAGAATGCCTGATACAGTGCATCCAAATTGTAGTCATTCTCTTGATAGCCCATTTCTGTCATACGATGTTTCACAGCGGCACGTCCAGAACGTGAGGTCAGGTTCAATTGAGTATCTTTCAGGCCGATAGATTCTGGCGTCATGATTTCGTAAGTTTCACGATTTTTCAGTACACCATCCTGATGAATGCCGGATGAATGGGAAAACGCATTACTGCCAACAACAGCTTTATGAGCGGGGATCGGTGTACTGCTAATTTGGCTAACTAACTGACTGGTACGGTAAATTTCCTGATGGTTGATATTGGTATGCACTCCCAACATTTGCTGGCGCGTTTTGATAGTCATAATCACTTCTTCCAGCGAGCAGTTACCTGCACGTTCTCCCAATCCATTGATAGTGCCCTCTATTTGACGAGCACCTTCCTGGATTGCTGTAATGGAGTTAGCGACGGACATGCCTAAGTCATCGTGGCAGTGGACTGAAATAATCGCTTTATCAATATTGGGTACGCGGTTAAATAATGTGCGTATAATACCGCCGAATTGGTAAGGTGTTGTGTAACCCACCGTGTCTGGAATGTTGACGGTAGTTGCGCCTGCTTTAATGGCCTGCTCGACAATTTTGCACAAATTATCGATATCTGTACGGCCTGCATCTTCACAGGAAAACTCGACATCATCGGTGTAGTGACGTGCTCGTTTGATGGAGCGAACCGCCATCTCCACAATATCATCAAAGGTTCTTTTTAATTTATGTTCGACGTGCAAATTTGAGGTAGCCAGTACCATATGCAGGCGGAAGGCTTCAGCGACTTTCAGGGCTTCAGCGGCGACATCGATATCTTTGTCAACACAGCGGGATAAGGCACAGATGCGGCTATTTTTGATTTCACGGGCAATGGTTTGGACGGATTCAAAATCTCCCGGAGAAGAAACTGGAAAACCGGCTTCAATAACATCAACTCCCAGCCTTTCCAGTGCATAAGCGATTTGCAGTTTCTCTTTCACACTCAGACTGGCTTGTAATGCCTGTTCTCCATCACGTAACGTAGTATCGAAAATAATAACTTGCTGGCTCATGTTGTGCTCCTGTTAAATAGACTAATTAATTTAGTTAGATAACTTATTTCTGTAACTGGGTTTTATTTCTGAGCGCCGGCAGGTAAAAAAAACCCGCGCATGGCGCGGGTTTTTTGTGTCTGATGTCGGTTAACTTATTCCTGTTTTCCACCCACCAACATACCACGCGCATTATTAAAGGCGATAATTAGTAGGTTTAGTAGAAGAATAGGGTGGATCATGTGAGCTAACCTTTGTAAATTTGTTAACGTAGTTTTAATTGTCAATGTATTTTATAGATACTTTATCTAAAAAGTAATGTCAAGCAATATTAAGTATGAATTTAGCGTGGATTGTGCACATTTCGGGTTGTTTATTGAGTCATTGTTGAGCTTAGTGACTATTTTTTACATTTTTAGCGATGTTTTTATCTATTTTTCATATCTATATATGGAGTAAAATCCTGCTCTGATGGATAAGGAACAAGGATAGATGGATGTTAACCACAGTGTTTTAGGTTAAGCAGTCATAACCATATAGGATATTAATAAATTATATTTTGATAGATTGGAATTTCATTGTTGGCTAATTGTTTTTGATACAAATCATTAGTGTAAGTTGAGTTATTGCCATTCATATATAACACATTAATATTCATAACTATAAAAATATTACGGTTACGTAGATAAGAATGTATTGGTTATGCCTATTTTATTTTTTTTGTACAAGAATGAATCTCAATATATTTTCTAATAAATTGAGGTAATTAATCTTATTAATTTTCATATTTAATGAGAACACTGCTATAAGTTTAGTGGAGTGAAATAATGACAGAATACAACTCAATAACGACAGAAAAAAAAGAATCATGCGATATTCAATTGCGTGGTGTGGATCTTAATTTGCTGACTGTTTTTGATACTGTAATGCAAATGCAGAATATTACACGTGCAGCTCAGGTGTTAGGAATGTCACAACCTGCTGTCAGTAATGCAGTAGCTCGTTTGAAAATAATGTTTGGTGATGAATTATTTGTTCGTTATGGCCGAGGTATTCAGCCAACGGTGAGAGCAAAGCAGCTTTTTGGGCCGCTCAGACAGGCGTTGCAAATTGTCCATAATGAACTGCCTGGAATGGGATTTGACCCCAACAAGAGTACAAGAGTATTTCATCTCTCTATTTGTAGTCCTCTTGATATTCGTTTAGCTGCTCAAATTGTTGGGCAGCTAAAAAAACATGACTATAATGTCGAGGTTATCATTAAAACACAAATTAATGATGATATTGAAAAGCAATTAAAATATCAGGAAGTAGAATTTGTTATCAGCTACAACCAATTGGAATGCTCTGGTTTCCATAATTATTCTCTGTTTAATGATGAATTGGTTTTAGCTGTTTCTAAACATCATCCAAGAATTAGTGAGCGAATTACTCAGCAACAATTGCAGGAAGAAAGACATGCCATCGTTGCGTTGGATAACATAGATTCATTTAGTAAGCCTTACTATGAAAATAATGAATTATTGTGTTCTGTTTCTTATCAGGGAACGGATTTAAATAGCGTTCTTAATATCGTTTCCCAGACTTATCTGGTTGCTATAGTGCCAAAATGGATGGTTGAACACTATTCCGAACAGTTAAATATCTGTTCAGTATCTTTACCCAATGGTCAGATTTTTCGTCCTTGTTATTTGATATGGCATGGTGCAACAGAGCGGGATAAAGGCCATCAGTGGATGAAATCACTATTAAGCCATCTTGGTGAGCAAGAATAGATCACGTTAAAGCAGAATCGATGAAATAAGAGTCTATCCCTATGTTGTGTACAAGATAGTTGCATACTGGGATAGCGCTCTATCAAAAATGGACTTCCCCCTTTTATCAGGAATAGGTAGACTGCGCGCAAATAGCTAACATCTGTAAGCTGAAAAGTAGGTAAGACACTTACTAAAGACGCTGAATGAAATATTTATACAGGAATATATTGTGATAACAGATCCTCTGCACTCCTATCACTTGGTTAATCGCTTGCAGCAGCAATTCAATGAATATCCAGAAAAAATTGCCTTTCGGCAATGGTCACTATCAGAACAGTTGGAAATGAATTGGCGGCAGGTTGAATGTACAACGAGAGCTGTGGCAAAAGCATTATTGTCATTGGAAATAGAAGTGCAGGGGAAAGTGGGTATTTTTGCGCAGAACAGTATGGCATGGTCATTGGCTGACTTAGCTATCCTTCAGCTTCGGGCTGTGACCGTGCCATTATACGCGACCAATACTGCTGATCAGGCGGCATTTATTCTTAATGATGCAGGGGTACAGGTGTTATTTGTTGGCGGGCAGGAACAATATGACATTGCAATATCACTGATTGAACTGTGTCCTAAACTTGCTCATCTTATTGTTATGGATGAGTCTGTCGACTTGAAAGGATGCCCGCAAGCATTGTATTTATCTGCTTTTATTGACAATGATTATTCGCAATATCAGGCAGAATTTAATAGCCGTATTGCGGGTCAGGATTTAAATGATCTCTTCACACTAATCTATACCTCTGGCACAACGGGAGAGCCAAAGGGAGTGATGCTGGATTACCGGAATATGGCGGCACAGCTCTATCTGCATGATCAGAGGTTAACATTGACTAATCAGGATGTATCGCTTTGCTTTCTGCCGCTATCCCATATTTTTGAGCGGGCGTGGAGTTATTATGTCATGCACACTGGGGCTCTGAACGTCTATTTAACAGAGACCAGTCTTGTGCGTGAAGCTATGTCTGATGTGCAGCCAACAGTGATGTGTTCTGTTCCTCGTTTTTATGAAAAAGTGCATAGTGCGATCTTAGAAAAAGTGTCCCGTGCGCCTTTTTGGCGTAGGATGATTTTTAATTGGGCATTGAAGCGGGGAGAAGAGCACTGGATGCGTCAGCAGAAGAATAAAAAAGGTTGCCCATTCACGCGCTGTAGTTATCAATTGGCTGACAAATTGGTGTTGAATAAGCTCCGTGGTCTTTTAGGAGGGCGAGTACGTTTCTTGCCCGTGGCAGGAGCACGCCTCGACGATGCCATTACGCGTTTTTTTCTGTCCATCGGCCTGGATATCAAATATGGGTACGGCATGACAGAAACTTGTGCCACGGTGTCTTGCTGGGAAGAAAAAAATTATCTGTTAGGCTCAATTGGTACGCCATTACCTGATGTTGATGTTCGCATCAGCGCGGAAGGAGAGATCCAAGTGCGTGGCCCTATTGTAATGAAAGGTTATTTCAACCGTCCAGAGGAAACTGTTCATGCCTTTACGGAAGATGGCTGGTTGCGGACCGGCGATGCCGGAAAGCTGGATGATAGCGGTAACCTGTTTATTACCGAGCGCCTGAAAGATTTAATGAAAACGTCAACAGGCAAGTATATTGCGCCGCAAATGATTGAAGGGACGCTAGGGCAGGATCGTTTTATTGAACATATTGCCGTCATTGCTGATGCCCGCCAATTCGTTTCTGCGTTGATTGTTCCCAGTTATGAAGCGCTGGAAGAATACGCGAAATCTATCAATCTCCATTATCGTGATCGCCTTGAGTTGTTGCGCAATCACCAGATTGTAGAGCTGTTTGAACGACGTTTAAAAGAAATGCAAAAAAATATTGTTAACTTCCATCAGGTCAAACGATTTATTCTTTTGCCGGAAGCCTTTTCAATGGAAAAAGGTGAATTAACACCGACATTGAAATTACGCCGCAAGGTCATTTCTCAGCGTTATCAGCGTGAAATTGAATCTATGTATCGGGATTGAAAATAGACAAAAGTTCGGCTCTTCTTCAACAAATGTTTCTAATGTGTAAATTGATGTTTGCTAACACTTGTATCTAACGTTATGTTAGTTAACTTAGCGTTATGGAATAAATAAGAAATGGAATAAATAAGGTAACTTTTTTGTTACCTTATGAAATTCTGACGATTAACTTGCAAACAGAGCCTGGAGGCAAACTCGATGGAGATGTTGTCAGGAGCCGAAATGGTTGTCAGATCACTAATCGATCAGGGCGTTGAACACGTGTTCGGTTATCCGGGCGGGGCGGTACTGGATATTTATGATGCCCTGCATACGATTGGGGGAATCGAACATATTTTAGTGCGTCATGAACAGGGTGCTGTTCATATGGCGGATGGCTATGCGCGTTGTACGGGGAAAGTTGGGGTTGTTTTAGTCACCTCCGGACCAGGGGCAACCAATGCTGTTACGGGCATTGCAACGGCATACATGGACTCAATTCCTATGGTCGTGTTATCTGGTCAGGTTGCCAGTTCACTGATAGGTAATGATGCTTTTCAGGAGTGCGATATGGTGGGAATTTCCCGTCCTATCGTGAAACATAGTTTTCTGGTAAAAAAAGCAGAAGATATTCCAGATACCATTAAAAAAGCTTTTTACCTGGCCGCAAGTGGTCGGCCAGGGCCTGTTGTTATCGATTTTCCCAAAGATACCGTCAACCCTGCACTGAAATTCCCGTATGTGTATCCTGAAAAAATTAACATGCGTTCTTATAACCCTACTGTGCAGGGACACAAGGGACAAATTAAGCGTGCATTGAAGACGCTGGTGGCAGCACAAAAACCCGTGATTTATATCGGAGGGGGTGTCATAAATTCAGCATGTACAACTGAACTGCGGAAGTTGGCTGAACATTTTCATATTCCGGTCGTCAGTTCGTTGATGGGATTGGGTGCATTTCCTGCAACGCATCGCCAAAGTCTGGGAATGCTGGGAATGCACGGGACTTTTGAAGCGAATAAAGCGATGCACAACTCTGATGTTATTTTTGCCGTGGGTGTGCGTTTTGACGATCGAACAACCAATAATCTGGAAAAATATTGCCCGGAAGCCACTGTATTACATATTGATATCGATCCAACCTCGATTTCTAAAACGGTAACGGCGGATATCCCCATTGTTGGCGATGCTAAACAGGTACTTGGTCAGATGCTGGAATTATTGGATTCCATAGAAGCTACCCAAGATCCTGATGCTCTGAAAGATTGGTGGCTTTCGATTGAACAGTGGCGCAGCCGCAAGTGTCTTGATTACGATCACACAACAGTGAAAATCAAGCCACAGGCGGTCATTGAAACCCTTTATCGTCTAACCAAAGGGGAAGCCTATATTGCGTCAGATGTTGGTCAGCATCAGATGTTTGCTGCTTTGCATTATCCGTTTGATAAACCAAGACGTTGGATCAATTCCGGTGGTTTAGGAACGATGGGATTTGGTTTGCCTGCTGCGCTTGGCGTGAAGCTGGCAAAACCTGAAGCCACGGTCGTGTGTGTAACAGGTGATGGCAGTATCCAGATGAATATTCAAGAATTATCTACTGCCTTGCAATATGGTCTGCCTGTTCTGGTACTGAACCTGAATAACCGGTTCTTGGGTATGGTGAAACAATGGCAGGATATGATATACGCGGGGCGTCATTCTCAATCCTACATGGAATCCCTGCCTGATTTTGTCAAATTAGCTGAGTCTTATGGGCATATTGGTATTTCCATCCAAACTTACGATGAATTGGAGGCTAAATTGACTCAGGCACTGCATGAAGTGACTGAAAATCAACGTCTCGTTTTCGTGGATGTTACCGTTGATGAGACAGAACATGTTTATCCAATGCAGATCCGAGGCGGAGCAATGGATGAAATGTGGTTAAGCAAAACAGAGAGGACCTGATCATGCGCCGGATTTTGTCTGTATTACTTGAAAACGAATCGGGAGCATTATCCCGCGTGGTTGGCTTGTTTTCCCAGCGAGGTTATAACATCGAAAGTTTGACCGTTGCTCCGACTGAAGATCCCACATTGTCACGCATGACCATTCAAACCAAAGGTGATGCTAAGGTATTGGAGCAAATTGAAAAGCAATTGCATAAGTTGGTGGATGTATTGCGGGTCAACGAATTAACAGCAGGGCCTCATGTTGAGCGTGAAATCATGCTGGTTAAATTACAAGCCAGTGGATATGGACGGGAAGAGATTAAGCGCAGCACAGATATTTTTCGCGGGCAGATCGTTGATGTGACTTCAACACTCTATACCGTTCAATTAGTAGGAACGAGTGAAAAACTGGACGCTTTTCTTGATTCAGTCAGAGAAGTGGCAGAGATTACCGAAGTCGCGCGATCGGGTATAGTTGGTGTCTCGCGCGGAGATAAAATTATGCGATGAAAAATCGTAATCTGCGGGTTAAAATACAGATATTCATTGAGCCCTACTGTAAAGTAGGGCTTTTTCATAATATTACTGAGGGGTTAATGTGAAACTGGATGAGATCGCCCGCCTAGCAGGTGTTTCACGTACTACGGCCAGTTATGTCATCAATGGTAAAGCCAAGCAGTATCGGGTCAGCGATAAAACAGTGGAAAAAGTGATGGCAGTGGTCAGGGAGCATAATTATCATCCCAATGCCGTCGCTGCTGGCCTTCGGGCGGGGCGAACCCGTTCAATTGGTTTAGTCATACCCGATCTGGAAAATACCAGCTACACACGTATTGCCAATTATCTTGAACGTCAGGCACGGCAGCGTGGCTACCAGCTATTGATCGCATGTTCTGAAGATCAGCCTGATAATGAAATGCGCTGTGTTGAACATCTTTTGCAACGTCAGGTCGATGCTATCATTGTTTCCACCGCTTTGCCGCCTGAGCATCCTTTTTACCAACGCTGGGCAAATCGCACATTACCCATCATCGCACTTGACCGTGCTCTAGATAGCGAACACTTTGTCAGTGTGGTTGGAGATGATCTCGAAGATGCGAAGATGCTGGCACAGGAACTGTGTCAATTCCCGGCTGAATCTGTCCTTTATTTGGGGGCATTGCCTGAATTATCGGTCAGTTTTTTGCGTGAACAAGGATTCCGCGAAGCATGGGAGCATGATCCACGGGAAGTAAACTATCTTTATGCCAATAGTTATGAACGTGAGGCTGCGGCTGAAGTATTTGCATCATGGTTAGAGATAAACCCTGTTCCTCAGGCCTTGTATACCACTTCATTTGCGTTACTTCAGGGAGTTATGGATACACTCCTCAAGCGCAGTGGCCGTTTACCTAGTCAATTGGTTATTGCCACATTTGGTGATCATGAGTTGCTTGATTTCCTTGAATGTCCAGTATTGTCGGTGGCACAACGCCATCGTGATGTCGCTGAACGTGCCCTTGAACTGGTATTAGCCAGTTTGGATGAAAAGCAGCGCCCAACCCCTGGAATAACCCGAATTCGTCGTCATCTATGTCGTCGCGGTAAGTTAAGCCGAAAAGTCTGATTGAGTACCCTCATTAAAGATGAGGGTGCTGTTTACCTGCCGAAAATCATCAAAATACGCTTGTTGAGGTAATTTTGAGATTATTCTTACTAAAATTCTTCTAAACGGCTTTTTATGACCGTGAAAATCGATAATGTGTTATTTAAATTCACAAGATGAATAATTTTGTAACATAATGTTATTATTCATGTGTGTTATTTGTTATTCGAGTATTATTTTTTTATTTGATTGATATATAGCCGTTTTATATTTTTAGATAAGTGAAAGGTTTTAATGTGTTATTATTTTTTATGCTACTGTAACCTAAATGTATAGTTATTATTAATAAGCTTGCGGTGGTTAACAATTGGGCAACAAAGAGATATGGGTTACATAAATTAATTTAAGTGGTAATTAATTGCGCTAAATTCCATCCCGAATAAGGCTATCTACAGATTTATTAAATTATTCAAAATTATCATAGTGTTATCCATTATTAATATAGCTAAAACTAAAAAATCCTTCTTTTTCTCTTTTGAATCTTTCTGTAAATCTAGCTAAAGCGCACGGGCTCTGGCTTGACAAGGTTTTCATACCATCCGTAAACTCTTAATTGTGGTGATTTGTGGGATAATGTGGAGATTTGGGCCATCAAGGGGTAACCTGAGTATGTTTCGTGGAGCAACACTGGTTAATCTCGATAGCAAAGGGCGGCTCACTGTACCAGCCCGATATAGAGAAATGCTGAATGAAGTATCAACAGGCCAGATGGTTTGTACTATTGATCTCCATCAGCCGTGCTTGTTGCTTTATACATTACCCGAATGGGAAATCATCGAAAAAAAATTATCTCGCTTATCCAGCATGAATCCAGCCGAACGTCGTGTTCAACGTTTGTTATTGGGACACGCCAGTGAATGTCAAATGGACAGTGCAGGACGTCTTTTATTAGCCAGCACACTGCGGCAGCACGCAGGGCTAATAAAAGAGGTCATGCTGGTTGGGCAATTTAATAAATTTGAATTGTGGGATGAGCAAGTTTGGTATCAACAGGTACAGGATGATATTGCGGCGGAACAATCCACACAAGAACCTCTATCAGCAAGGCTACAGGATTTATCACTATAACATGGCAAATAGTTATTTTAAGCATACCAGTGTACTGCTGGATGAAGCTGTCAATGGACTGAATATTCAAGAAGATGGAATTTATATCGATGGAACATTTGGACGAGGGGGACATTCTCGCCTGATTTTGTCGAAATTGGGACCCAATGGACGTTTGATGGCGATTGATCGTGACCCACAAGCCATTGAAGCGTCAAAGGCCATTACGGACAAGCGTTTTTCTATTACTCATGGGCCATTTTCTGAATTGGCAACTTATGCAGAAGACGCGGGTTTGATTGGAAAAATTAATGGCGTATTGCTGGATTTAGGGGTTTCTTCCCCACAGCTGGATGATCCTGAACGTGGTTTTTCATTTATGCGTGATGGGCCATTGGATATGCGTATGGATACCACTCGGGGGCAGTCTGCCGCAGAGTGGTTGATGAAAGCTGAAGCAGATGACATCGCATGGGTGTTAAAAACATTTGGTGAAGAACGTTTTGCCAAGCGTATCGCGAAGGCTATTGTGGCACGCAATCAGGAACAACCTATTACACGTACCCGAGAGCTGGCAGAGTTAATTGCTCAGGCAAGCCCGGTTAAAGAAAAACATAAGCATCCGGCAACACGCAGCTTTCAGGCTATCAGGATTTACATTAACAGTGAACTGGAAGAGATAGAACGTGCATTAGATGGCGCACTGCGCGTTCTGGCACCACAAGGGCGATTATCTGTCATCAGTTTCCATTCGTTGGAAGATCGCATAGTGAAACGCTTTATCCGACAACACAGTCAGGGGCCACAGGTTCCAGTCGGTTTACCTCTCACGGAAGCGCAGTTAAAAACGCTGGGGGGGAGAAATCTGAAATCCATTGGCAAAATGAAACCCTCAGAAGGTGAAGTAGCCACAAACCCAAGAGCGCGAAGCTCGGTTTTGCGGTTTGCTGAAAAGGCGGGTGAGTGATGGCTGGTGAACGTCATGGATTAGTTGGAGTGATTGGTAATGATTTAATTCGTAATGCCAAACTCCCACTGATTTTGCTGGTAGCCGTTGTTGTTTCAGCTATCAGCGTTGTGACGATCGCACATCAGACCCGCTTATTGACTGCGGAAAAAGAGCGTCAAGTAATCCAGCTTGATGCTCAGGATATTGAGTGGCGTAACCTGCTCCTTGAAGAGAACGCACTGGGTGATCACAGTCGGGTTGAACGGATTGCGACTGAAAAATTGCAGATGCAACACGTTGATCCGAGTAAAGAGAATATTGTGATCACTCAATAAGTCCAGTTGACAACCAAAAGGTGGGCGATGAAAGCTGCACGCTCTTTAAAGTTGAAAAAGCAAGAAGATAAAGCAAGTTTTGTAAGCTGGCGTTTTGCCTTGCTATGTGGAGGCATTGGGGTTGCTTTAATCGGGCTTTTGATTCGTGTTGCCTATTTGCAGATCATCAATCCTGATCGTTTGGTAAAAGAAGGTGATTCGCGTTCCCTGCGTATCCAATCCATCCCGACTGCCCGTGGCATGATTAATGATCGCAATGGGCGCCCACTGGCAGTGAGTGTGCCTGTTGATGCGGTTTGGGCAGATCCTAAGGAAGTGTTTGAAAAAGGCGGCATCACAAATGACACCCGTTGGCGGGCTTTGGCTGATGCCCTTTCTATCCCTCTTGAACAATTAACCAGCAAAATTAGCGAATATCCCAAGGGGCGTTTTGTTTACCTTGCTCGTCAAGTGAACACTTCTATCGGCGATTATGTCGAGAAATTGAAGCTACCTGGTATCTATTTGCGTCAGGAATCCCGCCGTTATTATCCGGCTGGGCAGGTGACAGCACATATTATTGGGGTGACTAACATTGATGGCAAAGGTATTGAGGGCGTAGAAAAGAGTTTTGATAACTGGTTGACCGGCATGCCGGGAAGCAGAACTGTGCGTAAGGATCGTACGGGTCGTGTTATTGAGGATATTTCATCTACAGATAGCAGGGCTGCCCACGATTTGACGCTCAGCATAGATGAGCGTCTTCAGACTTTGGTGTATCGCGAATTGACGAAAGCGGTTGCACTGAATAAAGCCGAATCAGGTACAGCCGTATTGGTTGATGTCAACACAGGCGAAGTCTTGGCGATGGCAAACAGCCCGTCTTATAACCCAAATAATTTGGCTGGAACGCCGAAAGATGCGATGCGTAACCGCGCCATCACCGATATCTTCGAGCCTGGCTCCACAGTGAAGCCGCTGGTGGTGATGAGTGCATTGAATAGTGGCATTGTCAAAGAAAATACGGTGTTAGATACCAGACCATACCGAGTAACGTATGGATCGCGGGGGCATGAAATTAAAGATGTTGCACCACGCGCTGAGTTAACTATCACCGGGATCTTACAGAAGTCGAGCAACGTTGGTGTTTCCAAGCTGGCGTTAGCGATGCCTGCCTCAGAGGTAGTGGATGCCTATTCACGCTTTGGGATGGGAAAACCGACCAATTTGGGGCTGGTCGGAGAAAGTAGTGGCTTATTTCCAACTAATAAACAACGGTGGTCAGATCTTGATAGGGCCACCTTTTCTTTCGGTTACGGGCTAATGGTAACGCCGTTACAGTTAGCGCGAGTCTATGCAACGATAGGCAGTCTGGGCATTTATCGCCCATTGTCAATTACCAAAGTCGATCCTCCCGTACCGGGCACCCGAGTATTTCCTGAAACTGTTATGCGGACAGTGGTGCACATGATGGAGAGTGTGGCATTACCGGGAGGAGGTGGTGTACGGGCTGCGATAAAAGGTTATCGCATTGCCGTTAAAACTGGTACGGCAAGAAAAGTCGGGCCGGATGGCAAGTATCTCAATGATAAGCATATTTCTTATACTGCCGGGATTGCACCGGCGAGTAATCCACGGTTTTCACTGGTTGTGATCATTAATGATCCACAAGCAGGCAAATATTATGGTGGTGCCGTTGCTGCACCTGTCTTCGGCACAATCATGAGTGGTGTTCTGCGTACCATGAATGTTGAACCAGATGCATTGCCTGCAGGCGATAAAAACGAATTTGTGATTAATCAATAAAGAGGATAAAAGTGGCAGATCGTAATTTGCGCGATTTATTGGCTCCTTGGGGTGTTGATACACCGGAGCTTCCGCTGCGCGAAATGACATTGGATAGCCGTAAGGCGGCTGCCGGAGATCTGTTTGTTGCGGTTCAAGGGCATCAGACAGACGGCCGAAAATATATTCCTCAAGCCATCGCTCAAGGTGTCGCAGCGGTGATTGCAGAAGCGAAAGGAAAAGCGGATAACGGCACGATGCAGAAAATGCATGGTGTGCCTGTTATCTATCTGGATAATTTAAATAGCAAATTATCAAAGCTGGCCGGCGAGTTTTACCAACATCCCGGCAATAAACTGAAATTGGTTGGAGTGACTGGCACCAACGGGAAAACAACAACAACCCAATTGTTGGCGCAATGGAGCCAAGGGCTTGGCGAAACCAGTGCCGTGATGGGAACAGTAGGAAATGGTTTGCTGGGCATGATAGTACCCAGCGAAAATACGACTGGCTCTGCGGTTGATATTCAACTTGATTTACAACAACTTGCTAACCAAAATGCCACTTTTGTTGCGATGGAAGTTTCTTCGCATGGTCTGGTTCAGGGAAGAGTGGCTGCATTGCCATTTCAGGCTGCTATTTTTACTAATTTAAGCCGTGATCACCTGGATTATCATGGTGATATGGAAAATTACGAAGAAGCCAAATGGCGACTGTTCAGTGACCATGATGTAAAGCAGAAAATCATTAATGCTGATGATGCTGTTGGGCAGAAGTGGTTGGCTCGTCTGCCGGATGCAGTTGCTGTCTCGATGGAAAATAACTTGCCAGAAAATTGGCAGGGGCGTTGGCTATCGGCCAGTGAGGTGCATTATCACGATAAAGGTGCTTCCATCACGTTTACTTCCAGTTGGGGGGATGGAACGTTCAATAGCCCTCTTATGGGCGCGTTCAATGTGAATAACTTACTGTTGGCGCTTGCAACTTTGTTGTCGCTGGACTATCCCCTGAAGAAACTGCTATCGACGGCTTCTTGTCTGAAGCCTGTTTGTGGACGTATGGAAGTTTTTTCTGCTGCGGGTCGTCCAACGGTTGTGGTTGATTATGCTCACACGCCTGATGCCCTGGAAAAAGCATTATCTGCGGCTCGCCTGCACTGTAAAGGGCAACTTTGGTGTGTATTTGGTTGTGGCGGTGATCGCGACAGAGGCAAACGTCCATTAATGGGGGGCGTTGCAGAGCAGGGTGCTGATCGTGTGATTGTCACTGATGATAATCCTCGCAGTGAAGAGCCTCAGTCAATTGTGGCTGATATCCTGCAAGGATTCATCGATCCGGGACAAGCGACAGCCGTTCATGGGCGGGTTGAGGCCGTCACCAGTGCCATTATGCAGGCAAGTGAAGAAGATGTTGTGCTTGTGGCAGGCAAAGGCCATGAAGATTACCAACTGGTTGGCAATCGTCGTCTGGATTACTCAGATCGCCTGACCGTTGCGCGTTTGCTGGGGGTAATTGCATGATCCCTCTGACACTACAACAATTAGCCCAGTTGACGGGTGGCTTGTTACATCGTGTTACCGAACAGCAAGCTGAAACTTTTCAAATTAATGCGGTGGAAACTGATAGTCGTAAGATCGTGCGTGGCGGGTTGTTTATTGCCTTAGAAGGGGAAAAATTCGACGCACATGATTTCGCGGCTGATGTAGCACAGCAGGGTGCCGGCGCTTTATTGGTTAGCCGTTATCTGGATATTGATTGCCCGCAGGTTGTGGTTAAAGACACTCGTCTGGCGATGGGAAAACTGGCGGGTTGGGTTCGTCAGCAAAGTAGAGCACGCATTATAGCGTTAACCGGATCGTCGGGTAAAACGTCGGTAAAAGAGATGACTGCGGCGATCTTGCGTCAGTGTGGAAGTACCCTTTATACAGCGGGCAACTTCAACAATGACATTGGGGTGCCATTGACCTTGTTCAGGCTTACTGATGAACACCAGTTTGCTGTAATTGAGCTGGGTGCGAACCATATCGGTGAAATTGCTTACACCACAGAAATAACTTGTCCTGAAAGTGCATTGGTCAATAACCTCTTTTCTGCCCATTTGGAAGGGTTTGGCTCGTTGGCCGGAGTGGCAAAGGCTAAAGGTGAAATTTTTGCAGGCCTTGCTCCGAGCGGAACCGCCATAATCAATCTTGATAGCAATGATTGGGAAAATTGGCAGCACAGCATTAGCGCTCAGCAAACAGTATGGCGCTTTTCCGTTTCATCAACAACGGGGGCGGATTTTTACCCAACAGATATTTTAGAACAGCCGTTGACAACACATTTTTGTCTCCATAGCCCAATTGGGAGTGTTGAACTGACATTACCATTGCCGGGAAAACACAATGTTGCCAATGCATTGGCAGCCAGTGCGTTGGCAATTTCTGTTGGTGCATCGCTGGATGATATTCGTACCGGATTATCGGGATTGCAAGCAGTTGCAGGACGTTTATTTCCTATTCTTCTGACTGAGGGAAAAATGATATTAGACGACACCTATAACGCGAATCCCGGTTCCATGATCGCTGCGGCGAATGTGCTGGCGCAGATGTCCGGTTATCGGATCATGGTTGTTGGTGATATGGGAGAGTTGGGGGAGCAGGTAATTGAGTGCCATTGTGAGGTGGGCGAAGCCGTAGCATCCACAAATATAGATAAGGTCCTCAGCGTTGGGGCTTTCAGTGCCCATATCAGTGATGCGAGTGGTCGGGGGCAGCATTTTGCGAACAAGACTGAATTAGTTGCAGCACTGCTTCCTTTATTGGAACAACACGAAATGATTTCCATATTAATTAAAGGTTCACGTAGCGCCGCAATGGAAGAGGTCGTGAACGTACTGAAGGAGAATTTCCAATGTTAGTTTGGCTGGCCGAATATTTGGTTAAGTATCACACCGGCTTTAACGTCTTCTCATATTTGACGTTCAGGGCCATCGTCGGCTTGCTTACTGCATTATTCATCGCGCTATGGATGGGGCCAAGATTGATCGCTTATCTGCAAAAATTGCAAATAGGTCAAGTTGTACGCGATAACGGTCCTGAATCCCATTTTAGTAAGCGTGGAACACCAACAATGGGGGGATTGTTGATTTTGTTCTCCATTACGATCTCTGTGTTGTTGTGGGCGCGTTTGGATAATTCCTATGTCTGGTGTGTTTTGCTTGTTTTAATCGGTTATGGCGTTGTGGGATTTGTGGATGATTACCGCAAAGTGGTGCGTAAAGACACCAAGGGACTAATTGCTCGTTGGAAATATTTCTGGCAGTCCGTGATTGCTCTGGGGGTCGCGTTTGTTATGTACAGCATCGGCAAAGATACATCTGCAACCCAATTAGTTGTGCCATTCTTCAAAGAAGTTATGCCGCAACTGGGCTTGTTTTACATTCTGCTGACTTATTTTGTGATTGTAGGAACCAGTAACGCGGTGAACCTGACTGATGGATTGGATGGCCTTGCCATTATGCCAACAGTACTCGTTGCCGCCGGTTTTGCCTTGGTGGCATGGGCAACGGGTAACGTGAATTTTGCTAACTACCTGCATATCCCTTATTTGAGTCACGCGGGTGAACTGGTGATTGTCTGTACTGCGATTGTCGGTGCAGGGTTGGGTTTCCTGTGGTTTAACACTTATCCGGCGCAAGTGTTTATGGGAGATGTTGGTTCATTGGCTCTGGGCGGGGCATTAGGAACCATTGCTGTGTTGTTGCGCCAGGAGTTCCTGCTGATCATCATGGGGGGCGTTTTTGTGGTGGAAACGTTGTCTGTCATCTTGCAGGTTGGCTCATTTAAACTGCGTGGACAGCGCATTTTCCGTATGGCACCGATTCATCATCACTATGAATTGAAAGGTTGGCCAGAGCCGCGCGTTATCGTGCGCTTTTGGATTATTTCCTTGATGTTGGTGTTGATTGGTCTGGCAACGCTGAAGGTACGTTAATCATGGCTGAACGTCTCATGACGGAATACAAGGGTAAAAAAGTTGTTATCGTTGGCTTAGGGCTGACCGGTCTGTCCTGCGTTGACTTTTTTATTACACGTGGGGTGATCCCGCGTGTGATGGATACCCGTATAGTACCACCGGGCAGTAATCAGTTGCCTGATAGTGTCGAATGTCACACCGGCAGCCTGAACACACAATGGTTGGTAGATGCTGATTTAATCATAGCCAGTCCAGGTATTGCGCTAGCAACGCCAGAATTGCAAGCGGCGGCTGATGCCGGTGTTGAAATTATCGGTGATATTGAGCTGTTTTGTCGCGAAGCGACTGCGCCAATCGTTGCCATTACGGGTTCAAATGGTAAAAGTACCGTGACTACTCTGGTTGGCGAAATGGCGAAAACAGCAGGGTGGCAGGTTGGTGTAGGTGGCAACATTGGTATCCCTGCACTGGAATTGCTGAAACAGTCTTGTCAGCTTTATGTACTGGAGCTGTCCAGTTTCCAACTTGAAACAACTTACAGTCTGAAAGCAGCGGCAGCGACGGTGCTGAATGTGACCGAAGACCACATGGTTCGTTATCCCAAAGGGTTGGCACAGTATCATGCAGCAAAATTGCGTATTTACAATCAAGCGAAAATTTGTGTGGTCAATGAACAGGATGCGCTGACACTACCAGAAACAGGCAAAGACAGCCGTTGTATCAGTTTTGGTGTGGATAGTGGTGATTATCAGCTTGACAGTGAACACCAACAACTGATGGTCAATCAACATCCTGTGCTGGCAACACGTGAAATACAGTTGGTCGGGCAACATAACTATGCCAATGGATTGGCAGCGTTAGCACTGGCAGATGCTGTAGGTATTCCTCGTGCGGCCAGCCTTCAGGCTTTACGTACTTATTCCGGGCTGGAACACCGTTTTCAGGTGATTCACATGAGAAATGGTATTCGTTGGGTGAATGATTCTAAAGCAACCAATGTTGGCAGCACCCAAGCGGCATTGAGTGGATTGAAGCTGGAAGGAACACTCTATCTTTTATTGGGAGGAGATGGAAAAGCGGCGGATTTTACTCCACTGAAACCTTATATATCGGGGGAACATATTCGTCTTTACTGTTTTGGTCGTGATGGAGGGCGGCTGGCACAACTGCGCCCGGAAATTGCAACACTGACAAAAACAATGGAACAGGCGATGAGAGAAATTGCACCCAAGCTGGTTTCTGGCGACATGGTGCTGCTGTCACCCGCTTGTGCCAGCTTCGATCAGTTCAATGGTTTTGAACATCGCGGTCATGAATTTGCCCGTTTGGCAGAGGAGTTAGGCTGATGACCATTCCAGGCCTTGGTAAATTTAAAACTTGGTTAGCGGGAAATGTGGAACCCGATGCCACAGATACCGTTATGTATGATCGTACTCTGGTCTGGATGATATTAGGGTTAGCTGTGATTGGCTTTGTCATGGTAACGTCGGCATCAATGCCCGTTGGCCAGCGCCTTGCCCAAGATCCCTTTATCTTTGCACGACGTGATGCCATTTATTTGTCACTGTGCTTTTTCTTATCCCTGATTACGCTGCGCATTCCGATGGACTTCTGGCTGCGTTATAGCAATGTCATGTTATTAGTGACAATCATGATGCTGGTTGTGGTGCTGTTTGTAGGGAGTTCAGTCAATGGGGCATCGCGTTGGGTCGCAATTGGCCCATTACGCATTCAACCAGCAGAATTGTCGAAACTATCACTCTTTTGTTATCTCTCCAGTTACCTGGTTAGAAAAGTTGAGGAAGTAAGAAACAACTTCTGGGGATTTTGCAAGCCGATGAGTGTCATGGTTGCATTGGCAATATTGTTGTTAGCACAGCCCGATCTGGGAACCGTGGTGGTGTTATTTGTAACAACGTTGGCACTGCTGTTTCTGGCAGGCGCAAAATTGTGGCAGTTCCTTGCCATTATTGGCTGCGGAATATTTGCCGTGTGCGTACTGATTGTTGCTGAACCTTATCGTATACGCAGGGTGACCTCTTTCCTGAATCCGTGGGAAGATCCTTTTGGCAGTGGTTATCAGTTAACCCAATCGTTAATGGCATTTGGTCGCGGTAATTTCTTTGGCCAGGGACTGGGAAATTCAGTCCAGAAACTCGAATACCTGCCGGAAGCCCATACTGACTTTATTTTCTCCATTCTGGCCGAAGAATTGGGTTATTTCGGTGTGGTTTTAGTGCTGGCAATGGTATTCTTCGTCGCTTTCCGCGCCATGATGATCGGTCGTCGGGCATTGCAGCTTAATCAGCGGTTTTCTGGTTTTTTAGCTTGTGCAATCGGCATATGGTTCAGCTTTCAGGCGTTCATTAACGTTGGTGCGGCGGCAGGTATGTTGCCAACGAAGGGATTAACATTACCTTTAGTCAGTTACGGTGGTTCGAGTTTGATAGTAATGTCAACGGCCATCGTCTTGTTGTTGCGAATTGATTATGAAGTACGTCTGGCAAAAGCACAGGCGTTTGTAAGGAGCTCTAAATGAGTGGCAAAAACCGGCGTTTGATGGTGATGGCTGGTGGTACGGGGGGGCATGTGTTCCCGGGACTGGCCGTTGCCCACCATTTAAAAGAGCAGGGGTGGGATATTCGCTGGTTAGGAACCGCGGATCGCATGGAAGCTGATTTAGTTCCGAAACATGGCATTGATATCGAATTTATTCAGATTTCGGGCTTGCGGGGCAAGGGAGTTAAAGCGTTACTTGCTGCCCCAATGAGAATTTTTAAGGCTATTCGACAGGCAAAAGCCATTATGCGCCGTTATCAGCCCGATGTTGTGCTGGGAATGGGAGGATATGTCTCTGGGCCAGGTGGGATCGCAGCATGGTTGTGTGGCATTCCGGTAGTACTGCATGAGCAAAATGGTATTGCGGGACTCACTAATCGTTGGTTAGCCAAAATTGCCAAAACCGTTTTACAGGCATTTCCAGGCGCATTCCCCAGCGCGCCGGTTGTTGGTAACCCTGTCAGGGAGGATGTATTGGCATTGCCAGAACCAATGCGGCGTTTGGCTGGGCGTGAAGGACCTGTTCGGGTGCTGGTCGTTGGCGGCAGTCAAGGCGCCAAGGTCCTGAACCAAACTATGCCAGAAGTTGCCGCTCGCCTGGGTGATAAAATCACTTTATGGCATCAGGCAGGCAAGGGCGCCAGAGAAGAGACGCAGAAACAATATGAAGATTCAGTTAAAACTGAATTCAAAGTGACTGAATTTATTGATGATATGGCACAGGCTTATGCGTGGGCTGATATTGTCGTATGCCGTTCCGGTGCACTTACGGTCAGTGAAATTTCTGCCGCAGGCTTACCGGCGATTTTTGTTCCTTTCCGGCATAAAGATCGACAGCAATATTGGAATGCCTTGCCTCTGGAAAAAGCGGGAGCCGCAAAGATACTCGAACAGCCCGAATTTACGGTTGATGCGGTTGTAGGGTTATTGACCCAATGGCAACGCCCGCAATTGTTAGAAATGGCAGAAAAAGCACGCTCAGTAGCCATCATTAATGCAACCGAACGTGTAGCAGCAGCATTGATTGATGCTGTAGAGAATCATTCAGGCCGTTCCAGATAGAACGGTGATGTAAACATAACGAGTGAAGATTAAAACGTGAATACACAACAGTTGGCGAAATTAAGAGCTTCAGTGCCTGAAATGAGAAAAGTCAGGCATATCCACTTTGTTGGCATCGGTGGTGCTGGCATGGGTGGTATCGCCGAAGTGTTGGCTAATGAAGGTTATCAGATAAGCGGTTCTGATTTGGCTCCCAATCCTGTCACACAGCAATTAATTGCACTGGGTGCAACTATTTATTTCAATCATCGCCCAGAAAATGTGCGGGACGCTAGCGTAGTCGTAGCATCCACGGCTATTTCGGCAGAAAACCCCGAAATTGTGGCTGCACGTGAAGCGAGAATTCCAGTGATCCGTCGTGCGGAAATGCTGGCAGAGCTTATGCGTTATCGTCACGGTATCGCTATTGCGGGAACACATGGAAAAACCACCACGACGGCAATGATTGCAGGCATTTATGCACAGGCGGGGCTTGATCCTACATTTGTGAATGGTGGGTTGGTCAAAGCAGCGGGTACACATGCTCGCTTAGGTAGCAGCCGCTATCTGATTGCAGAAGCCGATGAAAGTGATGCTTCATTCTTGCACTTGCAGCCCATGATGGCGGTCGTTACCAATATTGAAGCTGACCACATGGATACCTATCAAGGGGATTTCGAAAACTTAAAGCAAACGTTCGTTAACTTCCTGCATAACCTGCCATTTTATGGGCGTGCGGTTATGTGTATTGACGATCCTGTCGTGAAAGAACTGATTCCCCGCATTGGGCGTTATATCACGACCTATGGTTTCAGTGAGGAAGCTGACGTCCGTATTACCCATTATGAGCAGAAAGGGGCTCAGGGATTTTTCACTATCAGCCGATTGGATTTACCGGATTTGCATGTAGTGTTAAATGCCCCTGGTCGCCACAATGCGCTGAATGCAACTGCCGCGGTTGCAGTGGCAACAGAAGAAGGCATTGATGATACCGCTATTCTGGCTTCTCTGGCTGAGTTTCAGGGAACCGGACGTCGCTTTGATTTTCTGGGAGATTTTCCTCTTAAACATATCAATGGTAAAGAAGGTAGCGTGATGTTGGTCGATGATTATGGTCATCACCCAACAGAAGTTGATGCCACGATTAAAGCGGCACGAGCGGGTTGGGGGGATAAACGCATTGTCATGGTATTCCAGCCACACCGTTATACAAGAACTCGTGATTTATATGATGATTTTGCCAATGTCCTGAGTCAGGTGGATGTTTTATTAATGTTGGATGTGTATGCCGCAGGTGAAACCCCGATCCCAGGCGCGGATAGCCGTTCTTTATGCCGTACTATCCACAGTCGTGGCAAGTTGGATCCGATTTTTGTATCAGAGCCTGAACAAGTTTCAATCATTCTGTCGCAGGTGATAGAAAACAATGATTTAGTATTGGTACAGGGTGCCGGTAATATCGGTAAAATAGCGCGCAATTTGGCTGAAACAAAATTGCAGCCATCTTTTTATGAGGGAGGACATCATGGTTGATAAAGTTGCTGTTCTGTTGGGCGGAACTTCCGCTGAACGCGAGGTTTCATTGCAATCAGGACATGCGGTTGTGGCAGGACTGAAGGAAGCGGGCATTAATGCTTATTCAGTTGATACAAAAGACTTTGATGTGACTAAACTCAAAGAGGAAGGATTCAATAAAGTCTTCATTGCACTGCATGGCCGCGGTGGTGAGGATGGTACGTTGCAAGGTTTGCTGGAGTTTTTGCAAATTCCTTATACCGGCAGTGGAGTGATGGCATCTGCCTTGTCAATGGACAAAATGCGCACAAAACAACTCTGGCAGGGAGCAAAACTGCCTATTTCACCTTATGTCGTAATTAATTCTCCAAAATTTGAACAACTTAATGATTTTCAACTCAAAGAGTATGTTCAAGAATTAGGTCTGCCATTAATGGTTAAACCGAATCTGGAAGGCTCCAGCGTAGGGATGACTAAGGTGAATGAATATGCCGAATTGCGTAATGCTCTGGAGCTGGCATTTAAATACGATACTGATGTATTGGTTGAAAAATGGCTGTTTGGCCCTGAATATACCGTCGGATTTTTGGGAGACGAGGCTCTTCCTTCTATCCGTATTCAGGCCTCAAACACATTTTATGATTACGAAGCGAAATATATTTCCAACCAAACGCAATATTTTTGTCCAAGCGGCTTGAGTGCGGAAAAAGAGCGAGAGCTATTAGATATCGCTTTAAGAGCGTACAAGGCGCTGGGATGCCATGGCTGGGGGCGAGTCGATATCATGGATGATGGGAATGGTAATTTCTACCTGTTGGAAGCGAATACTTCCCCTGGCATGACCAGCCATAGTCTGGTGCCAACTGCTGCGCGTCAGGCCGGATTAAGTTTTTCTCAACTCGTAGCGAGAATTTTGGAGTTGGCTGATTAATATGTCGCAGGCAGCCCGAAATAGCCGGGAGCGGGAGGGTGAAGCGCAGAGATTTCGTCCCAGTAATGGTTACTATCTGACAGGGATTGCCTTTTTCTTGATGGTAGTTGGCACCATCATATGGGGGGGCTGGATGACACTGGACTGGATGAAAGATCCTGACAGATTACCACTCTCGAAGCTGGTATTGACTGGTGAGCGCCATTACACCACGAATGATGATGTAAGGCAGGCTATTTTGTCTCTGGGATCTCCCGGAACATTTATGACTCAGGATGTCAACGTCATTCAGGAACAGATTGAACAACTGCCATGGATCCGGCAGATCACTGTTAGGAAACAATGGCCTGATGAACTTAAAATACATCTGGTAGAATACGTCCCTTATGCGCGTTGGAATGATACCCAACTGTTGGATGCTGAAGGTCGGGTATTTAGCTTACCTATAGAGCGCAGTGCAAATGGGCAGTATCCGATGTTGTATGGGCCAGAAGGCAAAGAGAAAGAGACATTGAATGAATACCACACAATGGCAACTTTTCTTGAAAAACACCAGATGAAATTAAAAGCAGTGATCATGACTGCGCGTAATGCCTGGCAACTGATATTGGATAACGATATCCGTTTAGAGTTAGGAAATCGAGATAAAATGAAGCGAATGAAACGTTTTGTTGAACTTTATCCGGTGTTGTTGAAAAACACTGAAAAACGTGTGGCTTATGTTGACTTACGTTATGACAGTGGTGCTGCGGTAGGTTGGGCTCCTTTATTAACTGATACGCCAGTTTCAATCAACGGGCAAGAAAACAAACAGTGACTGGTAATAATACAGAGACAGGCAGAATAACGATGATCAAATCAACGGACAGAAAATTGGTAGTTGGCCTTGAAATCGGTACAGCAAAGGTATCTGCCCTGGTTGGTGAAATTCTGCCCGATGGTATGGTTAATATTATCGGAGTAGGAAGTTGCCCATCCCGCGGCATGGACAAAGGCGGAGTCAATGATCTTGAATCGGTCGTCAGGTGCGTACAGCGTGCTATTGATCAGGCTGAACTCATGGCCGATTGCCAGATATCTTCAGTCTATCTGGCGCTTTCTGGCAAGCATATCAGTTGCCAGAACGAAATTGGTATGGTGCCGGTTTCAGAAGAAGAAGTTACACAGGATGATGTGGACAGTGTTGTCCATACCGCTAAGTCAGTTCGTGTTCGTGATGAACACCGTATTCTGCATGTGATCCCACAGGAATACGCGATTGATTATCAGGAAGGGATTAAAAATCCGGTTGGGCTCTCTGGTGTGCGCATGCAGGCGAAAGTCCACTTAATTACCTGCCACAACGACATGGCGAAAAACATCGTAAAAGCTGTTGAACGTTGTGGTTTGAAAGTTGATCAACTTATTTTTGCAGGATTGGCAGCAAGTTATGCTGTATTGACAGAAGATGAACGTGAATTGGGGGTCTGTGTCGTTGATATCGGCGGCGGAACGATGGATATCGCTGTATACACTGGCGGTGCATTGCGTCATACCAAGGTGATTCCTTATGCAGGCAATGTGGTGACCAGTGATATCGCTTATGCGTTTGGTACTCCTCCCAGTGATGCTGAAACCATCAAGGTTCGTCATGGCTGCGCATTGGGTTCAATAGTGAGCAAGGATGAGAGTGTAGAAGTCCCAAGTGTAGGAGGACGCCCTCCTCGTAGCTTGCAGCGTCAAACATTGGCTGAGGTGATCGAACCCCGTTATACCGAACTGCTGAACTTAGTGAACGATGAAATTTTGCGATTGCAGGAGCAATTGCGGCAGCAGGGAGTAAAACACCACCTAGCGGCAGGGATTGTCCTGACAGGAGGGGGCGCCCAGATTGATGGTCTGGCCGAGTGTGCTCAGCGGGTATTTCATACCCAGGTTCGCATTGGTCGCCCTCTGAACATCACTGGATTGACAGATTATGTGCAGGAGCCTTGCTATTCAACAGCGGTTGGCCTTCTGCATTATGGCAAAGAATCTCAGCTTGGCGGAGATTCCGATGCTGATAAAAGAACGTCAGTAAGTGGCTGGTTTAAGAAAGTCAGCAACTGGCTGAAAAAAGAATTTTGATTTTTTATACAGAGGCCATGACAATGTCGCCGGCCTCGATATAAAGGCACAAAACGGAGAGAAATTATGTTTGAACCACTGGAATTAACCAACGACGCGGTGATTAAAGTCATCGGCGTCGGCGGCGGCGGCGGTAATGCTGTGGAGCACATGGTGCGTGAGCGTATTGAAGGAGTTGACTTCTTTGCGGTTAACACGGACGCTCAGGCACTGCGTAAGACGGCTGTTGGTCAAACTATCCAGATTGGCAACGGAATTACAAAAGGATTAGGCGCTGGTGCGAACCCTGAGGTTGGTCGTACTGCTGCGGAAGAAGACCGCGAATCATTGCGTACTGCACTGGAAGGTGCAGATATGGTATTTATTGCTGCTGGTATGGGCGGTGGCACGGGAACGGGAGCTGCACCTGTTGTAGCTGAAATTGCCAAAGAACTTGGCATATTAACCGTTGCCGTTGTGACTAAGCCATTTAATTTTGAAGGCAAAAAACGGATGGCCTTCGCGGAACAAGGGATCACTGAATTATCCAAGCATGTGGATTCACTGATCACTATTCCAAATGACAAGTTATTGAAAGTCCTGGGACGAGGCATTTCCCTGTTGGATGCATTCGGTGCAGCCAATGATGTTCTGAAAGGCGCGGTTCAGGGTATTGCTGAACTGATTACTCGCCCAGGTCTGATGAATGTTGACTTCGCTGACGTTCGTACCGTGATGTCGGAAATGGGTTACGCCATGATGGGGTCAGGTATTGCACAAGGTGAAGATCGTGCGGAAGAAGCCGCAGAGATGGCTATCTCCAGCCCATTGTTGGAAGATATTGATCTTTCTGGCGCACGTGGCGTTCTGGTTAACATTACAGCGGGCTTTGACCTGCGTTTGGATGAATTTGAAACAGTGGGTAACACAATCCGTGCATTTGCTTCTGATAATGCAACGGTAGTTATCGGTACGTCATTGGATCCAGATATGAATGATGAGCTGCGTGTAACCGTTGTGGCAACAGGCATTGGCATGGACAAACGTCCAGAAATCACCTTGGTGACCAATAACAAAGCTCCTCAGACAAACCCGATGGAGCGCCGTTACCAGCAGATATCTGGCGGAATCTCTTCATTATCTGATGAGAACAAAACGGTAGCAAAAGTCGTCAATGACCAAAATACACATACGAGCAAAGAGCCTGATTATCTGGACATTCCTGCATTTTTGCGTAAGCAGGCTGATTAATTGCTAAAAAATTGGCTTCTCCGCTTTTTGTGTTAAACTATCCTGCCAGTCATACATTATAGTGATTGGCGGGATAAGTAACATTGCGAGATATAAACGATGATCAAACAAAGGACACTAAAACGTATTGTTCAAGCGACCGGCGTCGGTTTGCACACCGGTAAAAAAGTCACGCTGACAATGCGTCCAGCGCCGGCTAATACCGGGGTCATCTATCGTCGTACTGACTTGAATCCTCCGGTTGATTTTCCGGCCGATGCTAAATCTGTGCGTGATACTATGCTCTGTACTTGTCTGGTAAATGAGCATAATGTGCGTATTTCAACAGTTGAACATTTGAATGCAGCGCTGGCAGGTTTAGGGATCGACAATATTGTTATTGAAGTCGATGCACCAGAAATCCCGATTATGGATGGCAGCGCTAGCCCGTTTGTTTTTCTGTTATTGGATGCGGGTATTGAAGAGCTTAATGTCGCGAAGAAATTCGTGCGAATGAAAGAAAGCGTCCGTGTGGAAGACGGTGATAAATGGGCTGAATTGGCACCTTATCATGGTTTCAGTCTGGATTTTACCATCGACTTTAATCATCCGGCGATTGATGCGAGTACCCAGCGCTATGGACTGGAGTTCTCAGCGGATTCATTTGTTCGCCAGATTAGTCGTGCGCGTACTTTCGGATTTATGCGTGATATTGAGTATTTGCAATCTAAAGGCTTGTGCCTTGGTGGCAGCTTTGATTGTGCGATTGTCGTTGATGACTACCGCGTACTCAATGAAGATGGTTTGCGTTTTAAAGATGAATTCGTCCGCCATAAAATGTTGGACGCCATCGGCGATCTGTTTATGTGTGGGTATAATATCATTGGTGCCTTTACTGCGTTTAAATCAGGCCATGCACTAAACAACAAGTTACTGCAAACTGTCTTAGCACAGGAAAGCGCTTGGGAATTTGTCACATTTGAAGATGAAGCTGAAATGCCACTGGCTTTCCGCGCTCCATCACTGGTGTTGGCATAATGGCTGACATGTGTATTGATAAAGAATGTTGAGAACATTCCTATGATGCACCAATGGATGATGTTATCTGTCACGCTTCTTTCACTGATGTTTTTTATTCAGCGCTAACGCTTCTTTTTGGCTGTACTGGTACCCTCTCCGGCCAGCGCAGCCAACCGTTCTAGTTTCTTTTTCAATTTTTCAGGGCTGTTTTCAGCCAATATCATTAATGTTTTTGCACTTTCATGAGTGAGCTGGCGCTTTGGTAATTCCTTATTATCATTACTGGATGCTCTGGTTGATAATTTTGAGAATCTTTGTTCATTATTATCACACTTAACCATTAATGATGGGTTAATCCTGATGTCGATTGAGGATAAAGATGGTAGAATTTCGCTTCTCAATGTAGACAGCAAGACAGGGATTTCATAACGCAGTCGGGTCATCCAACTGGCATTTCCTGCTTCCAGTACCAGAATTTGTTTGCGATAATTGGCAACCCTGCACCACGGGTGCAATTGTGCAGGAAGCAAACTGAGAACGGCACGGTTGAGTTTCAATAATGCGATGGCATGTTGTTGAATGATTTGAAGTGGGCTTTTTCCGACAGTTGCCGCGTCTTCAAACAGCTTATCCAGTGATTGTGGGCGGCTATCTCGCATAATAGGGGCAGTTCCAGTATTTATTAATGAAGGATTAATGAGTATTTTAAATCTTTGGCGACAATTTGGTAGGCGTTATTTTTGGTCTCACCTTTTACTGGGCATGGTTGCTACAGGAATTGGTGTTCCTACTGTTTTCGCTGGAGTAACAGAAAGCCTGCATCATACAAATACTTCGTCTGCTCAAGGAAGCCGTCATCAGGTATTTTCCTCTTTTGAGCACTTATTTAAATTACACTTACTCCAATTAAAAAGTGTCCAGCGCCAACCCGCTAATTATTTAAATTACTGGCAGCAACATGCCGTCCGTAATGTGATCCGCCAACTTTCTTTTGCTTTTTCGGTTGCTGAGCCCGTAAGGTACGAAGACGCAAAAGAAAGTACCCGGATTTCTTCTCCAGCCATGCAACGACTTATGCTGGATATGTTGCATGCTATGTTGACGCAAGCACCTGTACCATTTGAAGAAATTATTTCAGATGTTGCGCTGGCTGATGCTGTACTTCCTGATACCCATACTCCAGCTCTCTGGGTCGCTAAAGTTCAGGGAATTAGGGCAGGACCAACGCCTAATCATTTATTTTTGCTTTAATGCTGTTGTCTTATTTCAATCTGAGTGTAATAAGACAATTTTTAATAAATGATTGATGGCTACAACAATAGCCCTATCTGAGATGTACTAATTATGCTGATTAAATTACTGACAAAGATTTTTGGTAGCCGTAATGACCGTACCTTGCGCCGTTTGCGCAAAGTGGTTGATGAGATCAACCGTATGGAGCCAGACTTTGAAAAACTCTCTGATGAAGAACTGAAAGCGAAAACAGAACAATTTCGTTCCCGCTTAAAAGAGGGAGAATCACTGGATAAAATTCTGCCAGAAGCGTTTGCTACTGTGCGTGAAGCCAGTAAACGTGTATTTGGTATGCGTCACTTTGATGTGCAGCTATTGGGCGGGATGGTCTTGAATGAACGCTGCATAGCAGAGATGCGTACAGGTGAAGGTAAAACACTGACCGCAACATTACCCGCTTATCTTAATGCCCTAAGTGGCAAAGGTGTTCACATTGTTACCGTGAACGATTACCTGGCACAGCGCGATGCTGAAAATAACCGCCCGCTGTTTGAATTCCTTGGCTTAAGTGTCGGTATTAACTTACCGGGTATGCCACCACCGGCAAAACGTGAAGCTTATGCAGCGGATATCACTTACGGCACTAACAATGAGTTTGGCTTTGACTACTTGCGTGACAACATGGCATTTAGTCCAGAAGAGCGAGTTCAACGCAAATTGCACTATGCGTTGGTGGACGAAGTTGACTCGATTCTGATCGACGAAGCTCGTACTCCACTGATTATTTCAGGGCCTGCGGAAGACAGCTCTGAGCTTTATATCAAAGTAGACAAGCTGATCCCGAAACTGGTTCGTCAGGAAAAAGAGGATTCAGATACCTTCCAAGGGGAAGGACATTTCTCTGTTGATGAAAAATCACGTCAAGTCAACCTGACAGAGCGTGGTCTGGTATTGATTGAAGAGTTATTGGTGGATGCTAAATTGATGGATGAAGGCGAATCCTTGTATTCACCGACTAATATCATGCTGATGCACCATGTGACAGCCGCTCTGCGTGCTCATGCCCTGTTTACCCGCGATGTTGATTATATCGTTAAAGAAGGCGAGGTTATCATCGTTGATGAACATACCGGGCGTACTATGCAAGGACGTCGTTGGTCTGATGGTCTGCACCAAGCTGTGGAAGCGAAAGAAGGTGTTGAGATTCAAAATGAAAACCAGACGCTGGCTTCAATTACATTCCAGAACTATTTCCGTATATACGAAAAATTAGCAGGGATGACAGGAACCGCCGACACGGAAGCCTTTGAATTCCGATCTATTTATAAACTGGATACCATCGTTATTCCAACTAATCGCCCAATGATCCGTCAGGATTTACCGGATCTGGTCTATATGACAGAAGAGGAAAAAATTGAGGCGATCATTGAAGACATCAGAGAGCGGACAAACAATGGCCAACCTGTTTTGGTGGGAACAATCTCGATTGAGAAATCGGAACTGGTGTCTAACGCATTAACCAAGGCTGGCATTACGCATAACGTTCTGAACGCAAAATTCCACGCATTAGAAGCCGACATCATCGCGCAGGCTGGTCAGGCTGGTACAGTGACGATTGCAACCAACATGGCGGGACGTGGTACAGACATCATGTTGGGGGGGAGTTGGCAGTCGGAAATCGCTAAACTGGAAGAGCCAACTGAAGCACAAATCGAGAAAATCAAGGCAGAATGGCAAGAGCGCCATAATGCGGTATTGGCAGCAGGCGGTTTGCATATTATCGGTACGGAACGTCATGAATCACGCCGTATTGATAACCAGTTACGTGGTCGTGCAGGCCGTCAGGGTGATGCGGGTTCTTCACGTTTTTACCTCTCAATGGAAGATTCCTTAATGCGCATTTTTGCTTCCGATCGTGTGACCGGCATGATGCGTAAACTTGGCATGCAGCCAGGGGAAGCAATCGAACATCCATGGGTGACTAAAGCGATTGCGAATGCTCAGCGTAAAGTTGAGAGCCGTAACTTTGATATCCGTAAGCAGTTGTTGGAATATGATGATGTTGCGAACGATCAGCGCAGGGCAATTTATGCTCAGCGTAACGACTTGCTCGATGTGAGCGATGTCAGCGAAACCATCACCAGCATCCGCGAAGATGTCTTCAAAATAACCATCGATGCTCACATTCCACCGCAATCACTGGAAGAAATGTGGGATGTTGAAGGATTGCAAGAACGTTTAACCAACGATTTCGATTTGAATTTGCCAATCAAAGAATGGCTGGACAAAGAGCCTGAATTGCACGAAGAAACATTGCGTGAACGTATTTTTGAAAAAGCGATCGAAATTTATAAGCAAAAAGAAGAAATTGTCGGTGCAGAAATGATGCGTAACTTTGAAAAAGGCATCATGTTGCAAACTCTGGACACATTATGGAAAGAGCATTTGGCAGCGATGGATTACCTCCGCCAAGGCATTCACTTACGCGGTTACGCTCAGAAAGATCCAAAACAGGAGTATAAACGCGAATCTTTTGCCATGTTTGCCAATATGCTGGAATCACTGAAATATGAAGTGATCAGTACCTTGAGCAAAGTTCAGGTTAGAATGCCGGAAGAAGTTGAGGCGCTTGAACAGCAACGTCGTGAAGAAGCTGAACGTTTGGCAAAACAACAACATTTGAGCCATGAAGTTGAACAGGGTGCGTTGATGTCAAAGGCCGAAGCTCAGATGGCAACGGGAGAGCGTAAAGTTGGACGCAATGATCCTTGCCCATGTGGTTCTGGCAAGAAATATAAGCATTGCCACGGTCGCTTATAAGTAGTGTGAGTTTATAAGCAAAAAAGCCCTGCCAGTGGTGAATCCAGTTACCACTGACAGGGGTTAATTTATCGAACACCAAAAGCAGGGAGATTATGGAGAACATTCCGGCTTTGTTGCTCATTTGTAAAGCTGCCTGTTGCAGGCTGACTTTGGGGATAATTTTTCAGGCTCGCTGACGCACATTACCAAAAAACAGGTTATCGGACATGCTATCATCAACAAGCCCATAATTATCCATTTAATCTGGATTGATTGGCTGTAATGTTTCGTGCAAATGAAGCCAGACAGGTGTATCTGCATGAAGGTTAAAGATAGCGGTTGACCAACGAATTGTGGTCTCTTTGTCGGGCTCGGTCTGCTGTTCACGATATAAAATCACTGCTCCATTCTCCCACTCTTGCAAGACAGACAGCGAATCCACGACAATATGTAATCCTGGGCGGCTTGCACGTTTAGCAATAAAAAAATGGCTCAGAGACTCATGATCAAGCATCGTGCCTGTTATCGTGATCATTGAATAATCCTGACTGAAACGGTTAAGGAGCGTCTGCTTGTCTCCTTCACCTTTGCCAAGCCAGTTCTCAATGGCAACATGAGCCTCCAATACTTCATTAATATAATGGTTCATTAGCTATTCTCTTCTGATGATAAAAGATTCAGTTTTATATTCCGGTTATTAATACTCAAGCTGAGCAGGAGTGGAATAAGAGTACCGGCTGCTGCTGTATAAAATGTCCACATATAAGCCTGTCGCAGTGCGAGATGGCTAATAAACAGATTGAGTAGCATGCTTAACAGTGCCACACCAAAACAGAAGCTGAGCTGACGGTTTATGTTCCACAATGCACTTGCTTCAGGCATGGCTGTAGCTGATACCTCAAGGAAAGCACTACTCTGGGCGGTGCTGCTACACAGACTTCCTCCCATTCCCATCAGTGCAAAAGCCGTTACCAGCAGGTAGTTCTGCCCGTCGTGGGTCACCACCGAAAGTAACAAAATGCCTATCGCCTGTAGCAGACAACCGGTCATGATGAGTGGCCGTGGTCCCAAGCGGTTAAATGTTTTGCCTGTAATAGTGATCGCTAGAAACGAAGCAAGTGACCAGGGAATCATTAATGCTCCTGTCTCTGCTGCGGACATACCGAGAAATGTCTGTAGATAAATAACGCCAACCAAACTTATTCCCATAAACAAGCCAGGTACGAACTGATAAACCAGCATTGAGAAACGCATTAATGGGTCAGAAAGGAGATGAAAGCTGAAAAGTGGTGCAGAATGTCGACTACTGCGAATAATGAAAAAAGCCAACAGAATGATACCTGATGAGAAAAGTATCGTGCCTTTTGCAAGGCTTCCCACCTCACTCATTTTTGTCATTCCGAGTAAAATGAGAAATAGACCAGCACATCCGATTACAAGGCCAGAGAAATCGAGAGCTTTATTTTTTTCAGAAGTGACCCCATCCTGTAACCATATGAAAGCCAGTATCAGTGCCAGCAGGGTTAGCGGCAGACTGGCAAAGAACACCCAACGCCAGTTGAGAGTTTGGACCAGCACGCCGCCCAAGGCAGGGGATAGTGCAGGGGCTAGTAGCGCTACCAACATAATTGCAGATGAAAGTTTAGCTCGCTCATGTTTTGCATAAAGCTGCCACGTCAACGCCTGACCGACCGGTATTAACAGTCCACCGCCAATGCCCTGCACAACACGACAGAAAACCAGTTCTTCAAGTGAATGTGCAAATCCAGATGCCGTTGTTCCCAATGCAAATAAGGCTAACGAAAGTAAAAACACTTGCCGAGCACCTGCCCGCTGTGTCAACCACGCACTGAGAGGGATAATAAGCGTAAGCCCACATATGTAGCCATGACTGATCCATGCTAACTCTGCCACGGAAGCATGCATTTCCTTACCTATAGTGGGATAAGCGACATTGGAGATAAACATATTTACTAAGTCGAGGAAAAAGCCAAGAAGGTAGACGACCGCAATTTTACTACGATAACTCATACTCTCTTCCCTGTTAAAAATGAATAATATAATTCCGGTAATGGGAAGGATAAAGAGCTGGCGCAGTGATACACTGTCAAAAAATATTTGACAGTAATGGGGGGATTTATGCTCAATTTACAGCGTGTAGCAATGTTTGTAGCCGTAGTAGAGGCGGGGAGTTTCACATCAGCAGCTACCACGCTTAGACAAACGAAGGCAGTAGTTAGTTTTAATATCCGGCAACTGGAGGCGGAACTTGGTGTATCGTTGTTGCTACGCACAACCCGACGTCTAGCACTTACGCAAGCGGGGGAAGCTTTTTACCTGCGTAGTGTTCACCTTCTAAAAGAAACAGAAGATATTGTGAACGATGTGCAATTCAGTCATAGAGGATTTAGTGGTGAGTTACGAATAACCAGCACATCGGAATATAGCACTACAATGATCATCCCCGCTTTAGTGGCATTCGGGCAGGCACACCCTGAGCTGAGTATTCACCATGTTTCGTCTTCCTATCATGCCGATCTTATTTCAGAGCACTTCGACGTTGCTATTCGTCTTGGCAAATTGACTGATTCCAGTTATCACGCAGCGTTAATAGACAACTTTTCAATAATTCCAGTAGCCGCTCCGCGATGGATTAAAAATAACCCAATAGATTCGCTTAATACACTAGGTAAGACAGAATGGGTTATTCATACTCGTCTCCAGTCCCCTTTACGCTGGCAAGTAACAGGTCCTGAACAGCAGAAGATCGATTTTTCCATCACTGGACCCGTCAGGTTCTCAACTGACAGTGCTTCTGCACTGATGAGTTTTATACTGGAAGGCTGTGGTGTTGCGCTGCTACCGGAGTGGCTCGTCCAGCCTGCTCTAGCAAGCGGGGCACTGCAGCATTTGCTGCCCGATTACCATTTCCCTTCGCAGGGTGTGTATGCGGTTTATCCTAATACCCGTCACATTTCCGCTAAAGTACGTGCTTTGATTGATTTTCTTCAGAAACGCTTCGCTTAAGCAAACTTGGATGTGTAACAGGGAACCTCTAAAAACTCTTAGAATCTTATATGGACACCGACTCAATTCAAGTAGGTAACGTATTTTTCTGACAAAAGTAGTCGCAAACATATATTCGGTTTCAACGAGCCCTGATGAAAATCCGCACTCTCTGCCCTTGCTAATTTAACAGCTTTATAAGGTCATGAATCCAATAGTTAGATTTATTATGAAATATAATAGTTACGCTCAATGAACGTGCCTATCACTTTATCGTGCATTGCTTCGGATTTGGAATAACCTATCGTTTTGCGGTTCAGCCTTTTTATCCTGATGCGCAGAGTGAGATTCGTTCTCTCAATGCGTTGGGTAAATTTCTTGCCTGTGAGGTGTTTCTCCGCAGGAAGGCAATCGTAGACAACATAGTCATCTGTGCAGTAGCACTGAATGTTGAAAGGAGCCAGAAATGCCAGTCGTTTTTTTAACGTTTTCCTGCGGCGGTCACCAAACACATGTGCCACGATCTTTTTCATGTTCGGCTCCCAGGCATACCAGAGCCAGCGCTGATTTTTCTTGTTACCGACAAATGACCACTGCTCGTCTATTTCACCGATAATCTGAATATCACTGCCCGCAAACGGCAGCGGGGTGGCGTGAGTTTTTTAATGTGCGAATAACGGTGTTAATGCCGACTTTCAGAACGCGAGCTGTGTCCCTGATGCCGGCGTTATTCATTGCCATATCAATAACCGGCTCCTTGATAGGTATAGTTCAGTTGAAAGGTTTTACGGCAGGCATAGCAGTGATAACGGGAATGTCCACTGCTTCTTTTTCCATGTCCTTTAACCGCTTCTGTTTTGTGACAGTAACGACAAACCACATCCACTTTAGCCATCTCTCACCCACAATAAAAAGTCGGGAGTTTATCACAAGATCTAATTATTGGGAGCATGACACGAACCATTAAACAACAGTACCAGCGCCAGCAAACCCAGCTCAGTGAGATTAAGCTCAAGATGCGGGAGCTGCTTGGCGACTACACAAGCCGCTAAGGGCTGGGACTGAGCGGCTCTTAAAAGAACAAAGCCGGAAGATCACGGGGATCTTTCCGGCTATTAGATTTCATCAGTTATAATTTGTGCATTGCTAGTTGAATTTTTTCTTCTAATTCAAATAAATTACTTGCTGAATCTAAATAAATAGGACTTTCCCAGTTAAAATCTTTAATTAATGCCAATTTAAACTGTCCATCGATTTCGAATGAGGGTCTCCAGCCTATATCTAAAAGATATCCATTAGGAAATTCTACCTGCAACATATCTTCTTTTAACTCATCAAGTTGATTCTCAAGCGGAATATCATCACTAATAGAAAAGTCATTAAAAATGATCATTCCACTTTTTTCTGAAAAATCAAAGTTCATTATTTTGTCAGTTTCCTAAATTCGTTCAGAGAGATTGGATGCCCGTGAATAGTACCGCCGCTATACTCAACCCTTATCCATTGACTTGGCTTACCTTCACTAGCTCCGATAATTTCCCCCATATCTTGAACTTTCCAAGGCTTACCATTTGTAACCGGTTGGCCTGTTTTATAAACAGAACGTTCTAATGCTTCAATGTTAATCTCTGGCGTATATTTAGCAGGTCCAGATTTCGTTGATTTAACAATATCTTTCCAAGACATATTTTTTTGAGGGAAATGCTTAAATCCGTGATTAGTCCAATCTGGATTTAACAACTTATCGCAGTCTTTACTCGCCAATCCAAAAGGATCAACCCAAGACAGCGGATTATGGACGTATGAATACGGATTCACCCCGCCCAGCAACCCAATCGGGTCTTAGGGCAGGTTCCGGTGCGGTTATACTTTTTTAAGCGATTTTTTTCCTGATTATCATCTTGTTAAAGAACCACCCTTACCCGTTTTGCCCATTCCCGCGAACCTAAAATGCCGTACTGCTCAAACGCCTGCCAGTGATCCGCGATGACGCCATTCACCCCGTAAGCCGCGGTGACATTGCGGTGTCCGGTAACCCAGAACGACATCGCATCAATCAGCGATTCGCACAGGATGAGCGATTTGGACGCCCCCAGCGCCGCCGCATTCCAGACCCCCTGATGGGCGCCCGGCAGGTACAGGTGACGGATAATCGATTGGCGCTGGTCGTCGCCGATTTTGCGCCCGTACAGCCCATGCACCTGCCCCTCAGCACCGATAACGGGCACAACCAGCGAACCACGCAGATGCTCACGCCCGTTCTCCCGCAACACCCCAGCGGCTGTCAGGCGGCGGCGGATTTCCTCGCCCGCTTTGACTTTTTTCGGTGGCAGCCGGTAGCCCAGCGTGCGGTTGGCAAAGCCCAGCTTAAAATGGCTGACCAGTTCAGGATGGTTGAGCCGCCGTTTGGACAGATACGCCTGCGCTTCCGGCGCATTCAGCAACGTATGGTGATAAAACGCAACCACCCGTGACAGCAATACCTGTTGCCCGACAGTCTCATCGGCCAGCTCCGCCGGCTGCACCAGCGGCTCCACGGCCGGATTGTGCCCCAGCACGGCACGCAGGCGCTCCACGGCATGGCGCAGGCTTAAGCCCTCGGTTTGCATCACCCAGTCCAGCACCGACCCGCCCGCATCACAGCCAAAACAGTGGTAGAGATTTTTCGCTGGCGTAATGACCATTGAGGGCGTTTTCTCCTGATGGAACGGGCACAACACGGTCATGTCTTTGCCGCGCTTAAAGAGCTGCCGCCCCTGCTGCTCAATGATGGCAACTAAGGGAACGGCGATTTTCAGGTGCTGTAATTCTGCTTCCGGGATGCGAGCCATACGATAATCCTTCAAAAACGTGTCAATAGGGTTTGGATAAAAATAACTCGACACCAATATACCACATATTGTAGTATGTACAACATATAGTAGTAAAACATGAGGTAAGTTATGGCTGTCTTATTACATTCAAAAACGGTAACAGCTATGGCTATCTTATTACATTCAAAAACGGTAACAGCTATGGCTATCAGTAACGAAGAGCGCGATTTTTTCATTGCATTAGGCGAACGGATCACCCTGCTACGTAAAGAGCGTGGAATAACTCAGGCTGAACTGGCACAGAAGCTCAACGTTTCACAACAGACGGTGCAGGCATGGGAAGCAGGTCGACGAAGGATAAAGGTATCTTCACTACCTATTGTGGCAGAAATATTTTCAGTTTCATTGGAAGATTTGTTTGGTGAGGAACCGGAAAAAAGCAACCGTAAACGAGGCCCAGCACCTAAGTGGAAGCAGCAGATTGAAGAGATTGATAATTTACCTAAGACAAAGTAGAAGATGATATCAGAGATGTTAAGCGCTCTGATAGCACAGGCGAGAGTAACAGACTGATAAATAACGCAGGGTTTAAAGGCTGGCACCTTTAAACCCTGCTCACCACAACCAACTGATTAGGAGTTGAATGATGGCTAAGGCGCATTCTAGGCAAAACCGTGCCGTAAATAAAGCGGCAAAAACAGAGCGTTATTACACCGTGGGATACGTACCGCAAAACGGCAGGCCGAACCCCCGACCCGCGATAAATTTAACGGGAAGGTGGCTTAAGGCAGCAGGGTTTGAGATTGGTGGCACACTCACGGTCAAGATTATGGAGGGCTGTCTGGTACTGATCCCCGACAACGACGATACCCGCACCATGAAGCAACAGTACCAGCGCCAGCAAGACCAGCTCAGTGAGATTAAGCTCAAGATGCGCGAGCTGCTTGGCGACTACAAAAGCCACTAGGGGCTGGGACTGAGCAGCTCTTAAAAAAAGGAAGCCGGAAGATCGCAGGGATCTTTCCGGCTTTTATTGGCTTATGAGTCTAAATAGCTTTGTATATTTATAAGCCAATTTATACAATCAGCTTTATCTTCAAAATGAATATTTGTGCTATCTATAATTTCATCCAATGGAAAAGATGCATCTTCTACTAATAATGAAGAGATTTCATCTAAAGCTGCGTTAATTACCTCATTACTAGTGACTTTTTTGAAAGATATAACTATTTCTTCATCAGTAAGATCTTCAAAGTCTGCATCAGGAAACCATGCACCAAAAAAGTTATATAAATTTTTATATTTTTCTCGAAAACTCATAAACTACCCCGGAAATGAAGTTAATATATGGTATTTACCGTCACCAGTACTCTTAAGAATAACTCGTGCGTTTGTAGCATCAGTCATTACAGGGTTTTTCCTTTTTACCCCCCTACCAATAATATCAGCACCTGTATGATCTAATCTTAATTTATCGCCAGCCTGAGCGCTTCTTGCCCAAGCGTTAACAGTGTTTCTATTATCCCTGATCGTTTGTGATATGACCTTTTCCGCAATACTGCCGTTGGTGTAAGTACTTGAACCACTAATTCTTCGGCTAGAAGCTAAACGATCAAGTAATTGAGCATCGGTTTTTCCAACGTGCCTTTCTATAGCATGTCCGCCTGCTTTTTCATGATGTTTAAGCCACGTTGGCTGAGTTGAAGGAAAATTGGAGGATTCTCTGGCTGTCTTACTCGCAGCAATATTATCAAGAACACCTTGTTTAATATTTCCACAATCGTCGCCTGCCAACCCAAATGGGTCAATAAAATTGGTAGAGTTGTGAACATACCCGTAAGGATTCAACCCCCCCATCAGCCCGATGGGGTCGGCGAGATATATTGCCCGGTCTCCGGCGAATAATACCGGAACCGATTATAGTATAAACCCGATTCCGTATCTTCATATTGCCCCATAAACCGGAAGTGACACTGGACATGGTGATCAGGGTGATGAGATGGCACGCCGCCCCGGTTTTCAGCCTTGCCCCAGGTGGTCAGATGCTGACCCCAGACCATCTCGCCTTGCTCATCCAGCAATTCCCGTACGGTGCCCTGATGGTCGCTGATAGCGTAGTGCAGTTTGCCCCGTTCAAAACGCGCGGCCGGCGTCAGGCTGCCCGGTTCATATAACCAGCGCACGCGCCGCTCTTCCAGCCGGGTGCCGTCAAGTTGGTACGGCACTTCCTCAATCAACTGATCCCCGCTCCATAGATAATCATAGCCGCCGAGTGCCTTTGGATTTTCAGGCAAATCCGGCTTACCCACCAGCCACAGTTGCAAATTAGCGGCAGTCAATTTTCCATCGCGCGCCTTAATTTTGCGAATTCTTCTGCCAAACGGATCGTATTTGTACTGCCAGCGTGAGCCATCCGGGGTTTCTAAGTGGGTGAGCTGGTTTTGGCTGTCCCAGCGGTAGCGCCAGATTTGCGGGCGGAAGCCGTCATGCTGCTCGATTTTTTCGATAAGTCTGCCGTTATCATCATAGTGATAATGTGAATCGCCCCGCTGCACCACCCGCCCGGCCTGCTGGCGTTGTGTGAGTTGTTCCATCATACTCTGCGCATCGGTGGGTAAATGTTGGCTCAGGTTGCCATTGGCATCGTAACTGAATTGCTCTTCATGGGAGCGCAATCCACCGAACAGGCTATGCAGTATCTGGCCGTTAGCATTGTAACGATAGCGGGTTTGTCCCCAACTGTCGTCAATGACCCTGACATTATGCGCCCGGTCGTATTGCCAGCTTCGGTTAACAGCGGTCGCTTGTGGCGGGAAATGAGGATCGTTTTGTGCCAGCATTTCCCGGAAAAAGGGGCTGTTCCGCCCGGCTGACTGATGGGCCAGCAAGCCAGTTGCAGTGTAGCGGCTGGCTAGGATAAAACCGCTGGCACTTTCGCGTACCGTTTCCCTTCCCAGTGCATCATGTTGGAGAGTCAGTGGTGTATGCTGGTTGAACTGGAAGTGATTCAGTGCACCTGACAAAGGATGATAGCCAAAGTGCAGGGTGTTACCATCAAGGTTTTCATTGATCAGCCGCCCGGTCAGGTTGTCCCATTCGCGGATGATTTCCCGACCATTGATACGTTCACAGATCGGCAGGCCAGTGGTTTTATCATACTCATATTCCACCATGGCATCAGCATTGGCGGCTTTAACCAGCTGATGCCGTTTGTTGTATTCATAAGTGGTAGTAGCTTTCAGTACCAGCTGATTTTCTTCTGGCTGCCAGCTTTCCTGTCTGACCAGCAACCCCGCAACTGAATAGTGCCAGCGGAGTTGTTGACCGTCGGGATAGTGTACCTGGGTGCGGCGTCCCAGTTTATCGTACTGATAGTCCAGAGTACGCCCGGTAAAATCGGTTTCCCGGATGATTTGACCGGCAGCATCCCGCTCATAACGGTAGGTTTCGCCGGTGGAGGCCGTGACTGAATTCAAGCGAGTCAAGCGATCATAGCCAAAATGCAGCATCGTACCATCAGGCCGAGTCACCTGAGTCAGCAGGTCAAACGCGCCGTAAGTGTAGCGTGTGGTGCGCCCTTCGCCATCAGTCACCGCCACCACTCGTCGCTCAGTGTCATATTCAAGTTGCTGCGTTGTGCCATCCGGCAGTTCGATGTCGGTCAGGCTGCCATTGAGGTTGGCATGGGTACTGCTGTAACGGTAGTGAGTCTGTTGTTTCAGGGCATCGGTGATTTGGTGCAAGCGACCGAGTTCATCCAGTTGTAAGCCGGTAGTCTGGCCGTCCGGCGTTATAACCGCTGCCAGTCGTTGTTGTTTATCGTAGGTATAGTGCCACTGGCGACCATCCGGCAGTAGGTGCTGGCGTAATTCTCCATGTGTACCGTATTGGTATTCCTCTTTGTGCCCCAGTGGATTAGTCAGCGCCACCAGATTGCCTTGCTCATCATAGTGGAATTTCCAACGCTCACCGGTCGGCAGAACACTTTCGATCAGCTGCCCATGTTCGTCATAACCGTAAGCAAAAATTTCACCTGTTGGCAGCTTCATTCCCGTCAGTGCACCATCAGGGTTGTAATCGAAGGTAGTGACATTGCCAGCAGGATCTTCTTCCCACATTTTCTGGCTGTTGTGCCACTGTCGACGAGTGATTCTTCCTAATGGATCAATTTCACGGAAAACCAGTCCATTGTGATCGTAATGGTGCTGAGTTTCCCCTCCCTCAGCATCTCGGTAGGTAGTGATACGCAACCGATCATCATAGTGAAAACTATCGCACCAGTAACCACTGGCCGTATTCGTTGTCAGAACCCGCCCTTGTTCATCATAAGTGAGGTTAAAATCAGTCTGGTCGGTGTCATGCCAGCGGATCATCCGCCCCTGAACATCATATTCATGCCACAGGTGATTGTGCTGGAATGCATCACACTCATTGAGATAGCCTTGTGGATCATAATGACAGGTCACTAATCGCTGCTGTTTCTGCTGTTCGAGATAATCTACTGTCTGGAGTTGCTGCTCTTTATAGCCCAGAATTATCCTGAAACCATCCGTGCGTGTAATTTCGATGAGTTGTGATTGTGCATCATAAATAAATTGGATAGCGTTTTGGCGACGATCGGTGATCGCGGACAGCTTGCGGAGAGAGCCGATCGCGTAATTGAAATGGTAAATCAGTTGCGATCGGCGATCGGTCAATTGCAGTTCGCCGTTCAATACCCCCGTCAGCACGTAATGAGGAATATGCTGATTACGGGCAAGTACTGTGTTATCCGGTGTGCTGAAATGGTAGATCACGCCGTCAGCATCCGTGAAATTCACTTTGCCATCAGATAATTCTAACTGGCGTGACCAGTCATCGGCCCATTTCGGCCCAAACAGGCCGTTGTATTTAGCGGTGGAGCGATAGGTACGAGTGAGGATGATGGGTAGCAATCCGGGAATGGCAATAACCGGCCAGACTTGCAGGAAGTCGCCGGTGGCCATATCGACAGGTTCACCTTTTATACTGCACGTCCCAGTGCAACTGCCGTCTTTTTCGCTGGATTTGTTGACGATGTTATCTTGTTCAGCGTGTTGGGGTTTGGTTTCTGTGGTAGTTTGGGGTTTTTCTTTGATCTTGGCACCTGTTTCTGCAACTTTCGCTGCTTCGCCGGTTTTTGCCGCCATGGCACCTGTTTCTGCAACTTTCGCTGCTTCACCGGTTTTTGCCGCCATGGCACCTGTTTCTGCAACTTTCGCTGCTTCACTGGTTTTTGTCGCCATGGCACCTGTTTTTGCAATTTTCTCTATTTCGATAGTTTTAGTCACTGGGCCAGCAGTTCCCACGCCTTTTGCCGGGCTGATAAACATGGCAACATTAAATGCTGTATCACCCACACGTTGCCCAGGGGTATCCAGTGTCATCTTGTATTCATCCAGATTAAACTGGTTTGCATTCGTGCGGTTGGTATCCGCTATTTCGCTTATTATTTTAGCCTGCTTTTCGGTGTCACTATTGCCAAACACTTTTCCCCAAAAAGCTAACGAATTTGCTGAATTGTCCATCTCACGGCTGGCGTTCAGCATACCGCCTTGAACTGTCAATTCTGCCAGTCCAACGGCGGTATTACTGGCAGATTTGACAATTCCTTTACCCTGCTCAATCGGATTCCAGCCGCTTACGGTTGACAGATCTTGTTTTGTTTCTTTGGCCTTATCTACGACAGCGTTTCCCAACGCTTTCCCCATCGCTTTAAAGCCTTTCCATATACTCATTTCGGGTTTAATTTCCGGTGTGACAGCAGGATTCGCCTCATGAGGTGGATTAGCTGCCTGTGGTGCCTGTCCGACAATTTTACCTACAGTGTTGCCTTCCCCAGTAGGGCTGTCATCCCGGACTTTTTTCGGTAACGGGGAGTTTGGTTTGGGGTATTCAATATGGGGATTGTGATCTTTTCGATTTTTCGAATCTTTCGGCTCTTTCGAACCTGCTGATTCTGTAAGCGTTTTATTGCTTGCTAATTTGGCTTCATTGTTTTCTGTCATGATGACTGTCCTTATGCCCCGTTCATCCAAAATTTATCGCTGTGATGCAATACCAGTTTGTTGCCCGCTCGTAATGGCAGGGTCACCACCCAGCCCCATCCGGTAACCCGACTTTACCAGTTATTCCTGTTACGGAACTGAAGATGTCGCTGGCGTTAAGCCAGAATGATTTTTTCCGTTCGTAATAAAAAAATATGCCGAAAATAATAAGGAGCGGACAATTAAAAACCAAATAAAATCAAGTAGAGGAAAAAAGAGAGTTGTACAATCACAGAATAAAAAGTTAAAAACATTGCCGTTGTAAAATAAATTTTCGCCAGATTTACTCTGGTGAGTGCATCATACTGAATTATTTTGCGCTTAAATTGAGAGTGTTTTTATAACATAATGAATTGCGAATAAAAAAACAGGTCTCGTTTTATATTAACCATGATCATTTCTATTTTGTGATTTTATTCACAAAAAAGGTTATTTTGGAAAAAATGAAATTTTTTAGCAAATTCAATACCGAAGTGCAACATTATCCCGAATATTAAAGGGCAGATTTCTGCCCTATAGTGATAGTAACTTCCGTTTCCATTGCTCCACAATTTCCCGCTTTTCTTTCAGATAGTCATAACGATCATATAGATCTTATTCTGCAAAAATATCCTTCAATGAAACTTACTTAAGAAATAGATTTGAGGGTTTTGTCATAATACTAATTCCTGCATATTGCCTACATTTTTAATGAAATTATCGTCGTGAGAAATAAGTATCATCGCTCCTGTATAATCATGTAGCACTTTTTGTAGCAGTTCACGTGATTCAATATCCAGATGATTATCTGGTTCATCCAGTAACAGCAAGGCAGATGCATATGGTCCACAAAACAGGCAAGCCAGCGCAACCTTAAGTTGTTCTCCTCCACTGAGATAACTGATAGGTTTCAAGGCTTCCTCTCCGCGAATACGCAATTGTGCCAACCGAGTACGGTAACGATCTTCTGTCCAGCCTGGTGACTGTAATTGAAAGTTATGTAGCGCAGATTGGTTTTTATCAAGAAATGAAAAATGCTGATCCATCAGACTATGTGAAGGAGTGATACGACAGATACCCTGTTTCGGAACCAGTGAACCCGTCATTGCCTTTAATAAGGTGGATTTTCCACTGCCATTTTTACCTGTGATAGCAATCCGATCACCATTATTGATGGTTAAACTGATGGGAGTGCCAGAGCCGAAGGGCAGAATGACATCCTGAAGATAAAGTAACGGAGAAGTTGCTGCTTGTGGAGTCGCAACAGCGATTGACAGCGGATCGATAATTTCTAGTTTTGCTCTGGCTTCTGTGGCTAATGAAGAGCTGCGTTGCAATCGTTCTTCATTCTGTTTTGCTATCCGTGATAATGTTGCTTCTGAGCGTCCTAATGCGTGATCAAGGAGGATTTTGGCCTGATTGGCACTTTCCCGCCGTTGCTTACCTTGACTTTGCCTTTTGTTGATCTTCTCATGATCTTTTTGCTTATCACGTAAGGCTTGTTTCAGGCTTTTCCTTGTTTGCTCCACTTCACGTTGAATGCCCAACTGGAGTTGCTCTTTACTTTCCAGCCAGGTTTCCCATCCACCGATACTGCGAGATAACCCTAATCCGCTAAGTTCGTAAACGACTGATACATGCTGTAATAGTTGGGTATCATGGGTAACCAGCAGAACTCCGCCATCAAAAGCACTTAACCATTGAGCCAGCCAAAGGCGACCTTGTCGGTCAAGGTGATTGCTTGGTTCATCCAGAATCATAAAACCTGCGCCTTGACGTTTCAGTGCCAACAACCTGATCCGTGTTTGTTCTCCACCGCTCAAGAAATTAAAAGGTTGATTTAACACGCTTGGATTGAGCTCACCTTCTGCCAGTAAAGACTCGGTTTGAAATTGCCAATCCCAGTTTCCTTCCATAGCATCAAAATCTGCTTCATCACCAATCCCAGCCAGAACACGTTCATTGGCTCTCATGATTTTGGTTAATCCCAGCATATCCGCGGCATTACCGGAAAAAGGTGTTAAACCTTGTGACAAATAGCCCACCTCACAAACATGTCTTACACTACCTTCTGTGGGAAGGATCTGCTGTGCCAGTATTGATGCCAGCCAGGATTTACCAATACCATTGCGTCCAACTAACGCATGTTGTTCTGCATTTAAAAATATATCGATACCAGAAAACAGAGGCATTGTTTCACCAGAAAATTGATAGGCGATTTGCCGTGCTTCGATCAATGATTGAACATTACTTAGCATAAACCGTGCTTCCTTAATTCTTAAAATAGTCATTTCAATCTATTTGTAGGTTAATTTCTGACACTGTTTACAGCTTGTTTTCACATGATTTGTTTTTTCCAGAGAGGTAATTGGTAATAAAAAGCGATTACACTTTGCTTGAAATACAAATTTGCGGCTTAAACTCATTCTAATGTAATCTGCAAGGGATAGTGACTTAAGTTGAATAATAGACGGTAAGAAAAGCGATTATGGAAAAAAAACATCTGCATATTGCAGCAGGTATTATTAAAAATAGCAATGATGAAATTTTTATCACTCAGCGTAGGGCTGATTCACATATGGGCGGTTTTTGGGAGTTTCCTGGAGGAAAACTGGAACAGGGAGAAACACCTGAACAAGCATTAATTAGAGAATTAAAAGAAGAAGTTGGGATCACAGTTACGCACTGTGAATTAATTAACACCATAAAACATGATTTTCCTGATAGAAGTATCACCCTTGATTTTTTTCTGGTTGATGAATGGGAAGACGAGCCATTTGGTAAAGAAGGGCAACCTTCCCGTTGGGTTTTACAATCAGAATTAATTGCTGATGAATTTCCTCCAGCAAACCGTAGTATTGTCGGCTTTCTAACCCAAAATGGTTCATGATAAAGGATTTTTAATAAATTAGGTGATTAAATCATTCAATATAAGCGGCGCCAAATAAAACAGGCGCCGCTATAACATACGTTACGTGATATTACTTATATTATTCAGGCTGTTCGCTCCAGTCATCATTTTCTGAACAGTCACTTTGGCTTGCTATTCGTTTTTCTTCGCTGGCCCATTCACCCAAGTCGATTAATTGGCAACGTTTACTGCAAAATGGCCGATATGGGCTAATTTCTCCCCATACTACCGTGTTGCCACATGTTGGACATTCGACAGTCAATACTTCAGACATAATACTCTCTCCCGCTCGATTTGAAGGTCATACCCTTCATTTTTACATCGCAGCTTTGTTGGCTGAACTCATTGTTTTAATGATGTATTTATAAATACAGAATGAGTCACGTTATTGGGAATTTATTTCCTTACTGTCGTTCTGCGATTTTAAATTTATTGAGCCTAATGTTAACAGTAAGCCAATTCAAATGACAAATGGGTGGGTACAACACCATTCTCACTATCCATTGGTAAAAAACGGATGGCGAAACGTGTTTTGTAGCCGGAGACTTGTGGGTAAACCAATGTATCTGGCACCACGTCCAATTTTAATCTCAACAAATCGGCTTCATCGGCATTCCCCTGATAAAATCCGTTGTGGCTGATTTTAGGGGTGAAAGTGGCGGAATGGCGTATGAGTTCCAGAATGCTTTCCAAGGCTTGTTGTAATGGACGAAGGCTGTCTAGCCAGGCTGTGACGGATTTATCCCTGACAGATTGTGGTAAATGCAGCCACAGGTGCAATGTTGGCAAGTCAAAACTACAACATCCTCCAGGGATGCTGAGACGTTGGCGTACCATGCTGATAATACGATCTTCTTTGATAAATTGGTTAAGCCGTGGAGCTTGGTTCAAGGCAATACTGCGTTCTTTAAGTTGCTCTGTTAAACTATGGATCATAGCCGTATCGGCATTCGGAGCGCCGAGCCATTGTTTTAATTTCGCTTGCTGGCGATCCAGCTCTTTCAATAGCTCAGAGCGGACTTCTCCGCGTTCCATGATTTCAATTAGTTCAGAAATTGTACGGAAAAACGAAAGGCTACTCGCCTGAGAATCTAGATGACGTTGTTTTTCCAACTGTTGCAGTGAAGACTCAATCCTCAACCATGAACGCATTTTTTCATTGAGTGGATGTTCAAAAATAATAGTGGAGGTTGCATCACTCATTACGATTTTCCTGTCTGACTGATTTTGCTTGTTTTAAATACTGTTGATGTAGCTCGACCACACGAGAGCTAATATCCTGTTCACTGTTGTAGTTAACGATGACATCATCTGCCTTTTCCAGTCTGTCCTGACGGCTGGCCTGTGCAGCCAGAATATTTTCTACTTGCTCACGGCTGACTCCATCACGAGCTATAGTTCGGGTAATCTGTACTTCAACTGGGACATCAACAACTAAAACACGCTCTGCCAAATGCATTAAATTGTTTTCAATGAGCAAAGGAACGACCCAGATGACATAGGGGGCAGTCACCTGATTTAATTGCCGCTGTGTTTCTATTTGGATCCGTGGATGTAACAGTGCATTGAGCCACTGTTTCGCTTCTGGGGCAGCAAAAACTTTTTGGCGCAACATGGCGCGATTAAGGCTGCCATCGGGCAATAATATATCGGCCCCAAAGTGTTCTGTGATTGCTTGTAGTGCGGGAGTGCCAGGAGCTACAACTTCTCTGGCGATAATATCTGCATCAACAAGCGGGACACCAAGGGATGAAAATACATTAGAGATAGTCGTTTTACCGCTACCAATTCCACCTGTAAGTGCAACAATATAAGTCATTCTATCCCTTTAAATATCTCTGATAGCATAATCAAATTGTAACTCAAGGGAAGCTGATGGGCTATAAACAAACACGTACAATTCTTGCTTTGGCAGCCTTGAGAAAAGATAACGGAATATGTAAATACTTTGTTAAGTTAATATGGTGCCTAATTGAAAAATAGGCAGGTACATGGCCAGTAATAATAGACCGACAATCAAGGCCATTATTAACATCAAAAAAGGTTCTAATGATTGAACCAAACTATCAGCAAGGTTGATTGATTTTTCTTGATACCATTCTGCAAGATTGAATAAAAATAATTCTAATTCTCCTGATTCTTCACCTATCATGACAAATTGTTGGCATAATGCAGGAAAATAGGCTGTTTGTTTTAATGCGTCACTCATTGGAATGCCTTGTTGAATTTGCCTGTGTAGGTTTTTCACTCCAGCGATAAAAACAGGATGCTGGGTTGCACTGAGGGCACATTCAAGCCCTGCCATTAGTGTTAACCTCGCTTTCTGTGTCATAAACAGAATATGAAATATTTGATTAGTCTGTTGATAAATTGTGAGTTGCTTAAAAATAGGGAGTCTCAGGAAGAGCATTTTTTCTTTTACTTTAAAAATGGGGAAACGGTGACGTAGCCAGAGATAACTGGTTAATAATATAAATATTATTAACAATAGTAATACGCCATGATGGATTAATAAATCAGAACCAGATAGAACCCACTGTGTTAACAAGGGCAGGGTGGCATTTAGCGAAGAATAAACTTGTCGAAATTCTGGCAGAACAAAAATTAACATCAGGATAATAACTAAAAAGCTCACAAAAGCGACTATCAAGGGATAGTGATAAGCCTTTTGAATTTTCTTCCCCAACCTATTTTGCTGTTCCAACCGATTAATGATTAATTGGCAGCAGTTTTCTAGCTGACCGGTTTGTTCTCCTACTGCGATAAGTTGACAGAATAAGGGAGAAAATAGCTTCGGATAGTGTTCGAGTGTGGCGGAGAATGCTTCTCCCTGACGAATTTTCTGAATTATATCCGCCAATACACATCGCCAAAGGGTATATTTACACTCTTGCAGTAAAATAGTTAGTCCCTTGAGTAAAGGGATGCCTGAAGTCAGTAACGTACTTAACTGGTGAATAAAATGCAGGCGATAGGAAACTTCTTTTTTGCTGTAATAAATAATTTTTTTACATTTAATGGCATAGGGTTGAAGATCGAGATGGCTGAGGTATTGGAATACACTTTTTTTATTGTGCCCAATACTCTCTCCCGTTATGGATTTTCCATTCTTGTTAATTGCCTGCCATTGGTAAATATATTCTATTTTCATACTGTCTCATGGCCTGTAATCTGATAAATCTCTTCAAGAGTGGTTATTCCTTTTTCCGCTAATGTCAGTCCTGCTGAAAAAAGCGTTGCATCTTGTTGTAAGGCAGGTAAATGTGAAAGGCTGGAATTAGAACTCTCAAACAGAGCTTGCTGGAGTTCAGGTTTGATTTCGAGAAATTCATAGATGGCAGTTCTGCCATAATAACCAGAGAAGCAGTGATCACAACCAACCGCATTCCATTTTTTTATAGATATTGAACCAGTCATATTAGGAATTTCTGTGGGTATACTGTCTTGTTGTCGACAATGGGAGCAGAGCTTACGAACCAGTCGCTGTGCAATAATCAATTTCACACATGAGGCTGTGGTATAGCCAGAAATTCCCAGATTATGCAGGCGAGATAACGTATCAATAGTGGAATTGGTATGTAATGTTGATAAAACCAAGTGACCTGTTTGGGCTGCTTTCATTGATATTTCAGCGGTTTCATTATCACGGATCTCACCAACCATAATGATATCGGGATCTTGCCGCAATAATGCCCTGAGAACTTTGGCAAAATCGAGACCAATCTTGTTATTAACAGGCGTTTGGTTGATGCCATTTAAAGGAATTTCGACAGGATCTTCGACACTACAGATATTCTTTTTAGTTTGGTTTAAATATTGCAGACAGCTATATAATGTAACGGTCTTTCCGCTTCCCGTCGGACCAGTGACTAAAATCATCCCTTGTGGTAAATGGAGTTTTTGTTTTAAAAGTTGTAATTGTGATTCAGGCAGCCCTAACTGTTCCAGAGATAGTTGATGTATGGTATTTAAAATACGCAGGACTATTTTTTCCCCATGTAGTGTGGGGAGTGTTGATATACGAATCGCATAACTGTTTTTGTTGTCACTCCAGTCAAATTGCCCATCTTGAGGCTGGCGTTTTTCAGCAATATTGAGCTTTGCCATAATTTTTAAGCGGGCAGGAATACCCGTATTCATTTGAGAAGGAGGTGTCTGCATGGTATGTAATGTGCCATCAACTCGAATACGTATTTGGTAGCCATATTGAGATGGTTCAAAGTGAATATCTGAAGCTCTTTTTTGTATTGAAGTTAATATTGTCTGATTAATTAATTGAATAATGGGTGTGTCGATTTCCTCCTCATGGAGATTGTTGGTTTGTATTGCATCATTATAATGAGCATGGCGGCTATCAAGGCGATCTATACGGTACGGTTCTTCTTTATCACTTTCTGAACAGTAATTTTTTGCTGATATTAATGAATTTTCTTCTGTCAACATTGATTCTATTTTTGCTTGTGGCCAAATATCTATATTAACGATTAAACCTGAAATAAATCTCAGTGCGGCAATGAAATCCTCATTAGGTGATTTATTACAGGCAATTGTGATCGTATGGACATCTTTTTTTATAAGAATGGCCTGATGTCGTTGACACAGTTCTTTTATTTCTTTTTCCATTAAGAGGTGATCCTTATTTATCATTATCTTTATTCCTTTAATATTGACGGTGACTTAATTGTTTTCTCTTCCATTTAAAATCGGTCAGGAATAAAAGGGGATGTTTAAACTTTCAAAGTTTCCTGACATTTTAGTTTTAACGATTCATTTTCAGATTCACAAATCACGTGCCATTGAGTGAAACCCGTTTTTGTATCTTGCACAGGTTTTAACGAGGCATGGAGTCCATTAAGGTTTTGCTGGCCTACTATCGTTATCTCTCCCTCTTTTACTGAGATGATGCTGATATAGCGGCTATTGTGGCCTGATGGAATGGAGGGATGACCCGAGTGGCAATCTTTGTAATTTTCAGCTTCAAAGCGACACAGTTCCACACCAGATTTATAAGGCACAATAGCTTGTAGCATATCGGTCAATGCGGCTTTTTGGATATATCCCTGATAACTGGGGATGGCAATTGCGCCGAGAATAGACACGATAGCCATAACAACCATCACTTCAATTAACGTAAATCCTTGTTGCTTCATTTTTTCTCCTTGTATACATATCTGGGCTGATTACCATGTTCAATAGCAGATATACCCCTCATCTTTTAAGTTGCAATCTATTGGGTATCGGCGCCAATAATCATGGAGAAAAAAGAGAAAAATAAAATATCGTTAATGAAATTTATGAAGTCAGCTCGAAAAAATAACTTTATGTTACATTTTTTTGCACAAATTTTTCGAGCCTGCCCGTAACTAAGAAAACACCCGATATATTGGCCGATTGAAGGTGCTAACATGCTAACCTGTTACACTTTAAGCCATAGCATTACGCTTAATGAAGCTGAGTGATATTGGTCATATTGAAAGGGTGATGTTGGCAAGGTGATATTAAATATTAAGGGGGGTAAAAGAATGAAGCTGCATGAAGGGTGGATTGATAGTGCGAGAAAGGTTATTTCCCCGCATTGTGATCTGCGTCCAGAAGGAGAAACAGCAGCATTATTGGTTATTCATAACATTAGTTTACCTCCTGGCAAGTTTGGTGGCCCTTATATTGATCAATTATTTATGGGAACATTAGATCCTAAAACCGATCCTTTTTTCGATGAAATTAAGCACTTACGTGTTTCTGCTCACTGCTTAATCCGGCGTGATGGTGAGATTGTACAATATGTTCCTTTCAATAAAAGAGCTTGGCATGCTGGCGTTTCCTGCTACTGTGACCGTGATAAATGTAATGATTTTTCGATAGGCATTGAACTGGAAGGCACAGATTATGAAGAATTTACTGAAATTCAGTACACTAAATTAGCGGAAGTTACTGAGCTGCTTATTAGCCAATATCCTGATATTCGTGACAATATAACAGGACACAGCGATATCGCGCCGGGAAGGAAAACTGATCCTGGACCTTATTTTTATTGGGAACATTACCGTCAATTATTGAAGGAGCGAGTTGGATGACTCTCTTTATTCTATTGTTAATACTGGCATGGGAACGTGTTTTTAAGATGAGGGATCACTGGCAACTGGAACGCTATTTAGCCCCAGCTTTTGCCAGACTCAAATCACATTCACTATGGGGTAGCTTAGGCATGACCTTTCTGGTCGCTTTATTAACATGGAAGCTTATTGATATTTCTAGCTCTATTGCTTTTGGTATTCTCGCGATTGTGTTGGGTATCATAATCAGTCTGTTATGTATTGGCGCAGGCAGGTTGCGGCATGATTATCGTGGATATCTTCAGGCTGTGCGCCAAGATGATTTTGGACAGCAGAAAAAATATCTTGCTCGTCTGACGATGATTCAGGGAACATTACCCGACACCACAAAAGAAGAACGATTACGTGAAATACAGAATTCATTGATTTGGATAAATTTCCGTTATTATCTTGCCCCTATTTTTTGGTTGGCTGTATTGGGTAAATTCGGTCCGGCGGTTTTGATGGGATATGGCTGCCTCAGAGCTTATCAAAGTTGGTTAGCTCAGCACGCAACGGCAGTGCAGAGAGCTCAATCTGGCGTTGACGGCATACTGCATTGGCTGGATTGGCTTCCTGCACGTTTGGCAGGTATTGCCTATGCTTTGTTAGGACATGGAGAGAAAGCCCTACCCGCTTGGATTGCATCACTCACGGATTTTCGGTCATCACAATACAAAGTAGTCAGTCAATTGGCACAATTTGCATTAAGTAAAGAACCTCATCTTAACCCGATAGAAACGCCTGTTGCTGCTGTAACGTTAGCGAAAAAAGCGACTTTTGCTATTGTGATTATTGTCGCACTGTTGACGATTTATGGGGCATTAGTTTGATAAACAAGAGAAATAGAGGGCTAGATATGCCCTTTATTTTTCTGATTTTCTTTTTAGGATTATTTTGCGCTAAATATTCAGAATAATAAATATTTGGATTTTTTACATAATTTGCGATTTTCTATCTTGCTGTAACGTTTCATTTTGCTCATCTATGCGTTTGAAAAACGTTAAATCTTTCTGGTATCTCTCATCTGAACATCCTCATCCGGTTATAATTTTCTAATAAAATTTAAAATATTTTGTTAAAATTTGCAGATTTTTATGATTTAACCCAAGGTCTTTATAGACAGCTAGTGAATACTTTGTTACTTTAAGACCCTGTATTCTAAATTGGTATTACCAATTGACTTTGACCTGTTAATCAGAGTTTAATGACTAAGATTTAGTCAGTGAGACTTAGTTGAGCAGGGCATAGTCCAAAGCAACATTTACTTATTGAATGGCTTACAGCAGATATGGCCTATAGCAAGATTCGCCAACCAAAGTTATCAGATGTGATTGAGCAGCGTCTTGAACAGCTCATTCTCGAAGGCTCGCTACGCCCGGGAGAAAAACTGCTGCCTGAGCGTGAGCTGGCAAAGCAGTTTGAAGTATCACGTCCTTCATTGCGCGAAGCCATTCAAAAGTTGGAAGCCAAAGGCTTTCTTTTCCGTCGTCAAGGGGGCGGAACTTTCGTACAGAACAATCTGTGGCAAAGTTTCAGCGACCCACTTGCCCAACTTATTGCAGAGAATCAAGAATCCCAGTTCGATCTCCTTGAAGCACGTCATGCGTTAGAGGGGATTGCTGCTTATTATGCAGCCCTTAGAGGAACTGATGAGGATTTCCAACGCATTGAGCAAAGCCATCTTGCCATTCAAGAAGCACAACAAAGTGGTGATGTGAATGCGGAATCTGATGCTGTCTTGCAATACCAACTTGTTGTCACGGAAGCTGCCCATAATGTGGTATTGCTGCATTTATTGCGCTGTATGATCCCAATGTTAGAACAAAATATCAGGCGCAATTTTGAAGTCATTTATACCCGTAAAGAAATGTTGGCAGCGGTTAGTGACCATAGGGCTGAAATCTTTCGCTCTATCATGGCGAGAGAACCGGAAAAAGCCCGTGAGGCCTCTCATCGCCATTTGGCCTTTATTGAAGAAGTTTTATTGGATCTGACTCGTGAACGCACTCGTCGTGAGCGTTCATTGAGACGGCTCCAGCAACATCAGGAATAAGAGCCTGTCCCTTAGGGCGTCGTAGACACATCACATTCCCGAATGGGATAGGTTCTAACTTAACTGTACAGATCCTGACTGCTGCGTTTGTACAGTTGTCGACTCTTTACCGAGAGTTTTAGCGGCAATATATAGCAGGGCCTATCTTCCGGTCATAACAGGCAGTTTCGTCAAAAGGTATGACCAGAAGATAGGCTCCAATAACCATTAGAAATAGATAACAGATAAGGAATACACCATGTCAGATATTTTGAAAAATGACGTGGATCCGATCGAAACTCGCGATTGGTTACAGGCGATCGAATCGGTCATCCGTGAAGAAGGTGTTGAGCGTGCTCAGTTTCTGATTGATCAGGTTTTGAACGAAGCTCGTAAAGGTGGCGTTAACGTTGCTGCAGGTGCTGCAAGCCGTGATTACATCAACACTATTCCTGTTGAGGATGAGCCTGCTTACCCTGGCAACCTGAATTTAGAGCGTCGTATCCGTTCTGCTATTCGCTGGAATGCGGTGATGACCGTTCTGCGTGCATCTAAAAAAGATCTGGAACTGGGTGGTCACATGGCTTCATTCCAGTCTTCCGCTACTGTTTATGAAGTTTGTTTTAACCACTTCTTCCGCGCTCGTAACGAAAATGATGGCGGTGATTTGGTATATTTCCAGGGCCACATTTCTCCAGGCGTTTACGCACGTGCATTCCTTGAAGGTCGTCTGACTGAAGAGCAAATGAACAACTTCCGTCAAGAAATCGGTGGTAATGGCCTGTCTTCTTACCCGCATCCAAAACTGATGCCTGACTTCTGGCAGTTCCCAACTGTTTCAATGGGTCTGGGGCCAATCTCCGCTATTTATCAGGCTAAATTTCTGAAATATCTGGAAAATCGCGGCCTGAAAGATACCTCTAAACAAACCGTTTATGCTTTCTTAGGCGACGGTGAAATGGATGAGCCAGAATCTAAAGGTGCGATCACTATCGCAACTCGTGAAAAACTGGATAATCTGGTATTCATCATCAACTGTAACTTGCAGCGTTTGGATGGCCCAGTAACCGGTAACGGCAAAATTGTTAACGAACTGGAAGGTATCTTCGACGGTGCTGGCTGGCAGGTACTGAAAGTCCTGTGGGGTGAGCGTTGGGACGAACTGCTGCGTAAAGACACCAGCGGTAAACTGGTTCAATTGATGAACGAAACGCTGGACGGCGACTATCAGACATTCAAATCCAAAGATGGCGCTTATGTTCGTGAACACTTCTTTGGTCGTTACCCAGAAACTGCTGCATTAGTCAAAGATATGACTGATGACGAAATTTGGGCTTTGAACCGTGGTGGTCACGATCCGAAGAAAGTTTACGCTGCTCTGAAAAAAGCACAGGATACCACTGGCAAACCAACTGTAATCTTGGCTCAGACCATCAAAGGTTACGGTATGGGTGATACCGCTGAAGGTAAGAACATCGCTCACCAGGTTAAAAAAATGAACATGGAAGGCGTTCGTCAATTCCGCGATCGTTTCAGTGTGCCTGTATCTGATGAGCAGATCGAAAACTTGCCATATGTAACTTTCGACAAAGATTCTGAAGAATCTAAATATCTGCATGAACGTCGTAACGCATTGGGCGGTTATGTACCAAGCCGTCGCGTTAATTTCGACGAAAAACTGGAAATTCCAGCGCTGGAAGAATTCAGCTCTCTGCTGGAAGAACAATCCAAAGAAATTTCTACCACTATCGCTTTCGTTCGTGCACTGAACGTTATGCTGAAGAACAAGTCAATCAAAGATCGTCTGGTTCCAATTATTGCTGACGAAGCTCGTACCTTCGGTATGGAAGGTTTGTTCCGTCAAATTGGTATCTACAGCCCTAATGGTCAGCAGTATACGCCGCAAGACCGTGAGCAAGTTGCATACTATAAAGAAGACGCAAAAGGCCAGATCCTGCAAGAAGGTATCAACGAACTGGGTGCTGCTTCATCTTGGCTGGCTGCTGCAACTTCTTACAGCACCAACAACTTGCCAATGATCCCGTTCTACATCTACTACTCCATGTTCGGATTCCAGCGTATTGGTGATCTGTGCTGGGCAGCGGGTGATCAGCAAGCTCGCGGCTTCTTGGTTGGTGGTACTTCTGGTCGTACTACTCTGAACGGTGAAGGTTTGCAGCATGAAGATGGTCACAGCCATATTCAGTCTCTGACTATTCCTAACTGTATCTCTTACGATCCAGCATTCGCTTTCGAAGTTGCTGTTATCATGCAAGATGGTTTGGAGCGTATGTATGGTGAGAAACAAGAGAACATCTACTACTACATCACCACACTGAACGAAAACTACCACATGCCAGCTATGCCTGAAGGTGCTGAAGAAGGCATCCGTAAAGGTATCTACAAGCTGGAAAGTCTGGAAGGGGCAAAAGGTCAAGTTCAGTTGCTGGGCTCTGGCTCTATCCTGCGTCATGTTCGTGAGGCAGCGAAGATCCTGTCTGCTGAATACGGCATCGGTTCCGATGTGTACAGCGTAACTTCCTTCACTGAACTGGCTCGTGATGGTCAGGACTGTGAGCGTTGGAACATGCTGCACCCATCAGAAGAACCTCGCGTTCCTTATATTGCTCAGATCATGAGTGAAGCTCCAGCAGTTGCTTCTACTGACTATATGAAACTGTTTGCAGAGCAAGTACGTAGCTTCGTTCCTGCAAGCGACTATCGTGTATTGGGTACTGACGGTTTCGGTCGTTCTGACAGCCGTGAAAACCTGCGTCATCACTTTGAAGTTGATGCTTCTTATGTGGTTGTTGCAGCTCTGGGTGAACTGGCTAAACGTGGCGAAGTTGATGTGAAAGTTGTTGAAGAAGCTATCAAGAAATACAACATCAACCCAGAAAAAGTTAACCCACGTCTGGCATAAGAGGTAAAGATTAATGTCTATCGAAATTAACGTACCTGATATTGGTGCAGATGAAGTTGAAGTTACCGAGATTCTGGTGAAAGTTGGTGACACAGTAGAAGCAGAACAGTCGCTGATCACAGTTGAAGGTGACAAAGCTTCTATGGAAGTTCCTTCTCCACAGGCGGGTGTAGTTAAAGAAATCAAAGTTGCGGTTGGCGATAAAGTTGAAACCGGCAAACTGATTATGGTTTTTGAATCCGCAAACGGTGCAGCAGAAGCTGTACCTGCGCAGCAAGCAGCGCCTGCAGCGGCACCAGCAGCAGTAGAAAGCAAAGAAGTGAATGTGCCAGATATCGGTGGTGACGAAGTTGAAGTGACCGAAATCATGGTAAAAGTGGGTGATACTGTTACTGAAGAGCAGTCACTGATCACGGTTGAAGGTGACAAGGCTTCGATGGAAGTTCCTGCACCATTTGCAGGTACTGTGAAAGAGATTAAAATTGCGGCTGGCGACAAAGTGAAAACCGGTTCTCTGATCATGGTATTTGAAGTGGCAGGTTCTGGTGCAGCTCCAGCAGTGGCTCCAGCAGCAGCGCCTGCGGCTTCTGCGGTCAAAGAAGTCAACGTACCAGATATCGGTGGTGACGAAGTTGAAGTGACCGAAATCATGGTAAAAGTAGGTGATACTATCGCCGAAGAGCAGTCACTGATCACGGTTGAAGGTGACAAGGCTTCGATGGAAGTTCCTGCACCATTTGCTGGTACTGTGAAAGAGATCAAAATTGCGGCTGGCGATAAAGTGAAAACCGGTTCTCTGATCATGGTATTTGAAGTTGCTGGTGCAGCCCCTGTGGCAGCACCAGCGGCTCCTGCGGCTGAACCTGCGAAAGCAGCACCAGCACCAGCACCAGCAGTAAGCAAGCCAACAGAAGGCAAAAATGAATTTGCTGAAAATGACGCTTACGTTCACGCGACCCCAGTAATTCGTCGTCTGGCGCGTGAATTTGGCGTAAATCTGGCTAAAGTAAAAGGTACTGGCCGTAAAGGTCGCATCCTGCGTGAAGACGTTCAGGCTTACGTGAAAGATGCGATTAAACGTGCAGAAGCAGCGCCTGCTGCTGCGGGCGGTGGTCTGCCAGGTATGCTGCCTTGGCCGAAAGTTGATTTCAGCAAGTTCGGTGAAATCGAAGAAGTTGAAATGAGCCGCATCCAGAAAATCTCCGGTGCTAACCTGAGCCGTAACTGGGTCATGATCCCTCACGTTAACTTGTTCGATGAAGCGGATATCACTGAAGTTGAAGAGTTCCGCAAACAACAGAACAAAGAAGCTGAGAAGAAACAGCTGGGCGTGAAGATCACTCCGCTGGTATTCGTGATGAAAGCAGCAGCGAAAGCACTGGAAGCAATGCCTCGCTTTAACAGCTCCATTTCTGAAGATGGCCAGAAGCTGATCCTGAAAAAGTATGTCAACATCGGTATCGCGGTTGATACACCTAACGGCTTGGTTGTGCCTGTATTCAAGGATGTCAATAAGAAAGGCATCATGGAACTGTCCAGAGAATTGGCTGAAGTTTCTAAGAAAGCACGTGCTGGTAAGCTGACCGCTTCCGACATGCAGGGTGGCTGCTTCACTATCTCCAGCTTGGGTGGTATTGGTACTACCGGTTTTGCACCAATTGTGAATGCGCCAGAAGTGGCAATCATGGGGCTGTCTCGTTCTTCCATGAAACCAGTCTGGAATGGCAAGGAATTTGTTCCTCGTCTGATTCTGCCTATGTCTCTGTCTTTCGATCATCGTGTGATCGACGGAGCAGATGGCGCACGTTTCATCACTTATATTAATCAATTGATGAGCGACATCCGCCGTTTAGTCATGTAATGCAAAGGCCGGTAAATAACCGGCCTGATGATTACTACCGTGACAGATATTTTCACCTTGCATCTGGCAGGTTGGGATTTCTGTCACGTTAACGCGCTTTTCAGGTTATTTACAATTCTGTAAACTGCTCGCGGTGTGTACGTCCCGGTGGAATATGGTTTTTTTTCGTCTGACTCGCCGGACAAACAATTAAGAGGTCATGATGAGTACTGAAATTAAAGCCCAGGTAGTGGTGCTTGGTGCAGGCCCGGCAGGGTATTCTGCTGCTTTCCGTTGTGCGGACTTAGGTTTGGATACTGTTCTGGTTGAACGTTACTCTACTTTGGGTGGTGTTTGCCTTAATGTTGGTTGTATCCCATCCAAAGCTCTGCTTCATGTTGCCAAAGTGATTGAAGAAGCAAAAGCACTGGCACAACACGGTATCGTGTTTGGTGAACCACAAACTGATATTAATAAGATCCGTCTCTGGAAAGAAAAAGTTATTTCTCAGTTGACAGGTGGTCTGGGTGGTATGGCGAAGGGCCGTAAAGTTAACGTTGTTAACGGTGTTGGTAAATTTACAGGCGCTAACACTCTGGTAGTAGAAGGCGAGAATGGCGCAACAACGATTAATTTTGAGAATGCCATTATCGCAGCGGGTTCACGCCCAATTCAGCTACCATTCATTCCACATGATGATCCTCGTGTATGGGATTCGACTGATGCACTGGAGCTGAAAACAGTTCCAGGACGCCTGTTGGTTATGGGCGGTGGTATCATTGGTCTGGAAATGGGGACTGTTTACCACGCTCTGGGTTCTCAGATCGACGTGGTAGAAATGTTCGATCAGGTTATTCCTGCGGCAGATAAAGACATTGTTAAAGTGTTCACTAAGCGCATCAGCAAGAAGTTCAATTTGATGCTGGAAACTAAAGTGACCGCGGTAGAAGCTAAAGAAGATGGCATCTACGTAACAATGGAAGGTAAGAAAGCACCGGCAGAGCCACAGCGTTATGATGCGGTTCTGGTTGCTATCGGCCGTGTACCAAACGGTAAATTGATTGATGCTGGCAAAGCAGGTGTTGAAGTTGATGATCGTGGCTTTATCCACGTGGATAAACAAATGCGTACTAACGTGCCTCACATCTTTGCTATCGGTGATATCGTTGGTCAGCCAATGCTGGCGCACAAAGGTGTCCATGAAGGCCACGTTGCTGCTGAAGTGATTTCTGGTAAGAAACATTATTTCGATCCAAAAGTGATTCCATCCATCGCTTACACTGAACCAGAAGTGGCATGGGTTGGTCTGACTGAGAAAGAAGCGAAAGAAAAAGGCATCAGCTACGAAACTGCGACTTTCCCATGGGCAGCATCCGGCCGTGCAATTGCGTCTGACTGTTCAGATGGTATGACCAAGCTGATTTTCGATAAAGAAACTAACCGCGTTATTGGCGGTGCTGTTGTTGGTACCAACGGCGGTGAGCTGCTGGGTGAAATTGGTCTGGCTATCGAAATGGGTTGTGATGCAGAAGATATCGCTCTGACTATCCACGCTCACCCAACACTGTACGAATCAATTGGTATGGCTGCGGAAATTTACGAAGGCAGCATCACTGACTTACCAAACCCTAAGGCAAAGAAAAAGAAATAATTCTTTAGATTTTGCAGTAGGTTAACAGAAAATTTCGAACGGCTTTCAAATCGGAAAGCCGTTTTTATTATGGCTTTAGCCAGTTTAAGTCGCGTTAGCGTCTTAAACATAAAACCACCCGCTTTGCGGGTGGAGTTCAAAGGTTATACCAAGAAAAACACCTTTCCGTTACGATATAGATGTTCAAGCTAATACTCGTAACTCAAATAAGGAAAGGTGTTTATGGGCATTAAAGCACAAAGCTCAGCGCATACAAAGTGGCTGTGTAAATACCATATCGTCTTTTCGCCGAAATATAGACGGAAAGTGATTTTTAATAATATTCGTTCAAGTGTGGGAGAGATCCTCAGAGACCTTTGTAAGTATAAAGGTGTGGAAATAATCGAAGGTCATCTCATGCCAGATCATGTTCATATGTTGGTGAGTATTCCACCAAAGCTAAGCGTTTCAAGCTTTATGGGATATTTGAAGGGTAAAAGTTCGTTGATGATCTTTGATAGACACGCCAATTTAAAATATAAATTTGGCAACAGAAAGTTTTGGGCGGAAGGGTTCTATGTCAGTACGGTAGGGCTAAATGAAGCGACAATTCAAAAGTATATCAGAGAGCAAGAAAAGTCGGATTTAATCTCGGATAAATTGAGTAGTAAAGAGCATGTAGACCCCTTCAAGGGGTAGGCCAAAGCAGCAAAGACACTTAGCTTGAACGAAGAGAAAGCAGCGTCATTTAGGCGCAGTCGGTAACAAGCCCTTATAGGGCAAGAGCAAACCACCCGTTATACGGGTGGTTATGATTATGGCTTTAGCCAGTTTAAGTCGCGTTAGCGTCTTAAACATAAAACCACCCGCTTTGCGGGTGGAGTTCAAAGGTTATACCAAGAAAAACACCTTTCCGTTACGATATAGATGTTCAAGCTAATACTCGTAACTCAAATAAGGAAAGGTGTTTATGGGCATTAAAGCACAAAGCTCAGCGCATACAAAGTGGCTGTGTAAATACCATATCGTCTTTTCGCCGAAATATAGACGGAAAGTGATTTTTAATAATATTCGTTCAAGTGTGGGAGAGATCCTCAGAGACCTTTGTAAGTATAAAGGTGTGGAAATAATCGAAGGTCATCTCATGCCAGATCATGTTCATATGTTGGTGAGTATTCCACCAAAGCTAAGCGTTTCAAGCTTTATGGGATATTTGAAGGGTAAAAGTTCGTTGATGATCTTTGATAGACACGCCAATTTAAAATATAAATTTGGCAACAGAAAGTTTTGGGCGGAAGGGTTCTATGTCAGTACGGTAGGGCTAAATGAAGCGACAATTCAAAAGTATATCAGAGAGCAAGAAAAGTCGGATTTAATCTCGGATAAATTGAGTAGTAAAGAGCATGTAGACCCCTTCAAGGGGTAGGCCAAAGCAGCAAAGACACTTAGCTTGAACGAAGAGAAAGCAGCGTCATTTAGGCGCAGTCGGTAACAAGCCCTTATAGGGCAAGAGCAAACCACCCGTTATACGGGTGGTTATGATTTAGCAACTGTTATAGTTAATGTTTTTCATTGAACAGGGCAACTTATTTGCAATAGGCTTAGTATATTTAAAGATATTTCCTCAAGCGATAATAATTTCTGACAATTATCCATTTTTCACTTTCAGAAGGAATTAATCTCATTGATATTGTATCAGTATCAGGAAAGCCATATTTTTCAAACCCTAAATTTGATAAAAAGGAACAGCACTAGGTTTAGTACTTACCCATATCTCTTCATCTTTTGATAATTCTACTGCTTTTTCGACAAGTAAACTGCCATATCCATGACTGCCGGGATGGGTGAGCATAAATCCTATTTTATCTGCAGCTTCATTGTAAAAAGAGGAACCCCCTGTGACAAAAGTCATCACCCCTATGGGAATGTCTTGCACTCGGCAGATAAAGTAACGATGATGTTTCAAGCTATTTATCTGGTGAGTATCTTGATAGATATTCTCTATTTCATGAGATATGCTAATGAAAGTATTATACCTTTCTATTTCTGGATAAGAGGAAGAATTTAATGTTGAATACCAATCACATGTGTTTCCCTTAATTTGATCGAGTGCCAGAAACATTTCATCCTTATTGACTTCTTTTATAATTGTTGGGAATAATCGGGAGTATCTTTCTTTTGGTGATTCTCTTATATGTATTTTGGAGAAAATATTGTGAAATAGTTCTCTGGGTTTCATTATATATCTCCTATATGTATTTCTTTAATAATTTTAAGATAATAAAGAGAATTGTATTCTCTGTGGTTTTTTATAAATAACATCTTTCACGCATTATTTTTCATGGTTTTTTTCCATAAAAATTCGATTAAATCTACAATAAATGACATTGCCAATTTGAATTACGTGGGCGAGGAGTTCTTTTAAGTTGATAACCTCCATTGATTTTATGCCATTTATTGCTAATGGCAGGGTCTAATTGCATATGTTTCAGCTTAAAAAAGATACCAATAAATAAAAAGCCTAATTTTTGGTAAAAAATTTCGGCATCAGGTTCTGCTTTAACTTCTAATATGCCTCGATGGCCCAAAGAGAGAGAGAGATTGATCACATGTTGAACCAGCAGACCGCCATAACCATAACCGTTGGGATAGGTTAATATGAATGATATTTGGTCAACGCTATCATCAAATAGATTAGGTTTGGCAAGATTCAATATTATGATTCCAACGGCTTTATTTGTAATTGAACATGAACAGATAAAATGGCGATAGTTCTGTAGACCTCCAGTAATATTTGTGTCATTAAAGATTTTTTTTATGGAGTTACATGTATTGATGAATGTAACATGTCTATTGTTAAACATTGCCCCTATTATAGGTTCATAAAGCCAACTGTATTCATTCTTCTGGATTTCGTTAAGCGCAGATAGCATATCATGTTGACTAACCTCCTTAATTTTGGCTTGATATTCAGGATAAAGTTTTTCTGCTGTAATAATTGCAGGATTATAATCTGCTCCTGCTATAGCGTCATGTTCTTTTCTATTGGGCATGATAATATCCTTTTAGATGATATTGATATTGAAAGATTTTTGAGCCAAATACCATGATTAGAAACTATGTTAAAAAAACTTAATATGGAAGTCCGTGTGTTCGAGTAGAAGATTATGATAGAAGTTAAGGAATTTTCAGGCCAGAATAACAACAGATAGCATTTAAAACGTTAATACACTCTCTAAGCTAATTTATCCAGAATTTTATGATGGTTCAATGTTGATTTTATGTGAATGAATTAACATGCTATTCAAATTTTGGTATGCTAAACGCCCGAAGCTGAGCATAATTCTAATGTTATGCGAGCAAAATCCTCTGACCTGGCACCCTTGATGATTGTTTTCAGATGATCATTTTCAATGATCATTAGCGGGTGCTGACAGCCGGGTATATAAAATGACAATGAGAGCGAGGAGAAAGTCGTGCTAGAAGAATACCGCAAGCACGTAGCCGAGCGTGCAGCTCAAGGCATCGTCCCTAAGCCGTTAGACGCAGCTCAAGCAGCAGCGCTGGTCGAATTACTGAAGAACCCACCTAAAGGTGAAGAAGCTTTTCTGCTAGATCTACTGACCAATCGTGTTCCTCCTGGTGTAGATGAAGCAGCTTATGTTAAAGCAAGTTTCCTTGCTGCTGTTGCTAAGGGAGAAACGACCTCTCCTTTGGTGACCCAGGAAAAAGCCATTGAATTATTGGGAACCATGCAGGGTGGGTATAATATCCACGCTTTAATTGATGCCCTGGATGATGAAAAGTTGGCTTCAATTGCGGCGAAGGCACTTTCTCATACTTTGCTGATGTTCGATAGTTTCTATGATGTAGAAGAAAAAGCAAAAGCGGGTAATGTCCATGCCAAACAGATTATGCAATCGTGGGCTGATGCAGAATGGTTCCTTGGACGTCCTGAATTAGCGGAAAAAATCACCGTTACCGTCTTTAAAGTCACGGGAGAAACCAACACCGATGATCTTTCTCCTGCCCCTGATGCGTGGTCACGCCCTGATATTCCCCTACATGCTTTGGCTATGCTTAAGAATGCCCGTGAAGGTATTGAGCCCGATCAAGCCGGTGTCGTAGGCCCGATTAAGCAAATCGAAGACCTGAGCAAGAAAGGTTATCCACTGGCCTACGTTGGAGATGTTGTCGGTACTGGCTCTTCCCGTAAATCGGCAACTAACTCCGTCTTGTGGTTTATGGGAGAAGATATTCCGTTTGTACCCAATAAACGCGGTGCTGGTGTGGTGCTTGGTGGAAAAATAGCACCAATTTTCTTCAACACCATGGAAGATGCGGGTGCGTTGCCAATTGAGGTGGATGTTTCCAAACTGAATATGGGAGATTTAATTGATATCTATCCCTATAAAGGTGAAATCCGCCATCACGAAACTAACGAGCTATTGGCTACTTTTGCATTAAAAACTGATGTACTGATCGATGAAGTCCGTGCTGGTGGTCGTATTCCATTGATTATCGGTCGTGGCTTGACTGGCAAAGCGCGTGAATCATTGGGTTTGCCACACAGTGATGTATTCCGTCAGGCAAAAGCGGTGGCGAAAAGCGATCGTGGTTTCTCACTGGCACAAAAAATGGTTGGCCGTGCGTGTGGTAAGAGCGGTATCCGTCCAGGGGAATATTGTGAGCCTAAGATGACGTCTGTGGGTTCTCAGGATACCACAGGGCCAATGACGCGAGATGAGTTGAAAGATTTGGCGTGTCTGGGCTTCTCTGCGGATCTGGTCATGCAATCATTTTGTCATACCGCTGCCTATCCAAAACCTGTTGATGTGACGACACACCATACTCTGCCTGATTTCATTATGAACCGTGGTGGGGTATCGCTGCGTCCGGGAGATGGCATTATTCATTCATGGTTGAACCGTATGTTGTTGCCAGACACTGTGGGTACAGGTGGCGATTCCCATACCCGTTTCCCAATTGGTATTTCTTTCCCAGCGGGTTCAGGTCTGGTGGCATTTGCTGCGGCAACGGGTGTCATGCCATTGGATATGCCAGAATCCGTACTGGTTCGCTTTAAAGGAAAAATGCAACCCGGAATAACCTTGCGTGATCTGGTTCATGCCATTCCTTATTATGCGATTCAGCAAGGTTTGCTGACCGTTGAGAAAAAAGGTAAGAAAAACATCTTCTCTGGCCGTATCCTTGAGATTGAAGGTTTGCCAGAACTCAAAGTTGAACAGGCATTCGAGTTGGCGGATGCTTCTGCGGAACGTTCTGCGGCAGGATGTACCATTAAACTGGATAAAGAGCCAATTATTGAATACTTGCAGTCGAACATTGTCTTGCTGAAATGGATGATTGCGGAAGGTTATGGTGATCGCCGGACATTGGAACGCCGTATTATCGGCATGGAAAACTGGCTGAAAGATCCTCAATTGTTGGAAGCGGATGCAGATGCTGAATACGCAGCCGTTATTGAGGTCGATCTGGCAGACATTAAAGAGCCTATTTTATGTGCACCTAATGATCCTGATGATGCACGTCTGTTATCTGAAGTCGCTAACAGTAAAATTGACGAAGTTTTCATTGGCTCTTGCATGACGAATATTGGACATTTCCGTGCGGCGGGTAAATTGCTGGATCAGCATAAAGGCCAGTTACCGACTCGCTTGTGGGTTGCTCCTCCGACTAAGATGGATGCCGCCCAATTAACGGAAGAAGGTTATTACAGTATTTTTGGCAAGAGCGGAGCACGCATTGAGATCCCTGGTTGTTCATTGTGTATGGGGAATCAGGCGCGTGTGGCGGATGGTGCAACAGTAGTATCCACTTCTACTCGTAACTTCCCTAACCGCCTTGGTTCCGGTGCCAATGTTTACCTTGCTTCGGCGGAGTTGGCGGCGGTCGCTTCATTGTTGGGGCGCTTGCCAATGCCAGAAGAGTATTTGCAGTTCATGGAGCAAGTCGATGAAACCGCAGCAGATACTTATCGCTATCTCAATTTTGATCAATTAAATCAATACACAGAAAAAGCGGATGATGTAATCTTCCAAACCGCAGTATAAAAAAGTATATTGCAACGAATGGGGAGGCGAATGCTTCCCCTTTTTTTGTTTTTGTTACTACCGTCTTATAACAATTTCGTAGTAATTTTTGTATCAGCTTGTGGGTTGTCTCAGAGGTGGAAGTAGCGGAAATGTTTAAAATCCAAATGAAATTATTTGGCGTTTGTAAAAATAGTCAGGGGGTATGTGATGGAATATGAATTTATGCAGGATGTTACCGGTCAGATAACAACATCCTTTTCCATGGATCATGAAGCCATTGGTCATTGGTTGAATGAAGAAGTGAAAGGCGATTTTCGCATATTGGATAAAATCATTGTGGCCTTGCAAGAGATTAAAGGGAGTGAGCGCCAGTGGCTGTTGGCTGGTCATGAATATACGCTATTGATGAGTGAAGCTGAGATCATGATCAGGGCGAATCAACTGCAATTTGATACAGAGGTTATAGAAGAAGGAATGAGCTACTACGATAACGAGAGTTTGGCTTTTTGTGGGACAGACGATTTTATCGATATGTTGGCTGATTACAGAGAATTTATTTTGCAAAAAAAGAAAACGTAAGGATTAGTGTTCAAGCAATGAAGGCTTTCTGCCATAATTTATATTCCATTACATTTTTGTGTTGTGATAGTGGCTTTCTATTTTTTTGAACAGAAAACTATTTTTGAATAGGAGTCTATGTTTGTTGGTGGCGTTCGTTGTAAGTAACGGCATTGAATGGAGATAGGCTCCAACAATAACGGTGGACTTTGTATGGAAAAAATCAATCTGTCACATGAGATTGATAAAGCGGCAAGCTGGTTTACCAGCAATCAGGATCTATTGATTCAGTATGCGGTAAACATTGTATCTGCCATTTTGATTCTTATCGTTGGCTTATTTATTGCTAAGTTGGCTAATAAAGCAACCAAACGTGTTATGTCACTACGTGGCATTGATACCACCATTTCTGATTTTCTATCCGCGATTATTCGTTACGCTATCATAGCATTTACGATTATTGCTGTTCTTGGGAAATTGGGCATTCAAACCGCATCTGTGATTGCCGTCATTGGTGCCGCAGGTTTGGCGGTAGGCCTGGCATTACAAGGCTCACTGTCTAATTTTGCTGCTGGTGTTTTATTGGTGATTTTCCGTCCACTTCGTACTGGCGAATATGTCAGCATTGGCGCTGTGGAAGGAACGGTCATGCAGGTACAGATTTTCTCAACAACATTGCGCACGGCAGATGGCCGTATCATTGTGATCCCCAATGGTAAAATTATTGCGGACAATATTATCAATACCAGCCGTGAACCTGACCGCCGTACCCAAATTATGGTAGGGGTTGCATATGATGCGGATATTGATGAAGTGAAAAGAGTGTTGGGTGATGTGATTCAAGCAGATAAACGCATTCAACATGAAAAAGGAGTCACGATCCGCCTGCATGAAATGGCTCCTTCATCATTGAACTTTATTGTGCGTGTGTGGACTACTAATGGTGACACCTGGAATGTCTATTGGGATTTGATGGAAAACTTTAAGCGTGCTTTGGATAAACACAATATCGGTATTCCTTTCCCGCAAATGGATGTTTATCTGCACCAGCAAAATAGTGTTTTACAGAAGACGATGGACGAATAATCAAGATATCGTGATGTGAGAATTTCTCACATCACCTTTCCTAATGATGTATTAGAATCATTCATTTTTACTAATGCATCATCTTGTTTAATATGCATTGATATCGTAACTAATTGAATAATCATTAGGAATCTTTGCATGTTCTCAACATTTATTCAGGGGTTTTTTCTTAGTGCTGCGATGATCCTTCCGCTTGGGCCACAAAATGTTTTTGTCATGCAGCAAGGGAGTAGGAGGCAGTTCCATTTAATGAGTGCAACATTATGCTCCACCAGTGATTCTCTGCTCATCATAGCGGGGATATTTGGTGGCAGTGCCTTACTGGGACAATCGGTACTTCTATTGCAAGCTGTGACATGGGGAGGTGTCGCATTTTTACTATGGTATGGATGGGGAGCTTTTCGAGCAGCATTATCGGCAGAAGTCGAGCATTTCCGTACTGAAAAAACTGTCCAAAGCCGTTGGCGAGTCATAGCCACGTTATTTGCTGTGACATGGCTGAATCCTCATGTTTATTTGGATACCATTGTCGTATTGGGAAGCATAGGAGGGCAATTGTCAGCCGAGCTTCGGCCGTGGTTTACCACCGGAGCGGTAATAGCATCGATCAGTTGGTTTTTTGCCTTGTCATTCTTGTCTGCGTGGTTTGCACCTGTGCTTAATCGACCCAAAGCACAACGGATCATCAATATCTTCGTTGGCTGTGTGATGTGGTATATCGCCTGGAGCTTAATGAAGCAAGGATATAGATTTTTTATTGATTACAATATCTCACCATAGATGTTCTATGAGATTACTTCTCTATAGATAGTGTGCTAATGTTTCTGAAAGCACCTTACTCATGTCATTTTAGGAGGTCTTGTGAAACGTAAATCACTGGTATTAGCCGCGATGATGGCTTTAGGAAGCCTGTCTTGCATGACAGCTTCCGCTGCTGAATCACTCTCTGTTCCCCATATTTCCACCTCTGGTAATGCAATAGTTAAAGCGACACCAGATATGGCTACTTTGGTAATCGACGTGAGTGAAACGCAAAAGAGTGCGGCAGAAGCAAAGAAAAAAGTCGATGAACGGGTTGCGAAATATTTTGATTTTCTGAAAAACAGTGGCATCGAAAAGAAAGATATTGATGCTGCTAATTTGCGTACCCAGCCAGAATATCAATATGAACAAAAGAGTGGTAAATCGAGTATTACCGGTTATCGGGCGTCGCGTTCAGTTGAAGTGAAAGTTCACAAGCTGGAGCAACTGAATGCCCTATTGGATGGTGCCCTGAAAGCAGGGCTGAATGAAATTAACTCTGTTCAGTTTGGTGTAAGCAATCCACAACGTTATCGTGATGAAGTCAGACAAAAAGCCATTGAGAATGCTATTCAACAGGCAACTACATTGGCAAAAGGGTTCAACAGTAAGTTAGGTCCTGTATATAGCATTAATTACCGTGCGCCTGAAGCCGTGCCTGTTCCAATGAGCCGTCTGAAATACCAGACAGATCTGTTGGCAGCACCAGCTTCTGACTCAGCCAGTGAAACTTACGAACCACAGAGTATTGAGTTTTCTGATCACGTTGATGCCGTTTTTGAATTACAGCGTTAATGAGTTTCATCTTCCTGACGTAACATCTGGCGCCCTCGTTTTAGCAGGGTGTCAGTGACTTTTCTCATCGTTCCACTTTCAGGCGCAAAACGATGCCAATAAAGCATACGGCGTTGGCATAGTCCTGGTGTTAGATCGATTAACTCACCGGCTTTTAGCTCCTCGTCGATTTGCAAATGTGGGATCATGCAACAAGTCGAACCTTGTTTTGCCAATTGAACGAAGGCTTCCGAAGAATTGACGATGTGGCAGGGCACACTTCCCGGCGATAAATCGAAGTTCTGTTGCAAAAATGCTTGATGCATATCATCTAAATGGTCGAATGCAACCGCAGGTGCTTTCAGTAATGCTGAACGCGTGACGCCATTCGGGAAAAAACGATTTGCAAATGCTGGAGAGGCTACAAACAGGTAATCCAGGGCACCTAATTTATCAACTAAACAGCTTGGCAAAGGTTGGGACTGAATACTAATCGCTCCGACAACTTCACCGCGCCGCAAACGCTCTTGAGTTCGGGTTTCATCTTCCACCTGAATATTTAACCGAATAGGCAAATCGGATAAAACAGGGTGGAGAGCCGGTAAAAGCCACGTCGCCAGGCTGTCTGCATTAACAGCAAGGGAAAGCAATAACGGGATCTCATTACTATTTTCATCACCAAGCCATTGCGCTTCCAGCAGTTCCACCTGATGTAATAGCGCAAGCAACTTTTGCCCTTGTTCTGTAGGGTGGGGAGGAACAGTGCGTACCAATAGTGGCTGACCAAACATATTTTCTAATTGCTTGATTCTCTGGGATACCGCTGATTGGGTAATACAAAGTTTTTGCGCTGCCCGTTCGAAACCACGTTCTTTTATCACTGCATCGAGTGCTTGCAATGATCGGTAATCAGGACGTTTCATTGAAAATAAGATTCTCCGTGTTTGCTCTTTTTGTGTTACAGCTCAATATCAAAACCATTATGTGCTTAATTAGCACTATGCCATATTTTTTCATGAGGTGAGCCAATATTGTTTATACTAGCCGTCAGATTTTTCCTTGTAACTGATTATAGGCTGTGATCAATATGACTCAGGACGAACTGAAAAAAGCAGTAGGTTGGGCAGCATTGGAATACGTTAAACCAGACACAATTGTTGGTGTTGGTACAGGTTCTACAGCAGCACATTTTATTGATGCGTTGGGCACTATCAAAGATAAAATTGTAGGTGCAGTGTCGAGTTCAGATGCATCGACTGAGAAATTGAAAAGTCTCGGTATTCCTGTGTTTGACTGTAATGAGGTTGACACTTTGGATATTTATGTTGATGGTGCTGATGAAATTAATGGCCAAATGCAGATGATCAAAGGTGGCGGCGCAGCGTTAACCCGGGAAAAAATCATCGCGGCGGTTGCGAAGAAATTTATTTGTATTATTGATTCGTCTAAGCAAGTCGATGTGTTAGGCAAATTCCCTCTGCCAGTTGAAGTCATCCCAATGGCACGGGCTTATGTGGCTCGTGAGTTGGTGAAATTGGGAGGAACACCGGTTTATCGTGAAAACGTAGTAACAGACAATGGCAACCATATTCTGGATGTTCACAATCTCTCTATTGTCGACCCCATTGAGTTAGAAAATAAGATCAATGGAATCGCCGGTGTGGTAACAGTAGGGCTCTTTGCTAATCGAGGGGCGAATGTGGTACTGGTAGGTACTGCGGATGGCGTTAAGACGCTCACTGAATAATCATTTATTGAGGGCAGAATAATCTGCCCTCAAAATATTTTCCTATTTATTCAAAATAGAAAATTTAGTGATATATATCACTTTTCTGTCTAAAAAAACCTCAAAATCCTGTCTTTATCCCGTAACGAATTATTTTACTTTGCATAACAACTTATTTACTGTTGCTTATTCTGTAATATAAGCAATCGATTGTATTGCCGTTACTGTTTTTTTTGTTATTTTGGTGGAATCAATATGCATTATGAAAGTGAGTACAACTAGGGTGGGGAAAATGGTTAAGGTATCTTTAGAAAAGGACAAAATTAAATTTCTGCTGCTGGAAGGCGTTCACCAAAGCGCAGTAGATAGCCTGAAAGCGGCAGGGTACAGCAATATTGAATATCACAAAGGAGCATTAGAACCTGAAGAATTAAAAGAAGCGATCCGTGATGCTCGGTTTGTCGGAATTCGTTCCCGTACCCAATTGACCGAAGAGATTTTCGCCGCAGCGGAAAAGCTGGTTGCAGTTGGGTGTTTTTGTATTGGCACTAACCAGGTTGACCTGAAAGCCGCAGCAAAGCGTGGTATTCCGGTATTTAATGCCCCCTTTTCTAATACGCGCTCGGTCGCTGAAATGGTATTAGGTGAGCTGTTGTTGCTTTTGCGCCGTATTCCTGAGGCGAATGCCAAAGCTCACAATGGGATATGGGATAAGCAGGCAAAAGGTTGCTACGAAGCACGTGGAAAGAAATTAGGTATTATCGGTTATGGGCATATTGGTACACAGCTTGGCATTTTGGCTGAAAATATTGGTTTGAATGTCTATTTTTATGATATTGAAAATAAATTACCATTAGGTAATGCACAGCAAGTTCATCATTTGTCTGAATTGTTGAATATGAGCGATGTTGTGAGCCTGCATGTTCCTGAAACCACTTCTACCAAAAATATGATTGGCGCAGCAGAACTAGAATTGATGAAACCAGGTTCGATTTTGATCAATGCCTCACGTGGTACTGTGATCGATATTGATGCACTCAGCAATGCGTTGGAAGCCGGGCATCTCTCTGGTGCGGCGATTGACGTTTTTCCCCATGAGCCCGCAACAAACAATGATCCTTTCATCTCACCATTAAGCCAGTTTGATAACGTACTGCTGACGCCACACATTGGGGGCTCGACGCAAGAAGCCCAGCAAAATATCGGTTATGAAGTTTCAGGTAAACTGGTCAAATATTCTGACAATGGTTCTACATTATCAGCGGTCAATTTCCCTGAAGTATCGCTCCCTGTTCATGCCAAAGATACTAACCGCTTACTGCATATCCATGAAAATCGCCCAGGTATCTTGACTAGCATTAACCAAGTGTTCACTGAGCAAGAAATCAATATTGATGCCCAATACTTGCGGACTGATAGTAACATTGGTTATGTGGTGATTGATATCACGACGCAAAATTCAGCTCAGGCTGAACTGGTCTTGCAGAAATTGAAATCTTTGCCAGGCACGATCCGTTCTCGCTTGCTTTACTAAGATATGATGGCTGGTTAAAGGTCATTATTGATAAGACGAAACGCATTAAAAATAAGGGGCTATTGAAGGCACAATAGCCCCTGTTAACTTACTGAGTAGAATGCTAATTCATATCCATTGCCATATTTTTTCTGGTGTAATGATCTCTGGCAGAGGAATATCCCAACTCTCACTAGGTAGTTTTTCAACTAACTGCAAATTATGGGCTAATCCAATCGGATAAAAATTCTGTTGTTGCCATTTTGCGAGAGTCCTATCGTAGAAACCACCACCCATCCCCAGACGTTGCCCTGTATAATCGAAAGCGACCAGAGGAATAAACATGACATCAAGTTCGGATATGGGTAAAACCCGCCGGACATCCAATTGAGGCTCTTCGATATTAAAGCGGTTACGAATAAGAGGCGTGTCGGCGCAATAACGGAGAAACAGCAGGTGATTCCGGCTGAAAGGATGCAATATTGGCAAATAGACCTGTTTGTTTTGTCGCCAAAGTTGTTGAATTAGCGGACGTGTATCTAATTCCCCATCAAAGGAGAGAGAGAGGGCAATTTTATCAGCTTGCTGGATCTTAGCGTGAGCTATAGCCTGTTTAACGGCTTGCTGGGCAAATTGCGATTGTTGTTCAGGAGATAGATTTTGGCGTAATTGCCGAATTTTTTTTCTAATGGATTGGCGCAGAGAAAGAGAAGCATCTGATTGCATGATACCTGCCTGTTAATTAACGCAGAAAAGGATACAAAACAGATAAAAAATGGGAGGTTCTCCAAGATGCCGTTACAGGTGGTAACCCTTGAACCCTTGGTTCAAGGTGAACGTAGCGTCGTTGCTATTAGGCTTCCTGGTCTGGCCAAGCATGCTCACAAGAAACGTAGCACCACATTCTATAGAGATGAAATATCGGCTCAGGGGACTTCCCTGCTCACGAACACCTCAGAGAAATTTTTTGCTGCTTAAACCAACTAAATAGGCTTTAAGCAACGCTATGAAGCCTATTGTATGGAACTAAACGAAGAAAGCAACTGCTTATATTAATCTATAGTGACTACTGCCTGATTTATCAACAAGATTGAGTTGAAGGGTAGGATTATCAGGTAACTTTACCTTGCTCTAACAGTGCCTTTTCAATGGATTGCTGGAGCATTTTTATTTTTTGTTCCATATTGTAAGCATAATCACGGGTTTTCATCTTCTCCTGTGCCAACTCGTGACAGACATTCAGTGCCACAATAAAAACCAGTTGCTCAGTGTTAGTGACTCTGGTGCGTTCTTTAAGGTTATGCAAACGCTGATCAAGTTCCACAGCAGCAGCTTGCAACGCTTCAATCTGCTCTGTTGGACAATTGACACGTAATGACCGCCCAAAAATCTGAATATCTACTGGTTGTGCAGACATGACACCTTCCTGATTTATTATTGTGCCGATACCTTGATGTTGATATATATCCCTTATCTCTCAAATTGCTGCTTTGCAGGCAGAGCTGTAATTTGAAATCTATTGGGCATAGAGTAAATTATGGTATAAAACAAGGCCGACACCAATCATTACCATACAATACCAAAAGCCTCCTTCCTTATATCGGTGTGTGCTGTCTGGTATAGCGACTCCCCTTGATGGTAGCATAGCATAAACTTATATCGCCAACGATGATCAATATACATGTCTATACAAAACTCATTACCTAATTATCAATCATTTGATGAAATTTTGCATCAACAGTCCGTTGCCCTGACAGCAGCAGAAATGCATGGCTTAATCAGTGGGTTACTATGCAGTGGAAATCATGGTGGTAATCACGATAGTAGTTGGCAAACATTGGTGCATGATCTTGCGAATGATGGTCTGGCATTTTCTCAGGTTTTGGCTCTACCGCTTAGGGAATTATACGAAACGACATTTGAGTTGCTGGATGACAGTAATTTCGCGTTCCACCTGTTGCTTCCTGATGAAGAGGCGGGGATTTTTGAATGCGCAGAAGCCTTGGCGGGATGGGTAAACCACTTTCTGCTCGGATTGGGTGTAGCCAACCCTAAATTGATAGAAAAACCAGAAATTCAGGAAATTATCACCGATTTACGTAACATCGGCATGTTGGGCTATGATGAAGACGAAGATCAGGAAGAACTCTCTCAAGCCCTTGAAGAAGTATTGGAATATGTCCGTGTTGCGGTTCAACTCTGCTATATCGCATTAGCGACACCTAAAACCGCAGGCAGTGCAAAAAATGAAAAACCAACATTGCACTGATTGGCGGTCTTCACCCTATAAATTTCAAGCTTTGAAAGATAAGGGGTATCCCAACTAATAATATGGAATTGCAGGAGAGGGTATGACTAAACAAGAATATTTATCCCGTCGTCAGGCATTATTGTCAAAAATGGCACCAGCCAGTGCAGCTATAATTTTTTCGGCTCCGCCTGCGACACGTAATTCAGATAGTGAATATCCCTACCGTCAGCACAGTGATTTTCTGTATCTGACAGGGTTCAGTGAACCGGAAGCAGTTCTGATACTGATCAAAAGCGACGAAACCCACAATCACAGTGTGTTGTTTAATCGTGTTCGCGATTTGACTGCGGAAATTTGGTTTGGTCGTCGTCTTGGACAAGAAGCTGCATTGGAAAAGTTGGGGGTGGATCGTGCCCTGCCATTCGATGATCTCAATGAACAACTCTATTTGTTGTTGAATGGCTTGGAGGTGGTTTATCACGCCCAGGGAGAATTTGAGTACGCTGATAACATCGTTTTTGGTGCCTTGGATAAATTGCGCAAAAACAGCCGCCGTAACTTCAAGGCACCAACGGTCATGGCAGATTGGCGCCCGTGGCTGCATGAAATGCGTCTGTTTAAATCAGAAGCTGAATTAGAAATCATGCGTAAAGCTGGGGAAATCAGTGCCCAGGCGCACACTAGGGCGATGCAGGTTTGCCGCCCAGGCATGTTTGAATACCAGCTTGAAGCCGAAATTCACTACGAATTTACCTGTCAGGATGCGCGTTATCCTGCTTATAACACCATTATCGGCGCGGGAGAAAACGCCTGTATCCTGCATTACACTGAAAATGAACGTCGCATGAAAGATGGCGATTTAGTGTTAATCGATGCGGGGTGTGAATATAAAGGATACGCCGGCGATATCACACGGACATTCCCGGTAAATGGCAAGTTTACGCGCCCTCAACGTGAAATTTATGACATTGTGCTGGAAGCTATCAACCTTTCTTTGGAACTTTACAGACCAGGTATCAGCATAAGCGAGGTCACGGGACAGATTGTACGTGTCATGGTGAAGGGATTGGTAAGATTGGGAATTATGCATGGTGAAGTCGAACAATTGATCGAAACCAATGCTTATCGTCAATTTTTCATGCATGGTTTGAGTCACTGGTTGGGGCTGGATGTGCATGATGTCGGTGATTACGGCGTTGATCGCTATCGAATTCTGGAACCGGGTATGGTGCTAACTGTAGAGCCAGGGCTTTACATTGCACCCGATGCAGATGTTCCGCCGGAATACCGTGGTATCGGTATCCGTATTGAAGATGACATTGTGATAACAGAAACGGGAAATGAAAACCTGACTGAGCTTGTTGTGAAAGATCCAGATGACATAGAAGCTCTGATGGCACAGGCAAAGCACAGTTAAGGTTAAAGTAATCAGGGAATTATAATGAACGTGATTATTGTGGGCGGAGGAATGACGGGAGCGACGTTGGCTCTGGCTATTGCCTCGCTGAGTCGGGGGCAATTACAAGTCTCCTTGATTGAAGCCGCAGAACCTACCAAGGAACATCCTGGTTTTGATGCGAGGGCTATTGCCTTGGCTTATGGTACATGTCAGCGCTTGCATCAGATCGGTATTTGGCCTGCATTGCAACATTGTGTTACTCCAATAACTCACGTTCATGTCAGCGACCGCGGTAATAGCGGTTTCGTCAACATCCGCGCCAGTGACTATGATATTTCGGCATTGGGCAATGTAATTGAATTGCATGATGCTGGAATTCATCTTTTTGATTTATTAAAACAATCTCCAAATATTAAAATTTACTGTCCGGTTAAAGTGAGTTCCGTTGAACGTTTAGACAGTTCGGTGGTGGTTTCGCTGAATAATGGCGAAAAACTGACAGGAGAACTGCTGGTCGCGGCGGATGGTAGCCACTCTGCGATAGCCCAGGTATGCAATATACCGTTTCAACAGCGATCTTATGAGCAGACAGCTATTATTGCCAATGTGCTGACTTCTGAACATCCTCAAGGAAGGGCATTCGAGCGTTTTACCAAACATGGGCCATTGGCATTGTTGCCTATGTCGGAAGGACGTAGTTCACTGGTATGGTGTCACCCACTGGAAAAACAGTCAGAAGTCAATAACTGGAGCCAGCATGAATTCCTCCAACAGCTACAAAAAGCATTTGGTTGGCGTTTAGGGAAAATGCTGGGAATCGGTCAACGACATAGTTATCCCTTAGCATTATCGACAGCCAGCAGGCAAATTAGCCACCGTTTAGCGCTGGTAGGTAATGCCTCCCAAACCTTGCATCCGATTGCTGGGCAGGGCTTTAATTTGGGGATGCGCGATGTGATGACTTTGGCACAAATCATTTCAGCAGCGGCCATTTCTGGGCAGGATATTGGCTCCTATAAAGTATTGGCACAGTATCAGCAACAGCGTCAGGCGGATCGTGAAACTACCATTGGGATCACGGATGGATTGGTCAGGTTATTTGCCAATGACTACTTACCGTTAAAAATTGGGCGTAATCTTGGCTTGATGACAATGGAAAGGTTACCCCCTATGCGGGATCTCTTTGCCCGTCAGACATTAGGTTGGGTTGCACAGTCACCATTGGCAGATTAAGAGGAAAAAAGAATGCAATCATTTGATGTGGTGATCGCAGGGGGCGGAATGGTTGGCCTTGCGCTGGCCTGTGGTTTGCAAGGTAGTGGTTTGCGCATCGCGATTGTAGAAGAGCATCCACCGACAAAGCTACTTAGTGCCAATGATGAATATGCGTTGCGTGTTTCGGCCATTAATGCAGCCAGTGAGCGATTACTCACTCATCTTGGTGTCTGGCAAGATATTCTTGCAATGCGAGCGAGCCCTTATCAGGGAATGGAAGTCTGGGATCAGGACAGTTTCGGGCGTATTCAGTTTAATGCGGTGGAAAATGGACTGACACACCTGGGCCATATCATCGAAAACTGTGTGATCCGGCAAGCACTCTGGCAACGCGCGGAAAATCTGCCAGATGTGATGTTCTTTACTCCATCTTCTCTCAAGAATGTTGCCTGGGGAGAAAACGAGGCTTTCATCACTTTATCGGATGGAAGGATGCTGACTTCACGCTTAGTTGTTGGTGCAGACGGTGCCCACTCTTGGCTGCGTCAACACGCAGATATTCCGTTGACTTTCTGGGATTACGAACATCATGCATTAGTAGCGACAATTCGTACTGAAGAGTCTCATGAAGGTGTTGCGCGTCAGGTTTTCCACGGTGATGGGATACTGGCTTTCCTGCCTCTGCCAGATCCTCACTTATGTTCAATTGTGTGGTCATTACCGGCTGAATCTGCGCAACAGCGCAAATCTATGGAACCCGCGTTGTTCAATCGGCAACTAAGCGCGACATTTGATATGCGTCTTGGTCAATGTGAACTGATCAGTGATCGGCAAACCATTCCATTAACGGGGCGTTATGCCCGCAATTTTGCTGCTCATCGATTGGCACTCCTGGGCGATGCAGCACACACTATCCACCCACTGGCTGGTCAGGGTGTTAATCTCGGATTTATGGATGTGGCAGAGCTGATAGGTGAATTGAGCCGCTTAAATCAGCAAGGAAAAGACATCGGCCAATATCTCTATTTAGGGCGTTATGAGCGTCGTCGTAAACACAGTGCGGCAGTCATGCTTGCAGGTATGCAGGGTTTTCGTCAGCTATTTGATGGCAATAACCCAGCTAAAAGATTATTGCGCGGTATTGGGTTAGCCTTGGCTGATCACTTACCGGCAATGAAGCCGCAATTGCTTCGTCATGCAATGGGGCTCAATGACCTTCCTGATTGGCTAATCTCTCAAACTTCTTCGGTTGAAAAAATCTAATTCAGCCCGTGAATTAGAATTAGTTTTTCTCATATCAGGCTAAAGTGTGTTAAGTCGATTTACTTCATACTTTAGCCTTTTTTCAATCTAAAAATATTGCTTTCTGTCATTTGTTAAAAATTTTGAGTGTTTTTGTGTAATAAATTAGACAAAAATTCTGTATGACAATAAGGAGCTTTTGGGATTGCCGCTGCAATGCAGCTAATTTATTTTATGGTTCATTTCCTGTTTCAGTGGTAACTTCTGATCCCAAGGTATCGTTTGCGTGATTAACCGTTTCTTTGCTTCATGATCCAACATCTGCCGGTTAATGCGCCGTCTTTTTTTCAGGTCACGAATGTTTTCATGTCAAGAATGTAAAGAGGGAAATAATGTCAAAACACACCCCACTATATGATCAACATCTGGCATGCGGAGCACGCATGGTAGATTTTCATGGCTGGATGATGCCCCTGCACTATGGTTCACAAATCGACGAGCATCATACAGTGCGTACTGATGCCGGTATGTTCGACGTTTCCCACATGACAATTGTGGATCTACACGGTACAGGTTGTCGTGATTTTCTCCGTTATCTTCTGGCCAATGACATTGCCAAACTCACTGAGCAGGGCAAAGCACTGTATACCGCAATGTTAAATGCTTCCGGCGGCGTCATTGATGACCTGATTGTTTATTTCTTCACTGATAACTTTTATCGCATGGTTGTGAATTCAGCGACCCGTGAGAAAGACTTGGCATGGATTAACCAACATGCTGAAGAATATGACATTGAGATTACTGTACGTGATGATTTGGCTTTGATTGCTGTTCAGGGGCCAAATGCGCAAGCCAAAGTGCAATCACTGCTAAGCGATGAGCAGAAGCAGGCGACAACCGGCATTAAACCTTTCTTTGGCGTCCAGTCGGGAAATCTGTTTATCGCAACGACGGGTTATACCGGTGAAGCCGGTTATGAAATTGCACTGCCTAAAGAACACGCGGCAGACTTTTGGCAGCAGTTGTTGGCTGTAGGGGTAAAACCCGCTGGATTGGGGGCGCGTGACACATTGCGTCTTGAAGCAGGCATGAACCTTTATGGTCAAGAAATGGATGAAACTATTTCACCGCTGGCTGCCAACATGGGTTGGACAATTGCCTGGAAACCGGAAGATCGTCAGTTCATTGGCCGTGAAGCATTGGAAAGGCAACGTGAAACCGGTACTGATCAGTTGGTTGGACTGGTCATGCGTGAAAAGGGAGTATTGCGTGGTGGATTAACTGTCAGTTTCACTGATAGTTCCGGCGAAATACGTTCTGGAGTCATTACCAGCGGAACATTCTCCCCAACTTTAGGATTTAGTATAGCCCTTGCACGTGTACCGCAAGGTATTGATGAACAGGCGGTTGTCCAGATCCGTAATCGTGAAATGCCCGTGCAGGTTGTTAAACCGGGCTTTGTGCGGATGGGAAAACCACTTGTAGAGTGATAAAAACAAGGAGAAGGCAACGATGAGTCATGTACCAGCAGAATTAAAATATACAGAATCACATGAATGGGTTCGCTCGGAAGGAAATGGTGAATATACCGTAGGTATTACCGAACATGCCCAAAATTTATTGGGAGATATGGTATTTGTTGATTTGCCCGAAATAGGCGCAGAAGTAAATGGTGGTGATGATTGTGCTGTTGTAGAGTCAGTCAAAGCGGCTTCTGATATTTACGCACCAGTGAGTGGTAAGATTATCGCGATTAATCCTGACCTGGAAAATTCCCCCGAATTAGTGAACAGTGAACCCTATAATGAAGGTTGGTTGTTCCGCATTAAAATAACCGATGAGAGTGAACTTGCTAATTTGCTCGATGCCGAAAGTTATCGGTCACTCTTGGAAGAAGACGAATAATGTTTTTGAATCGCCCCATATCACATTGTGAGTGGGGCGTTTTTTTTGTGCCGTTTTTTATAGCCAATAGATTTCAAGTGATAGGCACCAAAACTGTAACTTGAAAGATAGAAGGCATAGCGAGTTTCAGGAAATTATCATCAATGACTCAGACATTAATCCAACTTGAAAATCAAGATGAATTCATTCGTCGCCACATTGGTTCTTCTGCTGAACAGCAAACAGAGATGCTGGCGATAGTAGGTGCAAATTCTCTTGATGATCTGACCAATAAAATTGTTCCTCGTGATATCGCATTATCAGAGCCTCCTGCGGTTGGTGAAGGTGTGACTGAACAACAGGCTCTGGCTGAATTGAAAGCGATAGCGAGTCAGAACCAGCGCTATCAATCGTATATCGGTATGGGATACTCACCCGCAATTCTACCTCCCGTTATTTTGCGTAATTTGTTGGAAAATCCGGGCTGGTATACCGCATATACCCCTTATCAACCGGAAGTTTCTCAAGGCCGATTAGAAGCTTTATTGAATTTCCAGCAAGTAACCATTGACCTGACAGGCTTAGATCTTGCTTCTGCTTCACTACTGGATGAAGCAACAGCAGCCGCAGAAGCGATGGCAATGGCAAAACGGATCAGCAAACTGAAAGGGGCTGAACGTTTCTTTGTGGTGGATGATATTCATCCACAAACGTTGGATGTAGTACGTACCCGTGCCGAAACATTTGGATTTGAAGTCATTGTTGATAAAGCAGAAAAGGTACTGGAACTGGACGGGATCTTTGGTGTCTTGCTGCAACAAACAGGAACGACGGGTGAAATCCATGATTACAGTGACCTGATTGCGAAACTGAAAGAGCGTAAAATTATTGTCAGTGTTGCCGCGGATTTCATGGCTTTGGTCATATTGACCGCGCCGGGCAAACAAGGTGCTGATATTGTATTTGGTTCTGCACAGCGTTTTGGTGTGCCGATGGGATATGGTGGCCCTCATGCTGCCTTCTTTGCTTGCCGCGATGAATTCAAACGTTCTATGCCGGGCCGTATTATCGGTGTTTCCCGTGATGCAGCGGGTAACAGAGCACTACGTATGGCGATGCAAACACGCGAGCAGCACATTCGTCGTGAAAAAGCGAATTCCAATATCTGTACTTCTCAAGTCCTACTGGCAAATATTGCGGGAATGTACGCGGTTTACCACGGATCTGAAGGGTTAAAGCGTATTGCTAACCGTATTCACCGACTGACAGATATTCTGGCTGCGGGTTTGCAAAAGGCGGGTATCACACTGCGTCATAAGACATGGTTTGATACATTGGCGATTGAAGTATCAGATAAGGCTCAGGTACTGGCAAGAGCGGTTAAAGCGCAAATTAACTTGCGTACCGATATTCTTGGTGCTGTGGGTGTATCCTTGAGTGAAAAAACCAGCCGCGATGATTTGGTAACCCTGTATCAAGTGATAACAGGTTCTGACTCAATGCTGGATATTGATGCTCTTGATCGTGAAATCGCGACAGACAGCCAATCTATTCCTGCCTCCATGCTGCGTAATGACGACATTTTGACCCATGATAATTTCCGTCGCTACCACAGCGAAACTGACATGATGCGTTATATGCACAGTCTGGAGCGTAAAGATCTGGCCTTGAATCAAGCCATGATCCCGCTGGGTTCGTGTACCATGAAATTGAATGCAGCGGCGGAAATCATGCCGATTACCTGGCCTGAATTTACCGATATGCATCCTTTCTGCCCGCCAGAACAAGCGCAGGGTTATCACCAGATGATCGGTCAACTTTCCCGTTGGCTGGTATTGCTGACCGGATATGACGCATTTTGTATGCAGCCAAACTCTGGCGCACAAGGGGAATATGCCGGTCTGCTGGCAATTCGTCGCTATTACGCCAGCCGTGGTGAACAACATCGCCATATTTGCTTAATTCCAAGCTCTGCGCATGGCACAAATCCGGCTTCTGCTCATATGGCAGGAATGACGGTTGTTGTTGTGGAATGCGATAAAGAAGGTAACATCGATCTGGTTGATTTGCGTGAAAAAGCGCAAAAACACAGTGATAATCTTGCCTGTATCATGGTGACTTATCCGTCAACGCACGGTGTCTACGAAGAAACCATCCGTGAGGTTTGCCAAGTTATCCATCAAAACGGCGGGCAGGTTTATCTTGATGGTGCGAACATGAACGCACAAGTAGGGATTACAACTCCGGGCTTTATTGGTGCAGATGTTTCGCATCTGAACCTGCATAAAACCTTCTGTATTCCACACGGTGGTGGTGGTCCAGGCATGGGACCGATTGGTGTGAAAAAACATCTTGCCCCATTTGTGCCAGGTCATTCAGTGGTTGAAATGGATGAAGTTACAACATTAGGTGCAGTATCCGCAGCGCCATTTGGTAGTGCATCTATCCTGCCAATTAGCTGGATGTATATTCGCATGATGGGAGCAAAAGGGCTGAAACAGGCCAGCCAGGTTGCGATCCTGAATGCAAACTACATTGCCGCCCGCCTGAAAGACGCTTATGAAATCCTCTATACCGGACGTGATGGGTATGTTGCTCACGAATGTATTCTGGACATTCGCCCACTGAAAGAAGAATTCGGCATTAGTGAGATGGATATTGCCAAACGTCTAATAGACTATGGTTTCCACGCACCAACCATGTCATTTCCGGTTGCGGGAACCTTGATGGTTGAACCAACGGAATCAGAGAGTAAAGTTGAAATTGACCGCTTTATTGACGCAATGCTGGCAATTCGGCAAGAGATCAGCAAAGTGGCAAGCGGAGAATGGCCGTTGGAAGACAACCCATTAGTCAATGCTCCACACGTGCAGACTGAACTGATTTCTGATTGGGATCATGCCTATAGCCGTGAAATAGCTGTTTTCCCAACTGCGGAAACGAAAGCCAATAAATACTGGCCGACGGTTAAACGTCTTGATGATGTTTACGGTGATCGCAATTTACATTGCTCTTGTGCTCCAATTGAAAATTATCGTTAGTTATAAATAAATTAACGAGATTCATCGAAAGCAGTGTTAGGAAAAATTTCTAACACTGCTTTTTTATCAAAAAAATTATTATTTTTTCAATGGATAAGATAAAGCTAATATAAACTCAGGTCCTACGGGAGCTTTTTTCATTTGGCGTAAAAGTCTTTTGTTTTTCTATGTCAACCAGCCTTTTTCTTTTGCTGCTTCTAATTGAGGCAGCAGGTATTTCCATAGTTCAGGATAACTTTCGGCAACAAAGTGGAGCAGATTGTAAACTTGCTCGAAGCGAATATTATTCTCAACCCAGCTTTGTCCCTCGTTATGCAGGTTCATAAATACCGGCATAATTCTGTCAAGAGTTTTGGCAAAACGCGCTTCTGGTGTGATGGCGTCTTCGTATTCTTGCCACAGTTCCAGAAAATATTTTCCTTGGGTTTCCGGTAGTAAGCCAAAAATACGATGAGCCGCTTTCACTTCATGTTCGTGAATGGCTTCACGGGCAGCCAGATCGAACGCGATAACATCACCTGCATCGATCTCAACAATGTCATGGATCAAAGCCATCTGTATGACGCGGCTAATATCCACATCTCCGGCATAAGGAGCAAAGCCAAGCACAGCAATAGCAAAATGCCAGCTATGTTCAGCAGAGTTTTCATGACGCGTATTATTCAATAACTTCGTCTTGCGATGGACATATTTTAATTGATCCAGTTCCATAATAAACGCAATGACATCGGTAAAAGGGCCGAAATCAACAGGAGGTACAGCTAATGACATACAAAAACCTCAATAATTATTTTTCTTCGTTTAGGGAATAAGGCAATGTTTGAATGGTAAGAACACTACCTTCATCATCACGGATACGAAATACACTTTCTGCTTCCATATCATTATTCATGACAACTTGTACCCAGATTGAACCATCAGCCAGTTTGACCGCCGCTAATACTGAGCCTGTCCGACGCCATTTATCGCCTAACTGCCATTCTAAATCATCGCCAACGACAGGCAGGGAAGCGGCATTACCCGCCAGCCAGTACATGGCTCGCTTGTTTGCCCCACGATATTTGGCTCTGGCTACCATTTCCTGACCGGTATAACAGCCTTTTTTAAAGCTGATGCTGTTTTCGATGGCCTGAAGGTTAGTTGCTTGTGGAATAAATTGTGCACTGCTGGCGGCATCAATCACTGGGGTTCCTGCTTCAATCTCCAGCGCCAGCCATTGCTGGCTATCATTCAACTGAGATTGAAACTCTTCGACTAGCGTTTCAGTTATTTTAGCGGCGGTTGTTTTATCCGTGATGATAAGGAAACGTTCAGCGGGAAGCGCCAGGTGGAGAAGGGTTGTGGTTTCGTGTTGGATAACAGGAGATTCGGTGTCGGGCAGGGTTGGGAAGAGGGCTGTCAGCGCTTTCCGATTTCCTGTGCCGGCGACACCGAGCAAGATACTTTCTTCATCTTTGGCAAACGTCACTTTGGAAAACACAGCATACTTTTTCAATTCGGTTAATTGGGTTTCCAACAATGAACGGCGTTCAATATAGGCAAAACCTTCATCACGCTGAAACAGTCGTAAGTTACTCCACATCTTGCCCTTGGCATCACAATGGGCAGTTAACACATGTTGGTTATCATTTAGTGAGGTAAGATCGGCTGTAATCTGACCTTGCAGATACTTTTTCGCATCAGCGCCTGTGGCTGTCACTATTCCCCAATCATCAAGGGAAATTAAAGTCAGTAGTAGTGTTGCAGAAGAAGATGGATATTGTGCAGAAAACGGAATTGGGTAAGTCATAACAGCTCCTGCCAGTAACTTAACTAAGAAATAACGATAATGGTAAAAGAGATGCGGTTTAATGCAAAGGGATTATTCCTGTTATTTATAGATAAGGTATGCATAGTCAATTTGTTGCGATAGGCTTCGCATCTTGTCGATATATCTCGTGATCCTACCGATGCAGATGATGAAAAACAGGCCAGAATCGTTAATAATCTTATTACCGTCTTAATGGCACGAATGAAAATGATAAAGAGGCTTTTTAAACATGGATATTGATAATAAAGCACGTATTCACTGGGCATGTCGTCGTGGAATGCGTGAACTGGATATTTCTATCATGCCATTTTTTGAATATGAATATGATTCATTGAGTGATGATGACAAACGAATTTTCGTTCGTTTGCTGGAGTGCCCGGATCCCGACCTTTTCAATTGGCTTATGAATCATGGACGGCCTGAAGATGATGAGTTATATCATATGGTGAAATTGATCCAGAGCAGAAACCAAGCTCGTGGTCCTGTGGAACAGTGAATTAAGGGCGTCTCGCCATACTCGCCTGTTTTCCACGGGTGCGCATGGTGCAGTCGCCATTGCTGCTTTGTTGGCACCCTGGCCGATTAACAGCGCTAGTTTTTGGCTTCCATTTTTCTGGTTTTCACTGCTTGCCATCATTATAAGTAGTTGGGCATGGAGCCAGAAAAATATCCGGCAGTGTCAGGGCAGGTTGGTATTGTTCAAAGGCAACAAAGTGCATTGGCAAAAAGCTGCCTGGCGCATCGCTCAGCCACCGTGGTTCCATCGCTATGGAATGGTGGTTATGCTCCATACATTTAGTCAGGCAGAAAATATGCGCTACCAACCGCCAATTCGATTATGGATAGCATCAGATAGTCTATCGCCCGCTGCCTGGCGTCATTTGAATCAATTGATGCGCCAGTACCCTGGACGGTGATGACGGTTAAAACAGCGCTTCCATTTCAGCCAATATCTGCATGCACCATTCGCCTAAGCGTTCATCTGTTTGTTCGAATTGGTTCACATCATCCAGAGCCAGCCCGACAAAATGTTTACCATCTTCGGACAGCGGTTTCGGGCTGGTAAATTCATAACCGTCTGTTGGCCAAAACCCTATAAATTGTACATCCGTTGGTAGCAGATGGTGATACAGCATCCCCAATGCATCTAGAAACCACTCGCCATAATCGATCTGATCGCCCATTCCATACATGGCAACGATTTTTCCTGCCAGATCTAGCGAGGGAAGTTGATCCCAAATAGCCAGCCAATCCTCCTGTAATTCGCCGAAATCCCAGGTAGGGATTCCGAGGATCAGAACAGAATATTCCTCCATCAAGCGGGGATCACAATCCTTGACATCATGTAGTTCGATCAGATCTTCACCGAGTATATCGCGTATTTTTTCTGCTACCATTTCTGTATAGCAGGTACTGGAGCCGTAAAAGAGACCAATTTTCATCATTAATTATCAGGGAATTTCGAATATCAGGATCGGTATTGTAACAGAATAATTGCTTTTTCAGGCATAATAGCCGACTGGAAGGCGCAGATAGGCAGACAGAAAGGAGAAATAAGGAGAAATAATGCCAAAAAAACACCACCTGTCAGATAACCATTCATTGGAAGATAATGATATTAAACAGCATCCAACGGAACCACATCCATCGATCAATCCTCTGATAGAGCAATTTCTTGATACCATCTGGCTGGAAAAAGATCTGGCTGAAAATACCTTGATTTCTTATCGACTTGATTTACAAGCCTTGAACAATTGGTTGGTACATTATGGTCATGATTTACTTTCAGTGCAGTCGATAGAATTACAATCGTTTTTGTCTGAGCGCGTGGATGGCGGTTATAAAGCCAGTAGCTCAGCACGATTGCTGAGCGCAATGCGGCGGTTGTTTCAGTATCTATATCGTGAAAGAATGCGGGAAGATGATCCAACAGCGTTATTATCTGCGCCTAAGTTGCCTAAACGTCTGCCTAAGGACTTAAGTGAAAAACAAGTTGAAGATTTGCTTAACACGCCTTTAGTTGACCAACCCATCGAATTGCGGGATAAAGCTATGCTGGAAGTGCTTTATGCTTGCGGATTGCGAGTTTCAGAATTGGTTGGCCTGACCTTATCTGATGTGAACTTACGTCAGGGCGTGGTCAGAATTGTGGGTAAGGGAAATAAGGAAAGATTGGTTCCTTTGGGAGAAGAGGCTGTTTATTGGCTGGAAAAATATCTGGAATATGGACGTCCATGGTTATTAAATGGTTCTGTATCTGATGTATTTTTTCCCAGTAAGCGGGGAACGCAGATGACACGCCAGACGTTCTGGCATCGGATCAAACATTATGCCGTATTGGCAGGCATTGATGTTGAACGTTTGTCACCTCATGTCTTGCGCCATGCTTTTGCAACACATCTACTCAATCATGGTGCAGATTTACGTGTTGTGCAGATGCTATTAGGTCATAGTGACCTCTCCACAACTCAAATTTACACTCATGTAGCAACCGAACGTCTTAAAGTGCTGCATCAACAACATCATCCCCGCGGGTAGCCGTGGAGCAGGTGAAAATAAAGGAAAAAATAATGAAGAAGATCGCGTTTTGCTTTTCATTACTGTTGACTACTGTTGTCAGCAATGCCTTTGCTGATGAGAGCATTATCAATAACACCCTGTCTAAGATGGGAATTAAGGCAGCAAGTATCACTCCATCACCCCTGCCAGGTGTGAGTTCTATTTTAACCGAACATGGCATTATTTATATATCTGATGATGGTAAGTACCTGTTACAAGGCTCACTGTATGATATTAGTGGCAAAATACCCAAAAATATCGGCAACCAGGTTCTGGTTAAAAAACTGGAAGCTTTGAAAAAGCAAATGATTATTTACAAAGCACCAAAAGAAAAACATGTTGTTACTGTTTTTACTGATATTACCTGTGGTTATTGCCGTAAATTGCATGAGAGTATGCAAGAATACAACGACTTGGGGATTACTGTCCGTTACCTGGCGTTTCCTCGTCATGGTTTGCAACATCAATCAGCTAAAGATATGCAATCCATTTGGTGCAGTGCGACACCAAACAAATCTCTGAATGCTGTTTTCAAAGGCGAAAAAGTCTCTCCAATTCAAGGATGCAAGACAGATATCGCGAAACAATATCAGCTAGGTTTGCAGTTTGGTATTCAGGGCACACCGGCGATCGTCCTAAAAGATGGCAGTGTGCTCGGTGGTTACTTGTCACCGAAAGATTTGCAGGCTGCGTTGGAACATCATGGTGAATAATCAAAATCGGCCTATCCCATTCAGTAAATACAAGTTAGTGAATAAAAAACTGTGAGTAGAGAAACACAACTCCGCCGCCGACCAGTGGCGGATCTTGGCCATCTTCCCAACGATATTCATCCGTTATTGCGCCGTCTATACGCTATGCGTGGCATACGTCAAGTTGATGAACTGGAGCGTAGTGCAAAGGGACTTCTCAATTACCAATCCCTCAATGGCATTGAGCAGGCAGTTGCCTTGCTTATCACTGCATTACATGAACATTGGCGCATCGTGATTGTTGGTGATTTTGATGCTGATGGGGCAACCAGTACCGCATTGAGCATCCGCGCCTTGCGTGCAATGGGATATCGTAACCTTGACTATCTTGTGCCAAACCGTTTTGAAGATGGTTATGGATTAAGCGTTCAGGTAGTTGATGAAGTTGTTAAAAGAAGCGCAGATCTGATTATTACCGTGGATAATGGGATCTCATCCCATGATGGTGTAGCCGCGGCACATCAACATGGCATCAAGGTGATTGTCACTGATCACCATTTACCGGGCGAAATACTGCCAGCCGCAGACGCCATTATCAACCCTAATTTAGTTGACTGCTCCTTTCCTTCTAAGGCGTTGGCAGGGGTTGGTGTTGCATTTTATCTGATGTCTGCACTCAGGGCTGAATTGCGCAAATTGACATGGTTTGAGCAACAAGGCATCCCATTACCCAATTTGGCGGAGCTGCTGGATTTAGTGGCATTGGGTACAGTGGCAGACGTGGTTCCTCTCGATACCAATAACCGCATTCTGGTATATCAAGGACTCAATCGTATTCGGGCCGGGCGTTGCTGTGCGGGAATACGGGCGTTGCTCGAAATTTCCAAACGAGAATCGACAAAATTGGCCGCCAGTGATTTGGGATTTGCGTTGGGGCCACGATTAAATGCAGCCGGACGTCTGGATGATATGTCCGTTGGAGTCGCATTATTACTGGCCGATGACATGGCGCAAGCTCGTCAGATTGCTTGCGAGCTGGATGGTTTAAACCAAACCCGTCGAGAAATTGAACAAGGTATGCAGCAAGAAGCCTTGCTGATCTGCGATAAAATCGAGCGAACCCATACTCAGCTACCTTACGGATTAGCAATTTACCATCCCGAATGGCATCAGGGGGTTGTGGGTATTTTGGCATCACGTATTAAAGAGCGTTTTCACCGTCCGGTCATTGCTTTTGCTCCGGCAGGCGATGGCACTTTGAAAGGTTCAGGACGTTCCGTAAATGGTTTACATATGCGAGATGCACTTGAACGTCTTGATACTCTGCACCCAGGGTTGATGTTGAAATTTGGTGGTCATGCGATGGCAGCAGGGTTGTCAATTGAACAAGATAAATTTGACCTCTTTCAGCGCTATTTTTCCGAATTGGTAGCAGACTGGATGGATATAGCCCAACTTGAAGGTGTTATCTGGAGTGACGGTGAATTAGCATTGGAAGAATTATCGCTGGAAGTTGCTGAAATTCTGCGTGATGGTGGCCCGTGGGGGCAGGCGTTCGCAGAACCGGTTTTTGACGGCAAATTCAAGCTATTACAACAGCGCATTGTGGGTGAAAAGCACCTGAAAGTTATGCTTGAGCCATTAAATGGTGGGCCAATGTTAGATGGCATTGCATTTAATATTGATGTCAGTCGCTGGCCGGATAATAGTGTCAAGACGGTAGAATTGGCTTATAAACTGGATATTAACGAATTTCGTGGTAATCGCGATGTTCAGCTTTTAATCCAGCATATTTGGCCTTATTGAATAAACTTAGCTTCTCGAATTGCATTTAAAAGACGAAGGCTATAAACCCCTTGATAGATCCGCTACAATACACGGTTCGAAAATATCCATGCGGCCATCGTTTATTCATAAAACACAACGTATAAGACACAAAATATGTTTGAAATTAATCCGGTAAAAAATCACATTCAGGACCTGTCTGAGCGGACAGCAGTTCTGAGGGGGTATCTTTGACTATGATGCCAAGAAAGAACGTTTAGAAGAAGTCAATGCTGAACTCGAACAGCCTGATGTCTGGAATGAACCGGAACGGGCACAGGCGTTAGGTAAAGAGCGTTCATCACTTGAAAGCATCGTAGAAACCATTGATCAGCTGACTCAAGGATTGGAAGATGTGAACGGCCTGCTGGAGTTGGCCGTTGAAGCTGATGACGAAGAAACCTTCAATGAAGCAGTTGCTGAGTTGGAACAGTTGGAAGAGAAGCTAGGCCAACTTGAATTTCGTCGCATGTTTTCTGGCCAATATGACGGCGCAAACTGCTATCTGGATCTTCAGGCGGGATCTGGCGGTACAGAAGCACAGGATTGGGCCAGCATGTTGATGCGTATGTACCTGCGTTGGGCAGAATCCAAAGGTTTTAAGACAGAGATTATTGAAGAGTCTGATGGTGATGTTGCTGGTTTGAAATCTGCCACTATCAAGATCATAGGTGAATATGCTTACGGTTGGTTGCGTACAGAAACGGGTGTTCATCGCCTGGTACGTAAAAGTCCTTTTGATTCAGGTGGTCGTCGTCACACATCATTCAGCTCTGCCTTTATCTACCCAGAAGTGGATGATGATATTGATATCGAAATCAATCCGGCTGATTTACGCATTGATGTATACCGTGCCTCTGGTGCTGGTGGTCAGCACGTCAACAAAACCGAATCTGCAGTACGTATCACCCACGTACCGACGGGTATTGTCACCCAATGCCAGACAGACCGTTCTCAGCATAAAAACAAAGACCAGGCGATGAAACAGTTGAAAGCGAAACTGTACGAACTGGAAATGCAGAAGAAGAATGCAGATAAACAAGCAATGGAAGATAACAAATCGGACATCGGTTGGGGCAGTCAGATTCGCTCTTACGTTTTGGATGATTCCCGCATTAAAGATTTGCGTACTGGTGTAGAAACTCGCAATACACAATCTGTGCTGGATGGGGATCTGGACAAATTCATTGAAGCAAGCTTAAAAGCTGGCCTGTAAGGAACTAAAATGTCACAACAACAACAGGGAGCTGAACAGGCTCCTGATTTAAATAATGAACTGAAAACGCGCCGTGAAAAACTGGCTGCTCTGCGTAGCAACGGCATTGCTTTTCCAAATGATTTTCGTCGCGAAAACATTTCCGCAGATCTGCATACTAAATACGATGACAAGACTAAGGAAGAATTGGAAGAGCTTGACATCGAAGTAACCGTCGCTGGTCGTATGATGACACGTCGTATCATGGGGAAGGCCTCTTTTGCAACCTTGCAAGACATGGGTGGTCGCATTCAGATTTACGTTTCCCGTGATGATCTGCCGGAAGGCATTTACAACACTCAGTTCAAGAAATGGGATTTGGGTGACATTTTAGGCGCTCGCGGTAAGCTGTTCAAAACTCAAACGGGTGAACTTTCTATCCATTGTACTGAGTTGCGCTTGCTGACTAAGGCATTGCGCCCTCTGCCGGATAAATTCCACGGCTTGGCGGATCAGGAAACTCGCTATCGTCAGCGTTATTTGGATCTGATCTCGAATGATGAATCACGCAAGGCATTCCAGATCCGTTCCCACGTGATGTCGGCATTACGCAGCTTCATGATCCAAAAAGGCTTCATGGAAGTTGAAACGCCAATGATGCAGGCGATCCCAGGCGGTGCAAGTGCGCGTCCATTCATTACGCACCATAACGCGCTGGATATCGACATGTACCTGCGCATTGCGCCAGAACTATACCTGAAACGTTTGGTTGTCGGTGGTTTTGAGCGTGTTTTCGAAATCAACCGCAACTTCCGTAATGAAGGTGTTTCACCACGCCACAACCCAGAGTTCACTATGATGGAACTTTACATGGCATACGCGAATTATCAGGATTTGATCGTACTGATTGAAGAACTGTTCCGTACTTTGACTCAAGAAGTACTGGGTACAACATTGGTGAAATACGGCGAACAAGAATTTGATTTTGGTCAGCCTTTTGCCAAGATGACCATGAAAGAAGCGATTTGCAAATATCGTCCAGAGACCAACATGGCAGATCTGGATGATATGGACAAAGCGGTTGCTATCGCGAAATCCTTGGGCATTGATGTTGAAAAGGGCTGGGGCTTAGGCCGTGTGCATTGTGAAATCTTTGAAGAAACCGCTGAAAGTCACCTGATTCAGCCAACATTCATTACAGAATATCCGGCAGAAGTTTCTCCGCTGGCGCGCCGTAACGATGACAACCCATTCATTACTGATCGTTTTGAATTCTTCATCGGTGGTCGTGAAATTGGTAACGGCTTCTCGGAGTTGAACGACGCAGAAGATCAGGCAGAACGCTTTGCAGAGCAGGTTCGCCAGAAAGATCAGGGTGACGACGAAGCGATGTTCTACGATGAAGACTATATTACTGCGTTGGAGCACGGCTTGCCGCCAACAGCAGGCTTAGGAATTGGTATCGACCGTATGATAATGTTGTTCACTGACAGCCATACCATCCGTGACGTTATCCTGTTCCCTGCAATGCGTCCACATACGCATAAATAATCATTTTTTGATTAAAACCAGCTAAACGCTCTGTCCGGTTAATCGGACAGAGCGTTTTTTACATACATCAAAAAAACTTAAACAACTGACTGAAATATAGACAAATATTAACGATATGCTACTTGCTGAGACTCAGTAAGAGGTATATATTTAACGCCATCACTTCGTTGATGCGAGTGTAGTTCAATGGTAGAACGAGAGCTTCCCAAGCTCTATACGAGGCTTCGATTCCCTTCACTCGCTCCAAATAAACCTCTGTCAAAGTCAATGAAAGTCTACTAATTCCTGTAAAATCAAATAAAAACAAAAATCACACTCTATTGTCGTCTACTGATATCTATTGCAATATACCCCAATCAGGGGGTATATATGGGGGTATATTTTTACACTCCTAAAAAAGTACCCCCACAGTTGCGAGGATGCTAGACATATGAAACTAACAGCTCGGCAGATTGAAACAGCAAAACCCCAAGATAAAGATTTTAAACTATCGGATGGTGGTGGTATGTATCTGTTGATAAAGGTTAACGGCTCTAAATATTGGAGACTGAAATACCGTATCGCAGGAAAAGAAAAGCTGCTTGCTATTGGCACCTTTCCGCTTATCTCTTTGGCAGAAGCCAGAAAGAAACGCGATGAAGCCAAGAAATTAATAGCTGAAGGTATTGACCCTAATCACGATAAAAAACAAAAGAAACTTGCAGCTCAGGGAGAAATTAATAATACCTTCGAAAGCATAACTCGTGAATGGTATTCGAAGCGCGTTGATAGGTGGTCTTCTTCTTATGCAGAAGAAATGATGGAAACCTTTGAAAAAGATGTTTTCCCTTACATAGGCAGTAGACCAATTGTTGAAATTAAGCCTATGGAATTAATGGCAGTCTTATCTCGGATAAATGATCGAGGGGCAACGGAGAAATTAAGGAAAGTGCGCCAACGCTGCGGAGAAGTGTGGAAACATGCAATTATTACTGGTAGAGCTGAATATAATCCAGCGCCTGATTTAGCATCCGCATTTATCACACCTAAAAAAACACATTACGCGTTCTTAATGGCTAATGAGCTGACAGAGTTCTTTAAAGCTTTCAACACTTATACAGGTAGTTTTATGGTGAAAATGGGAATGAGATTGCAAATAATAACAGGCGTTCGTCCCGGTGAATTACGCAAGGCTGAATGGTCAGAGGTTGATTTTAATAAAGCGCAATGGGAAATACCTGCTGCAAAAATGAAAATGCGTCGTCCTCATATTGTTCCATTATCAAATCAGGCTATTGATATTTTAGAACAACTAAAGCCCATTACAGGCCAAGGGAAATATGTTTTTCAGGGCAGGAATGATGCAAATAAACCGATGAGTGAAATGGCATTAAGTGTATTAATCAGGCGTATTGGTTATGCAGGCCGCGTAACAGGCCACGGATTCCGCCACACAATGAGTACTATTTTGCACGAACAAAATTACCCCTCTGAGTGGATTGAAACACAGCTTGCACACGTCGATAAGAATTCTATTCGTGGCACATATAACCATGCTCAGTATATTGATGGTCGCAGAGAGATGCTTCAATGGTATGCCGATTATATGGAAGCATTAGAGAACGGCAATAATGTTGTTCACGGCAAATTTAAGCGCGCATAGGCCACCAGCAACCGACAGAGCCAGCCAGTAAAAGGCTGGTTTTTTGTATCTGCAAAAAGCCTGTATCAATAGACAGTTACTATCGACTTTAGTAGACTATCCAAGACCTTAAAAATAAAGCTATGTCTAGGCTGATCCCCGAAAACCCGTACACCTCTACGGGCTGGCATAGCTCCTACCAATAGAGGGCGTGAGGTGACGTATGGCAAATGAGTTTTCTCCATTGTCTGGGAGTATTCCTAGTTATAGATTTGAACAATTATCTGAAATAGCTAATTCGGCTAGATATCATTTAAAGAGAAAAAGTAGAACTGATACCCAAATAATAACGGTTCAAAAATTAATTTTTGAACTCATAGATGTTTATTTTGAAGATAAAAAAAATGAGGCGATTACTGAGTTAGAAATAGAAAAAACTCAAGAAATGAGATATGAACATGAGTATGTAGATCTATACCCCTTTGCAGCAGAGTCTAGTCGATATGGGGAACATTGGGTTTTTATTGGTGATGAGTCAGATTTAGGAGATATTCCAACGTATGAAAATACAGATGAGATAGATGCTCTTTATGACATTTTAGAGTGGTTGCCTGATAACGAATCCAATGAGGGATTTACTGATGCCAATCCTAGTGAATATTTTGCTGCGCTGACATTATCATTAATTGCAGATGTTATTAGTATGACAGAGGAATACTATAAAGATTCTGTGGGAAACCTATATTATTTTTCCCATATATGCGATATTTTTTTGAAAATTGGAAAGTCATCAAATTTCATGAATGAGGCATACTTAGAACAAAAATACGAAGATAAAATTTCAGAAATTTTAGTTGAAAATGAAAAGCTTAAAAATGAATTAGATGAGTTAATGGGCAAACAGAAAAAAGCAGAGATAAAAAAAAGAAAAAATATAGATAAAGCAGTAAACAGTAGACATAAGAAAAATAGAGAAGCTAAAAGCATAGTGTGTTCTGATTGGGAAATTAATAAAAATAACTTTAAATCCACGATGAAGGCGGCTGAACACTATGCATCATGGCTAGAAAACAAAAACTACTTTTACTCATCGATAACTATAAGGAACTGGATTTTTCTTTATGCCAAAGAAAACAATATAAAATTATAGTTGCCTTACATTGCATAGTGTACCCCCTACGTTGTAGAGAATACACTTTACGCTATAACAGTATGAATTTTTAATTTCAAAGCGCTTCAATACCCCTGTGATCAACAAACGTCCACTAAGGCAAATCAAGGACTAGATAACAGGAGGGCAATATGCCAGCAATCACAATCCCTAAAACAAACCTTATCCGCTTACCCGAAGTTCAGCGCAGAACTGGCTACGGTAAAGCGTGGATCTACAAACTTATTGCAGATAATAAATTTCCTAAGCAAGTCAAGATTGGTACTCGCTCAGTCGCTTTTATTGAATCAGAAATAGATGACTGGATATCACAACGTATTGCTGAATCACGCAGCGAGGTGATGTAATGACAAAATTTATATTACCTACCGACGAACAGCGGAAATATATTCTTTCTGCATATGGCGAAATTGAAAGGCGGATAAGGGAAAGAGAACGGGAAAGAATATCCGGTATTTCTCGCAGCCATTGCCATAAATTAGAGGGATTAGGTTTATTCCCACCTCGTTGTCATTTTGGGCGTAATTCCTGCGCATGGTTATTAAGCGATATTCTATGGTGGGTGCGTAACCCGCCAACAGTAGAGAACGTAAATAACCCATATAGCCGAAAATCAAATTAATTAAGACAGGGTAAAACGATGACATCTAAAAATATGGCCTTAAATGGTCAGGGGCTTGCTCACACTGAAAACAGCCAAGAGCCTATTTTAGTTCAGCACAGAACTGAATCGAGAATAGATAGCCGCTTGTTTGCAAAGCGTGTCGGATTACAACACCGTAGCTTATACAAGCTAATCAAAGCCAACATTAAGCAGCTAAGGGAGTTTGGTTCACTGCCGTCATTTGAAATCGCAGCAGTGAAAGAGGTTGGGGCGCGAGGAATTAAGTACAATCGCTATTATTTACTCAACGAAAACCAGTTCGATTTTATGTGCCGCCTTGTTCGGGTCATGCTCCCAATGATTAGATCTGTTATGAAATATAGTATTCACGTTCAATGAACGTACCTACCACTTTGTCATGCATCTCTTCGGATTTGGAATAACCTATTGTTTTTCTATTCAGCCTCTTTATCCGGATACGAAGCGTAAGATTTGTTCTCTCGATACGTTGGGTAAATTTCTTTCCCGTGAGGTGTTTTTCCTGAGGCAGGCAATCGTAAACGGCATAATCATCTGTACAGTAAAACCGGATAGTAAAAGGAGACAAGAGTGCCAGCAGCTTTTTCAATGTTTTCCTGCTGCGATCCCCAAACACATGTGCCACTACCCGTTTCTTATTCGGCTCCCAGGCATACCAGAGCCAGCGTTGATTTTTCTTATTACCGACAAATGACCACTGCTCATCTATTTCACAGACAAGATGAATCTCACTGCCCGCAAGCGGCAGCGTAGTCACTTGTCTTGGTGTGAGTTTTTTAATGTGCGAATGACGGTGTTAATGCCGACTTTCAGAACCCGAGCCGTGTCCCTGACACCGGAGTTATTCACTGCCATATCAATAATTTGCTCTTTCACGCCGGGATAACAGGCTTGATAGGCATAATTCAGTTGAAAGGTTTTACGGCAGGCATAGCAGTGATAGCGGGGATGACCAGTACGCCCTTTTCCATGCCCTTTAACCTCTTCTGTTTTATGACAGTAACGACAAACCACATCAACTTTAGCCATCTCTCACCCCATAATAAAAAGCAGGGAGTTTATCACAAGATCTAATCATTGGGAGCATGACCGATAACGGGGATGTCCACTGCTTCCTTTTCCATATCCTTTAACCGCTTCTGTTTTGTGACAGTAGCGACAAACCACATCCACTTTAGCCCTATCTCACCCACAATAAAAAGTAGGGAATTTATCACAGGATCTAATTATTGGGAGTATGAGCGTTTCATACTGTTATGCATGAAAAAGGGACATTTCTAAATTAACGGGCAATTGTCACATTCGCTTTAATATGTTTAAGGTGAACTACAATCGTAAAGGTCACAACCACCAACAATGACCATGCACCCCATTTTCCTGCATGAACAACAGACCAAGCGCCTAATTGATTCGGGTATTGCCAGATCCCAAAGAAGGTACCGAAGTTTTCCGCTAACCAAATAAAAAAACCAATCAGTATAAAAGCAAGTAATAGTGGCATACTGCGTTCTTTATCCAGCGGCGTATAAAAAACAGTACCGCGTGCATACAAACCACAAATAAAAGCAGTTAAGTACCAGCGATAATCATCAATATAATGATGACTAAAGAAGTTGACATAAATTGCCAGTGCCACCAGTGTTGCCATCCAATAAGGTGGGTAATGCTCAATACGTACTTTAAAAAATCGCCACGACTGTATAATGTAGCTCCCTACGGCCGCATACATAAAACCTGTAAATAGTGGCACTCCCCAAAGCTTAGTAAACGCAGCATCAGGATATTGCCATGAACTAATAGATGCTGATGTTTTAAATAGCTCCATCATAAAACCGACGAAGTGGAAGACACAGATCGCTTTCAATTCATCCCATGTTTCTAGTTTTGACCATATCAGTAATGCTTGAAAGGTCAACGCAAATACTAATAGTACATCATAACGTGGTATGCCCACGATGCCTTTTGCTGGAACCAAAAATAAAGCCAAAAAAAAGAAACCAGCAAATAAGCACGAGCGTGCATTAATCAATCCAAAAAAAAGAAACTCTAAAATAAATCGCTTAATACCTGTGCTGTGATTGGGCTTATGAGCCATTAAGAAGTTATCAACTTTACGCAGAATTTTTAGTTTCTGGCACATACTTTCCATTTAATTAACCCTGTTGGTATTATTTTTTGTTAATTCATCACGATAATGCCTATTTCACGCCGCGAATTCTAGCAGGAAATAACATTAATGTTGATATGTAATGCCAGGGTGGTACACGAATACCTGAATTATTCATGTGAGATCAAAGAATTGCTCTTTAATTTCGGACTGACAGGTATGATAAGAATGATAAATCCGGTTCCATATATCAGATGGTTCTAATTTTGTCGTTCAAAAATACATACGATTCTTGGGAAGTATTTCAATATTTTCCGAAGAGAGTGTTAGTGCTGAACATTGTTGTGCAAAGCGAACACTTTCTTTCAGTTCCATGCCCTCTAACCAGCAATGTACAAGGCCAGCCATCATGGCATCACCTGCGCCATTGGCATTAATAATATGGGTATTGATTGCACTTGAACATCCTGATGTATTATCCATTTCACTGTAATAAACACCTTCTGCATCCATACTCAAAATTAAGCGCTGGACGCCATGTTGATGAAACCAGTGTGCTGCATCAGCAGCATCTTTTTGAGTTTCAATTTTTATGCCGCTAAGGATTTCTGCTTCAGTTCGATTGGGTTTTAAGGTATGAATATGCGACAGGAAGTGGCGAATTTTGGATGCTTTGGATCTTGAAACTGTGTCAACAAAAATTGGAATATTACCGGAATTATTAAATAGCCATTTTAGGGCTTCTTCAGTTAAATTACAGTCAATAACTAACACATTAGCGTGCTGAATTAAAGATTTGGCCTGAGATAATAACGTAGGCGTTAATTTTTCCAAAATACTCATATCATTAACTGTGACGACACATTTTCCATTTTCATCTATAACAGAATTACAGATTGAGGTTTTTTCGCCATCTAATTTATAGAAATAGTTAACATTAACACCGGTCGATTTTGTATGATCAAACAGCACGTTGCCGTTTGAATCGTCACCGATAACGGAAATTAAATAACTTTCATTTTTTAATAACGCAATATTTTGAGAAATATTCCTTCCTACGCCACCTGGTGTAGAAATAATTTTCCCTGGGTTGGAATCTTCATAAATTAATTTGGCCGAGGTATAGCTTGTTAAGTCTATATTAGCTGCACCAATAGTCACAGTATAAACATCGTTAGATAAAATATACCCTTTACCTTTAATATAACCTTTTTTACTTAGGTTCATAATATGTCCTGCAACACATGAGCGACTGATGCCGAGAATATCAGCAATTTCTTGTTGCTGAATGAAAGGATCACGCTTTAGAAGTTGCAATATCTGGTTTTCCCTTTTTGACATATCATACCTTTAGTTGTTTTTTTGCCCTGATGTTTTATTTCATGTCTTACAGACAGTAAAGACTATTTTTATATTTCTTTCTTATTATGAGAATATGATCGTAAGATTGATAAAGCCAGCAAATGACATAAAAATGTGATGTTCATCTCGAATGTTATGCTGAAAAATTCAGAAAAATCATATAGCTAAATACATCAAGTGAGTTAACTATATTTTATCCTGTTATAATCTCTTTTAAAACAGAGTGTTGGATTGATTTATAGAAATTACAAACATATGTTTGGTTTTATGATTTGTTGATTCTCATGGCGAGGTGAAACTGGAGTATATACGGGAAAAAATTACCCCTGGCTACATAATTAGCTCTGTAACCAGAGGAGCTGATCTACAACTCGAATTCTATTAGTCAGGTATTATTTTTTATCATCCAACATATGGTATGAAACGGCAATACCTGCGGCTTGACCGGCAAGTGAAGGCTCATCACTGGCTAAGTACAGTCCTGCAATATAGTGTCCATCAACAGCATATTTTCTGTATTTTGTCGCGTAGCGCTCACCGACTCTGAGTTGACGTCCATCACTTAACGTAAATAACGCCTCATCAACAGCGCCATTGCCCCACACTTCCAATTTTTCGATAATACTATCATTGAGTTCAATTGAACTCGTTTCTGATGTTACTGTGCCAAGTGTATAGGATGAACCGTTGGCAAAGGTGATTTTAATACCACCTACTCTAGGTGCATTCCCAATTCTTTGTACATATCCAAGCAAGGATTGTATTTTATTGTATTTGCCGTTGATTAAAGATGGCTTAAAGGGTTCTTGCATTTTATCGTCTTTTGTAAGAGCCTGAATTCTCATTTTGTTAGTCTGACGATCAAACACAGTTGAATAACTGATAGTTTTAGGATAGAAACCACTTTCTAGGCTATTATTTTGTAGATGTTCAATTAACTCAAGACACTCTAAACCATGTAATAAACAATATCCTCTTACAGAGAGTAAATTGTTAGTGACATTCGATGCGGTTGATGTATTGAGAGCATCATTATATTCATTCGTATACATTGTATGAATATAATTCTTAGATTTTTCAACTAATTTGTCGATAAGTTGTTTTAACTCATTGACTTCAATCTCTGTCAGACCAATATCCGATTTCTTTTCGATCCCCATTTTCCAATAAGGGATCTGCAACATAATCGTATTGGTGTACATCGGCATGATCTGATAGTTTGTTTTATTATCAAAGGACTTAAATTTTTCATCTATACTCACCAGATATCTGGCCAGAAACATATATGCTTCATGACTTTCCTGACTACCAGGTGAGGTTTCTAGCATATATTTCACATGTTCCATTTTTCCTTTGATCTCTTGTATATCTCCATTAAGTATACCTTTAATAGTTTGCAGAACGGCGTTCTCTATCATCTGTTCTACTTTTTGGAGGATCTGCTCCCATGTATTATCTTTCTGTTGAGGCCAAAAAAGTCCCAATAGGAAGGACATTGCAGGACCTGCTCCTGGAATAAACCCTACGCCACCAATAATAGCATCCTTTATAATTGATGACATATCCCATTCATAATCAGGAGTAGATGTTGTATAAGGCACAATAAGCATGGCGTTAGTGAGTTCAGGTAATTTTTTACTTTCAGATACATTAATCGATGTGGTATTCATAATTTTATTTTACCTTAATGCATTAATTAAATAGCGCTGTAGTTAAATAGTCATTTAATTATCTATTTTTAGAGTTTAAAATTAGGGGTTATACATGCTTTATAAGCCATCATTTGTTATATCCAGTAACAAAGGCTCTCTGATCGGTGTTATTATAAATGACAACTTTACTGTAATATAAAGAATTACTCGGTGATGGTAATATGCCGTCTTCACCAGCTTTCACTGTGATAGAGGAATATTCGAACCATTGTGATGTGAAAGAATGAGACCAATAGAAAACAGCCTTAACTGATGATGCGGGACCAGAATTAGCTACATAGTAATTGGGGCGTGTTTCGGGAATAATCGGCGTATCAATTCTTATTGCTTCAATAGAAGAGTGTGGCTCTATGGTCATATCCCTATAAGGACTGACTGTAAGAGGCTCTGATGCTGGTGTGTTTGTATTATAAGTTAATGGTTCTGGATTAGTGTCGTTATTACTTATGACTGTAACGGTACTACCACTTATATTTATATTGATTGTATTCATAAGGTGTTATCCTATTTTTAAGGTTGGTTGAAATATATCTTACGTTTTTTAATATATAGTTTATTTGTTTTTGGCAATGTATTTACTATGGATTGCGATATCATTTTAGGATTACCTATAATGATGGAGTTTCTACTTATGGTTGGGATCTATTTTATTAATAGATGTGTTATAAAGATAAATTATTTCTATTGGTATTCTAAACATATTGGCAAGGATATATAAAATATAAAAAATAGCAGCTCGATTTAAAAATTATATCACTAGTTGAAATTATATTATCAAGTAAGGGGATGTGGTTAACATTTATTTGGAGATGTTAATTTTAATAGTAAAAAAATAAATGGTGTTGTTATTAATGATCAAGGTTTGTTTCTATAAATATACACATAATTAAATATAGCCCAATATAATTGGGCTAATAGTAATATTTATAAGTGTTTTCTAAGCGACCGCATTTTGATATAAATCCCAACGGTTCCCATAAATATCTTCAAAAACGACTACCATACCATATTCTTCCTGACGGGGTTCCTCACAGAAATGGACGCCATTTTCTTTCATTTTGTGATAATCGCGCCAAAAGTCATCAGTTTGCAGGAACAAGAACACCCGCCCACCACATTGGTTACCAATAAACGCTTCTTGCCTTTCGTTAGATGCTCTTGCCAGCAGTAAGTTGCAATCACTTTCAGGATTTGGAGTGACAACAACCCATCTTTTTCCTGGTTGTGGCGTATCTTCTACTAACGTAAATCCCAATTTATTGGTGTAATAGTCGATAGCTTTATCGTAATCATCTACAACGATAGCAACGTAACCCATACATCTTTTTTGTGTTCTCATGGTATTCCTTTTTACTTTACGACTTAAAAATTACAGCATGCGGGTGCCTAATTCCACGTTTCTTTCTGGTTGGATAAGGACGGTTCCTTGCTCGTCACAAACTGCGGCCAAAACCAAGACTTCGGATTTAAATCCTGCCACCCGCCTTGAGGTGGGAGAAATTGATGATTTTGCCAACGCGAATGTCGAGTGACATAAAGGTGTCAATTGTAGCGGGTGTTAGAGTTGTATTTTCCATAGGGTTTAATTCATTGTTTAAATTATGTTACTTATAATAAGGAAAACGTGAAGATGTGTATAGATTTCAGCGAACACCACCCGCAATGAGTTTGACTTGGTGAATTTTCGGATAGTGCTCAGAAATCTTTTTTTGATGCAGCCACCAGCGCAGGTAATTTACGTCATGGCGATGTGAATTGAATAACAAGCCAATGATACTGCCGCTATGAGCAACATTCAGGCCATAAATGCCTGTCTGTTCGACTAAATCTCTCAGTTGATCAAAACAGGGTTTCGGTAGTATCGATTGGCTGGCGATGGCGCTTAATGTGCAAGCTTCCCCAAGGCGGCAGTTATCATGCTGTTGGTTCGCTGTATGGAATTGCCACCATGCTTGTTGGAATAAACAGGTGTTATTCCGCCATTGTGCGCGATGATCCTGTTGGTGATATTCTTCTGTCAAAATGGTTTGTGGACTTTCCAACAGCAAAATATCGATATTCGGTTGCCAATCGAAAGGGATTTGCGTTTGGGCGGTGAGATGATCAAACAAGGTTAATCGTTCGAATATCGTACTGTCAGTGGGTTCCAGTTTGACACAGAGTTGCGCTAGCTCTGTGCTTTTCAGTGGTTTGCCCAATAATCTGGCAGTGGCTTGGGCGGTAGCGGCAATATCTGCTGTGCTGCTGGCCATGCCTTTGGCGATTGGAATGGTCGATTGATACTCAATACGCAAACCAAAAGTTAATTCTGGCGGCTCCTGCCAGTAATCCAGCAGTAAATTTACCATCTGGCGCATACGTGGTCGTTCATGGGGTATGGGAATACCTTCACTAACGGAAACACAACTGAACCAATTGATTGGGCAGGAGATTAACTTTTCTCCCCCAAACAGCCATCCTTGTAGCAGTTCTCCACAGGAAGCGGGACAAGCGGCTTCAGCCATAGGCAAAAACCTGCTGCATGGCTGTGATCAGGCGCTGATTTTCCCACTCACTGCGCACAGCAATGCGATAATAACGTTCGTCTAATCCTGCATAATTTTTACAATGGCGAATCAACAATCGATGTTTAAGTAACGCATGCCATAGATCAACATTGGGGTGATTGCTGCGAAAGAACAGGAAATTAGCTGATGGCGGCCAGATAGTTAGTTCAGGGAAAGTTGAAAGCTGAGTCCATAGATAATGTTGCTGTGATGTTAGCCATTGATGTGTTGCAGCAATATAGTCATGTTCATCAAATAAAATCTCACCAACTCGCGCAGCAAAGGCATTAATTGACCACGGTTCACGTCGGTTTTTCATCTCTGCGATCCCTGCTATATTTCCGCTGACTAAATAGCCTAAGCGTAACCCAGGGATAGCAAAAAACTTGGTCATTGAACGCAAGATATAAAGATGCTTAGTGACAGTAAGTTGCGGAATCAGCCCTCGGTTATCAGGAAGAAAATCAATAAAGGATTCATCGACAATCAGCGAGATCCTTTGTTGCTCACAATATTCCACCAACGATTGCATAAATTGGGTATTTGGCATTAATCCGGTAGGGTTATTGGGCGTAGCGATAAAAACGCAATCAGGTTGAGTCGTAGAAAGTGTATCCAGCAGGCGTAAATCAGGCTGAAATCCGGCTTCCTCTGTTAATGGATAGTCGATAATTTCTGTTCCAATTTGCTGCAAGGCTCGTCGATATTCAGCAAATCCTGGGATAAGAAGCAAGGTTCGCTTAGGATTGAGATAACGGATGACGGTATAAATCAGTTCTGTTGCACCATTACCTGCTATTACCGAATTGTAATCGCATTGATGAGTCTTTGCGATTGCCTGATGCAAGTGGCGATATTCCACATCTGGGTACTTTTCGATATCAACAAGACTATCTTTAATCAATGTCTTAACCCGTTCTGGAGCACCTAGTGGATTGATATTGGCACTGAAATCAATCAGCTCATTGGCTGGAAGACCATATTGTTGAGCAATGCCGATGATATTACCGCCATGTTCACTCATGGTATTGCTCCGTGAGTAGGAGGGAAGGAGAGCATTGTTCCTAAATTGACGACATTACCAACCACAATCAGTGCGGGTGCATGTAGATCCTTCTCTTCCGCTTTTGCCGCCAGAGTTTCGAGTGTGCCTGTAACGCTTTCTTGTTTGGGATGGCTGGCATACATGATCACCGCAGCAGGTGTTGTGGGGGATTTACCATATAGCATCAACTGTTGGCAAATCTCCATCAGGCGGGTCATTCCCATTAGAATAACCAGTGTTCCTTCCAATTGGGCGAGTATTTCCCAGTTCTGTTGTTCGTTGCCTTGAGAAGTATGTCCGGTCACAACATGGAAACTCGATGCATAATTGCGGTGAGTGACGGGAATGCCGGCATAGGTTAATCCACCAATTGCGGAACTGATCCCCGGAATGATTTCAAATTTGATGCTATGTTGTGCCAGCACTTCCGCTTCTTCCCCTCCACGGCCGAAGACATAAGGATCGCCGCCTTTTAGACGAACAACCCGTTTCCCCGCCTGTGCATGCCTGACCAGAATTTGATTAATCTCTTCTTGTGGGATGGGGTGGTAATCATGCTCTTTCCCAACATTAATAATTTCACAGTGGTCTGGTACTTGAGCAATAAGTTCAGGATTGACGAGACGGTCATGGACAATGACATCCGCAGTTCGGATACAGTGCAGCCCTTTGACGGTGATTAAACCTGCATCACCAGGGCCGGCTCCCACTAACCATACATTGCCTTTATTCATTGGATTACCTCTATGGAATTAAAATATAAATCATCAAAGGAAAAAATATTTTCATTGGAATGATGAGGATCTGATTTTTATTTTTATAAATGACGGTTTATTCTGCCTTATACTTTTTATTTATTGCTTTATGGATGGTTTTTTCTTTTTTTATGATTGGTGTTGTGTCTATTTCAATCTTTTATAATTATTACTTTAATGCGGGGTAGGTAAGTTTGATTTATATCAATATTCGCATTCTTAAGTGTGAGTTATTTTCAAATTGAATTTTGTTGTCTGTTGAAAGTATTTTTATATATGAAAGTTTATTTATTGCATCAATTGTTTTTATTTTTTAATTAATTCAATGTGTTGACGATAATTCTTAATTAATGGATTTGTAGCTGTGTATTAGTTTTTATTTCGGTTGAAATAAAAATGGTGTTTAAAAATCAATAATCATGAACAAGATCACAAAAATAATAAAGGGTGTTTTTATAAAAATGAAAAATGTGTATTTTGAAAATAAATTTATTCTTCTGTTTTATTTTTCGTGAAATTAACATTGTGATAATGATTTTTATTAAGTTGCTTGTTTGTTACGAGATAAAGAAGGTGTAGATATCCACGTTATTGATGAAATATTAATTGTTTTGTCGAAAATGAACTAAAAGACGTTTATTTGATAAATATCAATGAATGAAAATCTGAGTTGCAGATTTAAAACTAATACCGATTTTAACACCAATACAGAATTAAATGTTTTGGGGTAAGCACATGCAACAGAAACATGCTTTTGTCATTGCAGGTACAAGTAGCGGGTGTGGTAAGACAACAGTTGCGCTGGGCATCATGCGAGCCTTGATGAACCGTTCACTGCGGGTACAGCCGTTCAAAATCGGGCCTGATTATCTGGATGGTGGCTGGCATCGTGCTGTGACGGGTGTCGCTTCACGTAATCTTGATGCTTTTATGTTACCTGAACTCATCCTGAATGGTTTGTTTAATCAGGTGATGGCTGAGCAAGATATTGCTGTAATTGAAGGGGTTATGGGTTTATATGATGGCTATGGTACTGATCCCAATTATTGCAGTAGTGCGGCAATGGCAAAGCAACTTGGCTGTCCAGTCGTTTTATTGGTGGATGGGAAGGCGGTTTCCACCTCAATTGCCGCTACAGTGATGGGGTTTCAGCAATTTGATTCAGCAGTCAATATTGTGGGAGTGCTGATCAATCGCGTCAATCGGCATAGCCATTTTCAGTTATTAAAACAAGCGATTGAAGGTTATTGCGGTATTCCTGTTTTGGGGCGGCTTCCAGTGATGCCAGAGGTTACCCTTCCTTCCCGCCATCTTGGGCTGATCCCTGCGCAAGAACAAGTCAGTCAATACGAAGAATGCTGGGCTCATCTGGCTCAGCAGATCGAAGATTCGGTGGATTTGGATAAATTGCTGGTATTAACCCAGCTATCTTCCTTGCCAAAAGGAAATATCAATTCCCTCATTGAGCCTGCGGTGGGGCAAGGTTTAACGCTGGCTCTGGCAGAAGATGAGGCATTTCACTTCTATTACCCTGATAACCTATTGTTGTTGGAAAAAGCCGGTGTGACTATCAAACGGTTCAGTCCCCTGCATGATCATCGGTTACCTGAATGCCAGATGATCTATTTGGGCGGGGGATACCCAGAAATTTATGCCCAAGCCTTATCTTCCAACTACGCCATGCATACGGCGTTACGTCAGGCGCAGCAAAAAGGTATCCCTATTTATGCGGAATGCGGCGGCTTGATGTATCTCGGCGATGCCCTGACTGATGCAGATGGTGTGCGGCATGGCATGGTGGGATTGATTGCCGGTGAAAGCCAGATGAGTGATCACCTGAAACGCTTTGGTTACTGCGAAGCCACGGCGATGTGTGATACGCCTTTAGTGGCGAAAGGAGAAACGCTGCGCGGGCATGAATTCCATTACTCAGATTTTATTTCGACTCAACCTCCGGTTTTTCAGTGTGTTAAATGGTGTGATCCAAAAGGAACATTAAAAACAGTGCAGAAAAGCTGGCTGGGAGGCTACCAGAATGGCAATACCCTGGCGGGCTATCTGCATATTCATTTTGCCCAACGCCCCAATTTTCTCCATCGCTGGTTGATGATGGCGCGGAGGCTGTTATGACCGTTTTATTGTGGTTTGCGGCTTTTATTCTGGATATGAAATTGGGTGATCCCCCTCATTGGCCGCACCCCGTGCGCTGGATAGGACAACTTACTCACCGGATTGAGCAATTTATTCGCCGGATTTGCCAAACCGAAACTGACTTGAAATGGGGCGGTGTACTGTTATGGCTGGTGGTAGTAGGGAGTGTTTGGCTGGCGAGCTATTGGGTTTTGCAATTGACCTATGGCGTGACGTTCTGGCTGGGATGTTTGGCTGAAGTTTGGCTGATTTATACCGTGTTGGCAGGGCGTAGCTTGGGTGATGCGGCAAACGCTGTTTATCAGGCATTGTGTCAGGGGGATTTGAACGCCAGCCGTAAGCAGCTTGCCAACATTGTCGGTCGGGATACTTACCAATTGCAAACGCCACAAATTAGCCGTGCTGCGATTGAAACCGTGGCAGAAAACAGCGTGGATGGGGTAATTGCCCCATTGTTCTTCTTAATGCTTGGCGGTGTTCCGCTTGCCATGACTTATAAGGCAATCAATACCCTCGATTCCATGGTGGGCTATAAAACGCCTCGTTATCGGGCTCTGGGGATGTTTTCAGCACGTATGGATGATGTGGCGAATTGGGTGCCTGCCCGTTTGGGCTGGCTTCTGCTGGCAATGGCTGCGAAATGGCAGGGATTGGATTTTCGGCAGGCGCTGCGCATTGGCTGGCGTGATCGCTATCAACACAGTAGCCCCAATAGTGGCTGGCCGGAAGCAACCGTGGCAGGGGCATTGGGCATCCGTCTTGGTGGGCCGAATATTTACTTTAACCAGCTAGTCAAAAAGCCGTGGATTGGTGATGCAAGGCGCGAAGTCACACCCGACGATATCCCGCAGTCTGTTCAGATGATGAGGGTGGCATCAATGATGGCACTTCTGCTGTTTGCGCTGCTGCATAGTCTGACCAGTGTGACAGTATAAGGAGGAAACGGCATGAGCAGCTACATCCGACAACCCCAACAGATAGAAAGAAATAGCTTTGATATTATCAGCCAGCTTATTTTCGAAGCGCGGCCTGATTATCGTTTTGTAGATGCAGATCAAGAAGCGGTGATCAAACGGGTAATCCATACCACCGCTGATTTTGATTGGCTTGATATTCTTTATTTTTCCCCCGATGTTTTGCACCACATTCGCGATGGTATATTGCGTGGCTGTACGTTATATACCGATACAACAATGGTGCTATCTGGCATCAATAAAATGCGTCTGGCTCAGCATGGCAGCAAATGCCGTTGTTATGTCAGCGATCCCCGCGCCATTCAAATGGCAAAAGCCCAGCAAATTACACGTTCAATGGCGGCAGTCGATCTGGCCCTGCAAGAAGTAGGGGAGAAAATTTTTGTCTTTGGCAATGCCCCGACTGCGCTGTTTCGTTTGATGGAGCATCAATTTGCACCGATTGCAGTCGTTGGTGTACCTGTTGGGTTTGTTGGCGCAGAAGAATCAAAGAATGCCCTGATCAATAGCGGATTAAATTGTATTGCAGCAAAAGGGCGCAAGGGAGGCAGCAATATTGCCGCGGCCATTATCAACGCCATTTTGTACCGGATGCCGGAGGTAAGGCATGAATGAACAAACTAATGGCCTCGGAACGGTTTGGCATCGGGGAAAGCAGTATCGCAAGGGCTACACCACGGGTTCTTGTGCTACAGCCGCCGCACGAGTCGCTGCGTTAATGATCTTGCGTCAGCAAATTATTCATCAGGTTTCGATTGTCACGCCTTCAGGTGTTCCCTTGGTCTTGAATGTCGAGCAACCTTTGATTGAAGGACAACAGGCGATTGCGGCTATCCGCAAAGATGGTGGCGATGATGTGGATGCAACCCACGGTATGTTGGTTTTTGCCCGTGTTTCCCTGAATGACAGCAAAGTGATCACACTGGATGGTGGTGAAGGCATTGGCAGGGTAACGCGAGTGGGAGTTGGTTTGCCGATTGGCTGGGCAGCGATTAATAAAACTCCACGGCATACCATTGAAGAAGCAGTACGGGAGGTAATCGGTTTGCACCGTGGGGCAGATATCGTCATTTTTGCCCCTGAAGGTAAGGCGCGGGCGAAGAAAACCTATAACGACAGATTGGGGATTAAGGGCGGTATTTCGATTATTGGCACGACAGGCATTGTGACGCCGATGTCGGAAGAGAGCTGGAAACGTTCTCTGGCGCTGGAATTAGAAGCCAAACGTGCCAGTGGGTTAGATCGCATTATTTTTGTGCCGGGAAATCACGGTGAACGTTTTGTCAGCCAGCAGTTGGGTATTGATGCGAACTATGTTGTCACAATGAGTAATTTTGTCGGTTACATGTTGCAAGAGGCTGTGCGTCTGGAATTCCGCCATGTGGTGCTGGCAGGGCATGTTGGCAAGCTGGTGAAAATTGCTGCCGGTATCTTTCATACCCACAGCCATATTGCTGATGGTCGCATGGAAACGCTGATTGCCAATTTGGCCTTGATAGGCGCACCTTTCGAACTGATTCAAGCCGTGGATCAATGTGATACCACCGAAGCGGCCATTGAGTTGATTGCAGAACAGGGCTGGCAGACCGTGTACCCACAAATTGCCCAGAAAATCTGCGGGCGTATCGACCAAATGCTACGTTTCGCCAGTGGTAAGCCGCAGTGTGACGCCATTCTATTCTCTTTTGATAACCAGGTCTTGGGCTGCAATCGACCTGTGGACGCGATAGTGAGGGATTTTATGGAGGATTGCCGATGATCACTGTTGTTGGTGTTGGCCCAGGAGCCGCTGCAAACCAGACATTGGCTGCGTTGGAGGCTATCAGGCAGGCAGAAGTGTTGGTCGGAGGAAAGCGCCATCTCGCTGAATTTCGCCATTTCAAGGGGGAAACCCGCCGTTTGGATGCGGATGTGGATGGATTGATGCAATGGCTTGAACAGAATCAGCATCGGCAAATAGCCGTGCTGGCTTCGGGTGATCCCCTCTTTTATGGCATAGGCAAACGAATCACTGAGCATTTTTCTGGACAAAATACCCGCATCATCTCCGGCATCAGTTCAATCCAATATTTGTGCGCCCGGATTTTGCTGGATATGAATGACATTTACCTGACCAGCAGCCACGGACGCCAACCGGATTTTGATTGGCTACTTCAACACGAAAAAATCGCTATGGTAACGGATGACGTTATTGGCCCTTACCGGATTGCGCAAGAGATTCTGGCACGCGGGCAGCAGCGTCGCATGGTGATTGGTAAAAATTTATCCCATGAACATGAACAAATTATTTGTTTGCTCGCGGAACAGATCGTGCAACGCGGCGACATGGATTATGGCCTGAATGCAGTGGTGATTTTAAATGGTGAACCTGAATGAAAGATGAACTGTTTTTGCGTGGTCATCGCATTCCCATGACCAAAGAAGCGGTTAGGGCTCTGGCACTGGAACGATTAGAACTGGAAAAAGCCAACCGTCTTATTGATGTTGGTGCAGGGACGGGCAGTGTCAGTATTGAAGCGGCATTGCGCTATCCCGCATTAGATATTCTCGCCATTGAACGCAAGGAAGAGGCATTGTTGCTGCTTGCTGAAAATGTCCGACATTTTGGCTGCCATAGGGTTCGTATCCAGTCTGGTATTGCTCCTATACCATTAGACAGTATTGCGGATGCTATTTTCATTGGCGGAACCGGTGGATATCTGACAGAAGTCATTGATTGGGCATTGCTGCACTTGAACCCAGGCGGGCGTCTGGTGATGACTTTTATCCTGCTGGGAAATCTCACGCAAGCATTGTCGCACCTAAAATCCTGTCGGGTGACAGCGCTTGATGGGCGTGAGATTCAGGTGGGAGAACTGACGGCACTCGGGCAAGGACATTATTTCAAACCCAACAATCCGACTTATTTGCTGTCCTGCCAGAAAGAGTCTGAGCAAAAGGAGCGGGATAATGCCTGAACATATTAATTCTGGACATATGGATAACATCAGTTTTGATACTGAAAAAGTCTGGTTTGTTGGTGCAGGGCCAGGGGATAAGAGCCTGATTACTCTGAAAGGCTATCAATTATTACGTCAGGCTCAAGTAGTGATTTATGCCGGTTCTCTGATTAATTGGGAGTTACTGGATTATTGCCATGCAGATGCCGAATGTCATGACAGCGCAAGGTTGACGTTATCGGAAATCACGGAATTGATGGTAAATGGCGTGAAAGCGGGCAAGTTGGTGGTTCGCCTGCAAACGGGAGATTTATCGCTGTTTGGCTCTATCCGTGAACAGGTTGAAGAACTGGCAAATCACGCCATTGATTTTGTCTCTGTGCCTGGGGTGAGTTCGTTTCTTGGCGCTGCTGCGCAATTAGGCGTGGAGTACACCGTACCCGAAGTCGCGCAAAGTTTGATTATTACCCGTATGGAAGGCAGAACGCCCATGCCGCCACGGGAAACGCTGGAAGCCTTTGCTGCCCACCAAACTTCGATGGCGATCTTCCTTTCGGTACAGAACATGACAGAGGTTGTGGATCGATTAATTCAAGGAGGATATGGGCAGGAAACCCCTGTTGCCGTGGTTTACAAGGCAACCTGGCCGGATTGCCAGATTGTGCGAGGGACATTAGCGACGATTGCTGAACAGGTAGGCAGCGCCGGCATTCGTAAAACGGCTTTGATATTGGTAGGCGCTTTTCTTGGGGAAGAGTATCACTATTCGAAACTGTACGATGCGAGGTTCAGTCATGAATATCGTAGCGCCTGACTTAATATCATCTAACAAAGAATATGCCTTGTTTTGCCTGACAGAAGGGGGGGTGGCGTTGGCTCGCCGCTTGCAATCCCATTTGGCAATAGATTGTTTTACTTCCCCTGAGTTGGTGGAAAGTGAATTTATGGATGCCGATAGCGGATTTATCGTATTTGAAGGCGGTTTTGCTAATACGGTACGTAAGGTATTCACCCAATACGGTGCGTTGATCATGGTTGGGGCGACGGGGATCGCCATTCGGGTTATCGCCCCGCTGCTCAAGGACAAAATGACCGATCCGGCGGTTGTCGTACTGGATGAAAAAGGGCAGTTTGCTATCAGTTTATTGTCGGGGCATATGGAAGGTGCAAATAAACTGGCGCAACAGATCGCCGATATTCTCGATGGTCAGGCGGTGATCACTACTGCAACCGATGTTAACCAGGTCGCCGCATTAGATCTGTTATCGCAAGAAATTGATGGAACAATGGAGAATTTCCGTGCCAATGTCAAAACCGTTAATCAAATGCTGGTCAATGGCAAGCGGGTGGGGATTTTGTGGCATCCCAACTTGAATGATGAGAAAGATCGCTATGACACGCGTGGGTTCATTCCAGTTGACGTTCTTGAGGATCGGCCTGAGCTGGATGCTCTGGTATACATCAGCTATGAACGAACAAATCTGGCACTGGCAATCCCCACTTTTAAATTAATTCCGCGCCGTATCGTTGCAGGAGTGGGTTGTCGGCGGGGAGTGGAAGCGAAACGGCTCACAGAATTATTGGATCGCCATCTGGCAGAACATGGTCTTGAATCTTTGGCGTTAAAAGCCGTCGGCAGTGTTGAGCTGAAAAAAAACGAGCCGGCGCTAATCCAATTGGCACAAGAGCGTCAAATTCCATGCCAAATCTTCTCTGTTAATCAGCTCGCCCAATGTGAACAGACATTTCCGGTTTCTGAATTTGTCCGAAAAACGGTGGGCATAGGTTGTGTCTCCCAACCGGTAGCCTGGCTAATGAGTCAGGGGCACTTGGTTGGTCATACCCTGCGTGAGCAGGGCGTTACCATCACATTAGGAGTATTGCATCCATGTTAACTGTCATTGGAATTGGTCCCGGCAGCGAAGCCATGATGACGCAGGAGGCGATGACTGCATTGAAAGCGGCAGACATTGTAGTGGGTTACAAAACCTATACCCATCTGGTGAAACCACTGGTAGGCGATAAAGAAATTATCAAAACCGGCATGTGCAAAGAGATTGAGCGCTGCCAGACAGCCATTGAGCTGGCCGAACAGGGCAAAAATGTGGCGGTAGTTTGTAGCGGTGATGCGGGTATTTATGGCATGGCTGGCTTGATTTTGGAATTGGTCAGCCAGCAAAAGCGCAATGTAGAAGTTAGGCTGGTGGCGGGAGTGACGGCGAGTACGGCTTGCGCCACCTTGCTTGGTGCGCCATTGATGCATGACTTTTGTCATATCAGCCTAAGCGATCTGCTCACCCCGTGGGAGGTGATTGAAAAGCGGGTGCAGGCAGCGGCAGAAGCTGATTTTGTGGTCTGTTTCTATAATCCTCGTAGTCGCGGACGGGAAGAACATTTGGCACGGGCATTTTCCTTGATGGCTCCGTGGAAATCACCAGAAACGCCTGTTGGAGTGGTAAAAGCGGCAGGGCGCAAACATGAGGATAAATGGCTGACGACTTTGGGTTCAATGGATTTTTCCCGTGTTGATATGCGCAGTCTGGTGATAGTGGGCAATCAGTCAACGTATATACGTGATGGGCTGATGATCACGCCGAGAGGATATAAGTTATGAAACGGCCATTGGTTCACATTTTTGGCGGTACGAGCGATGCCCGCCAGATTTGTGTGATGATGGATATTGCCGGCATAGATTATGGCTTGTCAGTGGCGACACCAGCGGGAGCACAGCAAGCGATGGGTGTTCGCGGCGAAATTGTTACTGGCAGGATGGAAACCGAAGAGATGGCTGAATATCTGCAAAAGCGAGGGACGAAAATGGTGATTGATGCGTCCCATCCTTATGCTGAACGGCTGAGTCAAAACATTGTTAGTGCTTGCCAAAAGTTGGGTATTCCTCTGATTTGTTACATTCGCCCCAGCGATATTGATGCTATTGAACATCCTCTCATTCATAAAGTAGCAACCATTAAGCAGGCGTGTGAAATAGCAGCCAGCTTGGCAACCCGTATTTTGCTGACAACTGGCAGTAAGCAATTGGCCGATTATATGGCTCACCTGCAAGGAAAAACCGTGCTGGCCCGTGTATTGCCCACCGCAGAAGTTTTGGTGATGTGTGAAGCCTGTGGCTTAACAGTTGATCAGATTTTTGCCCTCAAAGGTCCATTCAGTGCCGATTTCAATCGGGCATTTTACCAATTTTGTCAGGCGGAGGTCGTCATTACCAAAGAGTCTGGTGAACAAGGCGGTTTCAGGGAGAAAGTGGCACCTTGCCTCTCTCTTGGGTTGCCTTGCATCGTACTTTGTCGTCCAAAGCAGCAATTTGCAGGTAAGGGGATCACGCAGGCCAATGGATTGGAAGAGATGACGCGATTATTGGCAAATTTTTGCATGTAAATAGACCAATATAGACCAATAAGGAAAAGCGAAATGAAAAAAGCATTATTGGTGATAAGTTTCGGAACCAGTTATCCCGAAACGCTGAAAAACAATATTGAAGCCTGTGAGCAGCAATTGGCCTCAGTGTTTCCAGACAGGGAACTATTTCGGGCATTTACCTCTGGCATGATCATTCGCAAATTGCGCCAACGCGATAACATTCATATTGATACTCCCCATGATGCACTGACCAGATTGCATCATGCTGGTTATGACGATGTTGCTGTGCAATGTCTGCATATCATTAATGGCGATGAGTATGAAAAAGTGCGGCGTGAGGTTGAGAAATTTCGTCCTCGTTTTAAGCGGTTGGTGCTGGGCGCCCCGTTACTTAGCCACTTTGATGATTACCTGCAATTGATGCGGGCACTGCGCCCCCAGCTTCCGCGGTTGGCAGAGAATGAATGTGTCGTTTTTATGGGACATGGCACAACCCACCCTGCTTTTTCTGCTTATGCCTGTCTGGATCACCTGATGAGCCACTACCATTTTCCGGCACGGGTAGGCGCGGTGGAAAGCTATCCCGAACTTCCTCTGATCATCAAGGGATTAAAAGAGCAAAAAATCCGCAAGGCTTATCTAATGCCATTGATGCTGGTGGCAGGCGATCATGCCATTAATGATATGGCTTCCAATGAAGAAGACTCCTGGAAATCACAGTTAGAGAATGCGGGTATCGTCGCGTTCCCTTGGTTACAGGGATTGGGGGAAAACCCGATGATTCGGCAGATGTTTGTCGATCACCTTGCTTACGCGTTAAATGATCAGGAGAAAGCCTGATGAACGAAACAGCAGGAAAATTGTATGTGATGGGCGTTGGCCCAGGTGCCCGTGATCTGATGACTGTGCGGGCAGCGCGTATTCTTTCTGAGCTTGATGTGATCTATACCCCGACGGGAAAAAAAAGCACCAAAAGTCTCGCTCACTCCATCATTGAAGAGTACCTTTCGCCGAAAACGGAAGTTTGCACTTACCATTTTTTAATGAAAGCCGACATAGCAGCAAAACAAGCCGTGTGGGATGAAGTAGCGCGAGCTTTGAAAGAGGAAGTGGCTAATGGCAGGAAAGTCGGTTTTATCACTTTGGGTGATCCAATGCTGTTTAGTACATGGGTATTTCTTTTGCAGCGGTTGGTATCGCAACAGATGGCCTCTCCCTCATGGTTGGAAATTGTGCCTGGGATCACCTCATTTTCTGCCATTGCCGCAGCCAGTGCGATGCCACTAGCGATGGAAGATCAAACATTGGCTGTCATTTCCTGTACCGCTTCTGAAGCTGTTTTAGAGCAAGCATTACTCAATCACGACTGCATTGTCCTGATGAAAGTCTATTCGCGTTTTCCCCTGATCCGTGACCTACTGCAACGTCACAATCTATTAGAACATGCATTGATGATGGCTGATGCTTCTTTGCCGACTGAGCGATGTTGGCGCAATCTCGCCACATTGTCCCTCAGCGAAAACGAGAGGATGCAGGAATTATCATATTTTTCAACAATTTTGGTTAATAAAAACTGGCAATTATCAAGGTGAGTGATAATGGTATGCCGATGACGGATAAAAGTACACGGTGAAATAAGGGAGAAAATAGAATGACATTATCGATGATGATTCAGGGAACGGCATCTGATGCCGGTAAAAGTGTGCTGGCAGCAGGATTTTGCCGGATATTTGCACAGGATGGTTATCGTTGCACTCCCTTTAAATCACAGAATATGGCACTGAATTCTGGGATTACCGCAGATGGCAAAGAGATGGGACGAGCACAGATATTCCAAGCGGAAGCAGCGGGGATTACACCGGATGTACGTATGAATCCTGTATTGTTGAAACCCACCAGCGATCGCAAGGCCCAAGTGGTTTTTATGGGGAAAGTGATGTGTAGCATGAATGCGGTGGAATATCACGAACATAAGCCTCAATTGCTCCAGCAGATTTTGATGGCATATAACGGGTTAGCAGCAGAAACGGATATCATGGTGTTAGAAGGGGCGGGCAGTCCGGCTGAGATCAATTTGCGTGATCGCGATATTGTTAATATGGGGATGGCTGAATTAGTGGATGCTCCGGTCATTTTGGTAGCAGATATTGATCGTGGAGGTGTATTTGCATCCATCTACGGCACATTGGCTTTGCTTAAACCTGAGGAAAAAGCCCGCATCAAGGGGGTGATCATCAATAAATTTCGCGGTGATGTCTCTTTATTGCAATCAGGGATAGAGCAGATAGAAGCCTTAACACAAGTCCCGATATTGGGGGTATTGCCGTGGCTGGAGCTTGATTTGGAAGATGAAGACAGTGTCGCTTTGCAGGTGGGTAAATATGATCGCCAGCGGCAAAAAACAGAAGATTGTCTGGATATTGTTGTCATCCAATACCCCCATATTGCCAATTTCACCGATTTTAATGCGCTGGCAGCTCAACCAGATGTGCATTTGCGTTATGTCTGCGAACCTTCTGAGCTGCAACAAGCCGACCTTATCCTTCTTCCCGGTAGCAAAAATACATTGGCAGATTTGGCATGGTTAAAAATCAAGGGGTTTGAGCAGGCAATTATCACAGCCCGTCAGAAAAATGTGCCGATTATCGGGATCTGTGGTGGTTATCAAATGTTAGGTAAGCAGATTATGGATGGGGTGGAATCCGGCTTAACTCAAATGGCAGGATTAGGATTATTGGATACGGAAACCCACTTTGCCAGTGAAAAACAGACCGCACAGGTTAGGGGCGTAGTAGTGCCTGCATTGTCAGGTATGCTGAAATCATGCAGCGAACAACCGATTGCGGGTTATGAAATCCATCTGGGAACCACTCGGCTTGGTAAGCAGGTAATGCCTTTTGCCCAAATACATTGGCGCAATGGCGAAGAAAAAAATAGTGAAGAAAAAAACGGGTTTGATGGTGCTGTTACTCAAGATGGTTTGGTGATGGGAAGTTACCTGCATGGTCTGTTTGATCAAAACACGTTTACCCGTTCACTATTAAATCAATTGCGTATCAGAAAAGGCTACGCTCCACTGGAAAATGTGGCCTTTAATTACCTCCAGTACAAAGAAAAACAATTCAATAGATTGGCTGCCAGTATGCGTGAACATCTGGATATTGCGCGGATTTATCAATTAATGCATGAGCACAACTCTAGTGGGATCAGGCCATGATTCTGGTAACAGGGGGGGCTCGCAGCGGCAAAAGTACCTACGCTGAACGCCTGCTCGCTAAACAGTGCGAGCAGGTATTATATATCGCGACAGCACAGGTTACGGATGAAGAAATGGCGGCTCGTATTGAGCGACATAAACAGGAGCGTCCGGCACATTGGCGAACCTGGGAAGGTCATCAAAATTTAGGCTTAGTTATCCGCCAGCACCGTCAACCCCAAGAGGGCGTTATACTAGAGTGTGTTACCACATTAATTGCCAACTTGTTGTTTGACCTATCAGGTGGTGTATCATCTGATGACCTAGATTTCGCCTCATTGGAGGTAGTTATCCATCATCAGATCGATGACCTGATTGAGGCTGGCTTGATGTGTCCGACGCCAGTGTATTTGGTAACCAACGAGTTGGGAATGGGCATTACACCTGAAAACCGACTGGCACGCCATTTTGTCGATATTGCTGGACGTGCTAACCAAAAACTAGCACAAGCGGCTAAAGAAGTCTGGCTGGTGGTTTCGGGCATTGGAGTGAAGATCAAATGAAACTGCCCCTTTTTTGGGTCACACTACAATTTATGACACGACTTCCAATCCCGCAAAAGTGGGCGGAAGGCGTCGGTTTTCGTCAATATTGGCGTGGTGTGCCTTATTTTCCATTGGTTGGGTTAATTGTTGGTGGTTTGGCTGGCTTGGTATCACTTTTGATCAGCCAGTCGGGTGGAGGAATGTATATTGGTGCGATGGGTTATGTGTTGGCTTTGGTTTTATTGACGGGAGGGTTACATTTAGATGGATTGGCGGACACGTGTGATGGGCTGTTTTCCTCCCGCCAGCGAGAAAAAATGCTGGAGATCATGCGCGATAGCCGGCTTGGAACT